>NZ_CATKQE010000023.1:0-1953 GCF_949767845.1 Pseudomonas sp. IT-232MI5
CGCCGGCAAAACCACTGGCACCGTGACCGTTCCAGCCCCGGCTGACGACGTCTACAAGGACGCCGGCACCGTGCAGGCCACGATCAGCAACGCCACCGGTGGCAACTTCGAAAACCTCGTGCCGAGCACGACGCCGGCTGTGACCAGCGTCACCGACACCATCGACACCACCACGGTGAAACTGACCGCGACCGCCACTGCCGCTGAAGGCGGCAATGTCGTCTACACCGCAACCGTCGGCGCGCCAGTAACCGGTTCGCCAGTCGTGGTAACCCTGTCGAACGGTCAAACCATCACCATCGGTGTAGGCCAGACTACCGGCACCGCAACCACTACCGCGCCAAACGACGTTTTGACCGGTCATGCACCGCTGACCAACGCGATCACCAACGTGAGCGGCGGTAACTACGAGAACCTCGTGGCTGACAAAACGCCGGTCAGCACTACGGTGACCGACACTGTCGACACCACCAATCTGTCGCTCAGTGCGACCGGTTCGGTCGCTGAAGGCGGCTCGATCGTTTACACCGCAACATTGACCAACGCCGCTGGCTCGCCAGTGACCGTCACCTTGTCGAACGGCGCAGTGATCACCATCGACGCCGGCAAAACTACTGGCACCGTGACCGTTCCAGCCCCGGCCGATGACGTCTACAAAGACGCTGGCACCGTGCAGGCGACCATCAGCACCGCCACCGGTGGCAACTTCGAAAACCTGGTGCCGAGCACCGTACCGGCAGTGACCAACGTCACCGACACCATCGACACCACCACCGTCAAACTGACAGCAACAGAGTCGACAGCAGAAGGTGGCAACGTCATCTACACCGCGACTGTCGGCGCACCAGTCACCGGTTCGCCGGTTGTCGTGACCCTGGCCAACGGTCAGACCATCACCATTGGCGTCGGCCAGACCACCGGTACCGCGACCACCACGGCGCCAAACGACGCATTGACTGGCCATGCTCCACTGACCAATGCGATCACTGACGTAACAGGTGGCAACTTCGAGAACCTGGTGGCCGACAAGTCCCCGGTATCGACCAATGTCACCGACACCGTAGACACCACCAATCTGTCGCTGAGCGCCACCGGCACCGTGGCCGAAGGCGGCTCGATCGTTTACACCGCAACCTTGACCAACGCCGCTGGCTCGCCAGTGACCGTAACCCTGTCCAACGGCGCCGTGATCACCATCGACGCCGGTAAAACCACTGGCACCGTGACTGTTCCAGCGCCAGCGGATGACGTCTACAAAGACGCCGGCACCGTGCAGGCGACGATCAGCACCGCCACCGGTGGCAACTTCGAAAACCTCGTGCCGAGCACGATTCCAGCCGTGACCAGCGTTACCGACACGATCGACACCACCACCGTAAAACTCACTGCAACCACAACTGCAGCCGAGGGCGGCAACGTTGTCTACACCGCGACTGTCGGCGCGCCAGTCACCGGTTCGCCGGTTGTCGTGACCCTGGCCAACGGTCAGACGATCACCATCGGCGTCGGCCAGACCACCGGTACGGCGACCACCACGGCGCCAAACGACGCATTGACTGGCCATGCGCCGCTGACCAACTCGATCACCAACGTGACGGGCGGTAACTACGAGAACCTCGTGGCTGACAAAACGCCGGTCAGCACCAACGTGACCGACACCGTCGACACCACCAATCTGTCGCTCAGCGCTACCAATTCGGTCGCTGAGGGCGGCTCGATCGTCTACACCGCAACCTTGACCAACGCCGCAGGCTCGCCAGTGACCGTCACCTTGTCCAACGGCGCCGTGATCACCATCGACGCCGGTAAAACCACTGGCACCGTGACCGTTCCAGCACCGACTGACGACGTCTACAAAGACGCCGGCACCGTGCAGGCGACGATCAGCAACGCCACCGGTGGTAACTTCGAAAACCTCGTGCCGAGCACGACGCCGGCTGTGACCAGCGTCAC
>NZ_CATKQE010000024.1:0-1849 GCF_949767845.1 Pseudomonas sp. IT-232MI5
TGGCCTCGCTTCAGCAAATTGGGTATGTGACAGCTGGTGTTTTGTGAGTCTTTCGAACTTTCGGTTCGTTTCGTCTTCACACACCGCAATCTGGTCTCTTCGACGCAAATTGCTTGGGTGTTATATGGTCAAGCCTCACGGGCAATTAGTATTGGTTAGCTCAACGCCTCACAGCGCTTACACACCCAACCTATCAACGTCGTAGTCTTCGACGGCCCTTCAGGGAACTCAAGGTTCCAGTGAGATCTCATCTTGAGGCAAGTTTCCCGCTTAGATGCTTTCAGCGGTTATCTTTCCCGAACATAGCTACCCGGCAATGCCACTGGCGTGACAACCGGAACACCAGAGGTTCGTCCACTCCGGTCCTCTCGTACTAGGAGCAGCCCCTCTCAAATCTCAAACGTCCACGGCAGATAGGGACCGAACTGTCTCACGACGTTCTAAACCCAGCTCGCGTACCACTTTAAATGGCGAACAGCCATACCCTTGGGACCGGCTTCAGCCCCAGGATGTGATGAGCCGACATCGAGGTGCCAAACACCGCCGTCGATATGAACTCTTGGGCGGTATCAGCCTGTTATCCCCGGAGTACCTTTTATCCGTTGAGCGATGGCCCTTCCATACAGAACCACCGGATCACTAAGACCTACTTTCGTACCTGCTCGACGTGTCTGTCTCGCAGTCAAGCGCGCTTTTGCCTTTATACTCTACGACCGATTTCCGACCGGTCTGAGCGCACCTTCGTACTCCTCCGTTACTCTTTAGGAGGAGACCGCCCCAGTCAAACTACCCACCATACACTGTCCTCGATCCGGATAACGGACCTGAGTTAGAACCTCAAAGTTGCCAGGGTGGTATTTCAAGGATGGCTCCACGCGAACTGGCGTCCACGCTTCAAAGCCTCCCACCTATCCTACACAAGCAAATTCAAAGTCCAGTGCAAAGCTATAGTAAAGGTTCACGGGGTCTTTCCGTCTAGCCGCGGATACACTGCATCTTCACAGCGATTTCAATTTCACTGAGTCTCGGGTGGAGACAGCGCCGCCATCGTTACGCCATTCGTGCAGGTCGGAACTTACCCGACAAGGAATTTCGCTACCTTAGGACCGTTATAGTTACGGCCGCCGTTTACCGGGGCTTCGATCAAGAGCTTCGCGTTAGCTAACCCCATCAATTAACCTTCCGGCACCGGGCAGGCGTCACACCCTATACGTCCACTTTCGTGTTTGCAGAGTGCTGTGTTTTTAATAAACAGTCGCAGCGGCCTGGTATCTTCGACCGGCATGAGCTTACGGAGCAAGTCCTTCACCCTCACCGGCGCACCTTCTCCCGAAGTTACGGTGCCATTTTGCCTAGTTCCTTCACCCGAGTTCTCTCAAGCGCCTTGGTATTCTCTACCCAACCACCTGTGTCGGTTTGGGGTACGGTTCCTGGTTACCTGAAGCTTAGAAGCTTTTCTTGGAAGCATGGCATCAACCACTTCGTGTTCTAAAAGAACACTCGTCATCAGCTCTCGGCCTTAAGATCCCGGATTTACCTAAGATCTCAGCCTACCACCTTAAACTTGGACAACCAACGCCAAGCTGGCCTAGCCTTCTCCGTCCCTCCATCGCAATAACCAGAAGTACAGGAATATTAACCTGTTTTCCATCGACTACGCTTTTCAGCCTCGCCTTAGGGACCGACTAACCCTGCGTCGATTAACGTTGCGCAGGAAACCTTGGTCTTTCGGCGTGGGTGTTTTTCACACCCATTGTCGTTACTCATGTCAGCATTCGCACTTCTGATACCTCCAGCAAGCTTCTCAACTCACCTTCACAGGCTTACAGAACGCTCCTCTACCGCATCA
>NZ_CATKQE010000025.1:0-1346 GCF_949767845.1 Pseudomonas sp. IT-232MI5
ACGGCCGTTTCCACGGTGAAGCCATCCTCGGGGATTTCGTTACCACTCGGCGAGCCTTTGACCGATGTCAATGTCGGCGCCCTGAGGGCTTCCACCGTCAGGAGTCGCACATTGGAATAGGTCGATGTGGGGTGATAAAGGGATTTGGCATACAACCGGCGCGCACCCACTACAACCGTGATCGTGCATTCCCACAGGCCTGTGGCTTTATCCGCTGTCGCGGTTCCCTTTAGCACTGCGCTCGCACCGCTGCCATCATAGATTCCGACGTCCTGATCTTTGCTGGCGGTGCCTTTGAGTGTCAGCGACGTGCTGAAGGTGGTTTTACCCTCTGGCACTTCGTTGTTGCGGTCGTCCAGCACATTGCTCAGCGTCGGCTTAATGACCGCCGTGACAGTGAGGGTGTAGGCCGCAGAGGTAGGTTCGGCACCATATTTTCCTATCGCGCTAAAACTGTGTTTCGCCACACTCAGACCCGGCACAGTGTAGGTCCAGATTCCAGAAACCGGATCCGCCGTGACCTGATCCTTGACGGTGGCACCATCGCGTATCTCGACGTTCTTGCCCTTGGCCGCCATGCCGCTCAGCACCACGCTGGTTTCAACAGTGGTGCCACCTTCGACAATGTCCTTGCCGCTTGGCGAGCCCTTGACCGAATCGATGGTTGGCGGATCGAGTGCCACCGGCTCGCCGATTACAAACTCCAGCACATTCGAATAACTGGTCGTGTTGCTGGCCGCCCGGAAAATTTCGTAGTGCACCTGCACTTTTTTCCCGCGATTAGGCTCGATGTGCTGGGCCACAAACGCCGCGTTCAGCGGGAAAACCACGTCCTTGTCCTTGGACAATGCGTTGAGTATTTTCGAGTCGGTGACGGGCTCATTGCCTTCAACGATCCAGAAAAACTTCACGATATCGTTGGCCGCGCTCGGAATAGCCACCGGCCGTGGCGCGGTGATTTTGCTGGCGCCACCGGGCAGGACTTTGGGTTCGAGTACGCCATCTTTTTCACCCAGCACAATGGGTTTGACCAGTTCGCGTTGCGCTTCGCCGACGTTCAACAGCGAGGCGTGCAGGGATGCGCGTTTGACGATGGTGCCGTTTTCATCGGTCAGCAGGTTGTACGACAGGTCCAGCGTGCCGCCCTTGAGGGTTTTGCCGTGTTCGCCGGCGACGGTGACGATGAACCCCTCGGGGTCATTGGCCTCGTCTTCGCTGGGGAAATACCAGTCCAGTTCCGGGTCGTAAGTCGTGAAGTCGGACCGGGTGCCGAACCATTTCAGTTCGATGGCGTTGTCCGGGGTGATCAGCGGATCGTAAGGAATGCGGATGCGGTATTCGGGCGC
>NZ_CATKQE010000026.1:0-1054 GCF_949767845.1 Pseudomonas sp. IT-232MI5
TCCCGCCTGGAACAACATGAGCAAGAGCGATAACTGCAAGGTGTACGTGGGCAACACCATGGTCGCGCAAAAGACCATCACCGAAGACATCGAGGTGGACAAGCACGTCACTCTGTTCATCGAGCCGCTACGCTTGCCCAGCGGCGACTGGGAGCTGTCCTACCAGATCACGCGTTTCGGGCAGAAGCCCGAGCCAGGACCGACGATCAAGTTCGTCGTCAAACTTGAACTACCCGGTGGTCAGGATCTTGATTCCGACTATGGCCACTCCGAACTGACCATGGCCTTCGATCCGCCGGATGTGGTGCGCGACGGTGTCGACAAGGCCACCGCCGAGGCAGGCGTGCTGGTCTACGCCAAACCCAAGCCCGGCGATGGCTGGCTCTACCTGAACTGCGCCGTCGGTGACGTGCTCATCCTGGCCTGGGCCGGGAAAACCGTGGAGTCCGAACCCGTCACCCAGGAACAGATCGATGATCCGGAGGGTAATCCCATCGTGGTTCTGGCCGACAAGGCCACCATCCTCTCAGCCGGAGACTCCGACGGCGTGTCGGTCAGCTACAAGATCCGCGACCGCGTGTACAACGAGTCCGAAGACTGGTGCGAGGCCGTGCGTATTGTCGTCGACACCCAGGGCTTGCGGCTGGGTGCGCCCATCCTCAAACAGGCCGACGGTCTCGTCGTGAATCTGGAGGAGCTGGGGGAAAAGCGGCCGCAGGTAGAAGTCTGGGCGGAGGACGACAACATCTTCAAAAAGAACGACGAGATCTACCTCAGCGTCTTCGGTACCGACGACGAAGGAAAAGAGATCAGTGAACTGGTGATCCAGCGTATTGAAAGCACGCCACCGGTGCGAGTCTCGATCGAGCACAACAACAGCACCCTGCGCGCCCTGGCCAAACGCACGGTGGTGTACGCCTATCATGTGCGCCGCGGCGGCGTCGTGGTCGACAACTCCAGATCCAAGTCCCGCGCTTACAGCGTTATCGGTGAGCCGACACGCCTGGCCGCGCCCATCGCGATCGACCAGATCAGTGGCGCGCTCGACCCTGAC
>NZ_CATKQE010000027.1:0-1054 GCF_949767845.1 Pseudomonas sp. IT-232MI5
GCCCGCCTGGAACAACATGAGCAAGAGCGATAACTGCAAGGTGTACGTGGGCAACACCATGGTCGCGCAAAAGACCATCACCGAAGACATCGAGGTGGACAAGCACGTCACCCTCTTCGTCGCGCCCGAGCGTTTGCTCAGCGGCGACTGGGAGCTGTCCTATCAGATCAAGCGGTTCGGGCAGAACTTCGAGCAAGGACCGACGATCAAGTTCGTCGTCAAACTCGAACTACCCGGTGGTCAGGATCTTAATCCCGACTACGGCCACTCCGAACTGACCATGGCCTTCGATCCGCCGGATGTGGTGCGCGACGGTGTCGACAAGGCCACCGCCGAGAAAGGCGTGCTGATCTACGCCAAGCCCAAGCCCGGCGATGGCTGGCTCTACCGGAACTGCGCCGTCGGTGACGTGCTCATCCTGGCCTGGGCCGGGAAAACCGTGGAGTCCGAGCCCGTCACCCAGGAACAGCTCGACGATCCAGAGGGTAATCCCATCGTGGTGCTGGCCGACAAGGACACCATCCTCTCTGCCGGCGACTCCGACGGCGTGTCGGTCAGCTACAAGATCCGCGACCGCGTCTACAACGAGTCCGAAGACTGGTGCGAGGCCGTTTATATTGCCGTCGACACCCAGGGCTTGCGGCTGGGGGCGCCCATCCTCAAACAGGCCGATGGTCTCATCGTGGATCTGGAGGAGCTGGGGGACGATCGGCCGCAGGTAGAAGTCTGGGCGGAGGACGGCAACATCTTCAAAAAGAACGACGAGATCTACCTCAGCGTCTTCGGTACCGGCGACGAAGGTAAAGAGATCACTGAAGTAGTGATCCAGCGTATTGAAAGCACGCCGCCAGTGCGGATCTCGATCGAACACAACAACAGCACCCTGCGCGCCTTGGCCAAACGTACGGTGGTGTACTCCTATCACGTACGTCGCGGCGGCGTCGTGGTCGACAACTCCAGATCCAAGTCCCGCGCCTACAGCGTCATCGGTGAGGCCACGCGCTTGGCCGCGCCCATCGCGATCGACCAGATCAGTGGCGCGCTCGACCCGAAT
>NZ_CATKQE010000028.1:0-922 GCF_949767845.1 Pseudomonas sp. IT-232MI5
TGTTTGGGTCGATCACGAAAACCGGCGCACTCGATTTCCGTTGCCGAGCGTTGAAAGACCGGCGATTCACAACAGTCTGTCGCGGGCGGCGATCTTTCTGGGGGATGAACCGGAAGAGCTGATCCTGGCACTGGCCGGGGAAACGGCGCGGTTCTATCACTTTCGCGCAGGACGGCTGACGGCGATCAGCGATGCCTATGGCAATCGTCTGATGGTGCAGCGCGATCGATCTGACCGGGTGCAGCGACTGGACAACGGCGCCGGGCGTTCGCTGCTGTTGCGCTATGACCGCGCGCAGTTGGTTGGTGTGGATTACCAGGTGTTTCGCGACGGTGCCTGGAGCACCGAACAGGCGCTGGTCAGTTACCGCTACGACGCCTATCAGCACCTGATCGAAGCGACCAACGCCGTCGGCGACAGCGAGCGCTACGACTACGACGACGCTCACGTGATCCTGCAACGACAACTGGCCGGCGGCGCGAGTTTTTTCTGGGAGTGGGAACGCTCGGGCAAGGCTGCGCGTTGCGTGCGCCACTGGGCGTCGTTCTCGCAGATGGACACGCGTTACGTCTGGAACGACGACGGCAGTGTCGCAGTGCATTACGTCGATGGCACCGAAGAGACGTACGTGCACGACGAGCGTGCGCGGCTGGTGAGTAAAGTCTCAGCGGATGGTGGCAAGCAGCTCAAGGCGTACGACTCTTCGGGGCGGTTGATCGCCGAACAGGATGCCTTGGGTGCGGTCACCGAATACCGCTACGACGAGGTCGGACGGCTGGTGGCGCTGATTCCGCCGGCTGACGCGCCAACGTCCTACGAGTATCGCAACGGTTTCCTGCATAAACGCTCTCGCGGTGACGCGGTGTGGATCTACCGGCGCAATGCCGAGGGCGATGTCACCGAAGCGGTCGATCCCGATGGC
>NZ_CATKQE010000029.1:0-832 GCF_949767845.1 Pseudomonas sp. IT-232MI5
CAGGTTACCCATTACTACTACGACACTCGTGGCCAGTTGCTGTCGATCCGTTACCCGGACAGCAGCCGGCATCGGCTGGTCTGGAATGCCCTCGGCCAACTCATTGAAGAGACCTTGCCCGACGGCGGCGTGCGGCGTTTTTCCTACGACGCACTGGGGCGACGGACCACAACCGCCGACGAACACGGTGCGGTCACCCGTCAGCATTGGGATGCGGTTGGCCGACTGATCCAGACGACATCTCCTACCGGCAATACCCGTGCTTACAGCTACGGCGCCTACGGTCAGGTCACTGCCGAGCGCGATGAACTGGGGCGCATCACCCGCTACGAATACGACGACGATCTGCACCTGGTTTCGCGGCGGATCAACCCCGACGGCACGCAGGTGCAGTACCGCTACGACCATGCGCAGTTATTGCTCACCGAGATTGAAAACGAGTCCGGGGAAAAATACCGGCTGGACTACACGCCGACCGGGTTGATTCGTCAGGAGGTCGGTTTTGACGGTCGGCGTACAGCGTACGCCTATGACCTCAACGGGCATCTGCTGGAGAAGACCGAGTTCGGTGATGACGGCTCTTGTTTGCTCACTGCTTATGAGCGCGATGGCGCAGGCCGGTTGCTCGTCAAAACCCTGCCCGACGGCATCAAGGTCAGTTACCAATACGACCGTCTCGGCCGCTTGATCAGTGTCGACGACGGCCAGCAACACCCGCTGGCCTTCGAGTACGACCGTCAGGACCGGCTGATCACCGAGCACCAAGGCTGGGGCTCCCTGCGTTACCGCTACGATGCCTGCGGCCAGCTCAAGCGCATGCGTCTGCCGGACA
>NZ_CATKQE010000030.1:0-812 GCF_949767845.1 Pseudomonas sp. IT-232MI5
GTCATGAAATCGAGTAGGACGGAGCACGAGAAACTTTGTCTGAATATGGGGGGACCATCCTCCAAGGCTAAATACTACTGACTGACCGATAGTGAACTAGTACCGTGAGGGAAAGGCGAAAAGAACCCCGGAGAGGGGAGTGAAATAGATCCTGAAACCGTATGCGTACAAGCAGTGGGAGCCCACTTTGTTGGGTGACTGCGTACCTTTTGTATAATGGGTCAGCGACTTATTTTCAGTGGCGAGCTTAACCGAATAGGGGAGGCGTAGCGAAAGCGAGTCTTAATAGGGCGTCTAGTCGCTGGGAATAGACCCGAAACCGGGCGATCTATCCATGGGCAGGTTGAAGGTTGGGTAACACTAACTGGAGGACCGAACCGACTACCGTTGAAAAGTTAGCGGATGACCTGTGGATCGGAGTGAAAGGCTAATCAAGCTCGGAGATAGCTGGTTCTCCTCGAAAGCTATTTAGGTAGCGCCTCATGTATCACTGTAGGGGGTAGAGCACTGTTTCGGCTAGGGGGTCATCCCGACTTACCAAACCGATGCAAACTCCGAATACCTACAAGTGCCGAGCATGGGAGACACACGGCGGGTGCTAACGTCCGTCGTGAAAAGGGAAACAACCCAGACCGTCAGCTAAGGTCCCAAAGTTATGGTTAAGTGGGAAACGATGTGGGAAGGCTTAGACAGCTAGGAGGTTGGCTTAGAAGCAGCCACCCTTTAAAGAAAGCGTAATAGCTCACTAGTCGAGTCGGCCTGCGCGGAAGATGTAACGGGGCTCAAACCATACACCGAAGCTACGGGTATCA
>NZ_CATKQE010000031.1:0-768 GCF_949767845.1 Pseudomonas sp. IT-232MI5
TACCGCGCCAAACGATGCGCTGACTGGCCACGCTCCGCTGACCAATGCGATCACCGACATTTCCGGTGGCAATTACGAGAACCTCGTTGCCGACAAAACCCCGGTTTCGACCACTGTTACTGACACTGTCGACACCACCAACCTGTCGCTGACTGCGACCGGCACCGTGGCGGAAGGTGGTTCGATTGTTTACACCGCGACCCTGACCAACCCGGCCGGCACCCCGGTGACTGTGACCCTGAGCAATGGCTCGGTGATCACCATCGAAGCGGGCAAGACCACCGGCACCGTGACCGTTCCGGCTCCAGCCGATGACGTCTACAAAGACGCTGGCAAGGTCGAAGTCACTATCAAGGATGCTACCGGCGGCAACTTCGAGAATCTGGTTCCGAGCACCACGCCAGCCGTTACCGATGTAACTGACACCATCGATACCTCGACGGTCAAACTGACCGCCACCGAGTCGGCCGCTGAAGGTGGCACCGTCACCTACACTGCCACTGTCGGCGCGCCGGTCACTGGTTCGCCGGTCGTGGTGACCCTGGCCAACGGTCAGAACATCACCATTGAAGTCGGCAAAACCACCGGCACCGTGACCACCACGGCGCCGAACGATGCGCTGACTGGCCACGCTCCACTGACCAACGCGATCACCGGCGTTTCCGGCGGCAACTACGAAAACCTCGTGGCCGACAAAACCCCGGTCAGCACCACCGTCACCGACACCGTCGATACCACCAACCTGACGCTGAGCGCGACAGGAACCGT
>NZ_CATKQE010000032.1:0-709 GCF_949767845.1 Pseudomonas sp. IT-232MI5
CGGCACAGTGCTCGGTACCAGGTTCTCGAAGTTGCCGCCGGTAGCATCCTTGATAGTCACTTCGACCTTGCCGGCGTCTTTGTAGACGTCATCGGCCGGCGCCGGAACGGTCACGGTGCCAGTGGTTTTACCTGTCTCGATGGTGATCACCGAGCCGTTCGACAGGGTCACGGTGACAGGCGAGCCCGCCGCATTGGTCAGGGTCGCGGTGTAGATGATCGAACCGCCCTCGGCCACGGAACCGGTAGCGCTGAGTGACAGATTGGTGGTGTCGGTGCTGTCGGTCACTGTGGTGGTGATCGGGGTTTTGTCGGCGACCAGATTTTCGTAATTGCCGCCGCTCACGCCGGTGATCGAGTTGGTCAGCGGGGCCTGACCAGTCAGCGCATCGTTCGGCGCGGTGAAGGTTACGGTGCCGGTGGTCTTGCCCACTTCAATGGTGATGCTCTGACCATTGGCCAGGGTCACCACGACAGGAGAACCGGTGACCGGCGCGCCGACAGTGGCGGTATAGGTGAGGGTGCCGCCTTCAGCGACCGTGGTGTCGGCCGTCAGCTTCACGGTCGAGGTGTCGATGGTGTCAGTGACTTCGGTCACGGCTGGCGTGGTGCTCGGGACCAGGTTCTCGAAGTTTCCGCCGGTGGCGTCCTTGATGGTGACTTCGACTTTGCCGGCGTCCTTGTAGACGTCATCGGCAGGCGCAGGAACA
>NZ_CATKQE010000033.1:0-528401 GCF_949767845.1 Pseudomonas sp. IT-232MI5
GCCTCACTCCTACAGGGATTGGGGTTACAGCAACAAACCGATTTGGGTTTTCTTCGGCAACTTGCTTACCACCAGTTGATGCGAACGCTGCAACAACTCCTTCAGTTCCTCGGCAGCCAACGGGTAGGGCGGATGCATGATGATCCACTGCGCCCGCGCCAGATACGGCGCCGGATGAATCCCCGGGCGGTCGCAATGACCGAGAAACAGATCCTTGTCGACCTTGAATGCCAACGAATCTCCACGCAGCCCCTGCAAGGCAAACATCTTGTTGCCGGCAATCGAAAACACCCGCACGCCACCCCATTTGTAATCTTCCCGAGCACCCGGCAATGCCAGGCAGAACGCCGCGACGTCGGCTTCGCTCATTTTTCCCTTGCTCATAACAACCGCTCCCCACAGGCATTGAACGACTCGACCAGATGATCGATCCATGCGCGCACCGCCGGCATCACCCCGCGTCGATGCGGATACACCGCTTGCAGCCAGCCGCCGGGCAGTGACCACTCGGGCAGCATCTGCACCAGCGTGCCGTTTTCCAGTTCCGCCTCGCAATACATCATCGGCAACAGGGTAAAGCCCTGACCGGCCAGCACGCAGGCCTTGCGTACGACAAAGTCATCGATGCCCAGGCGGGCTTCCATGTTCAGTTCGAAACTGTGGCCCTGCTGATCGAGCAAACGCACATGCACCATGCGATCGGCCTCCAGCGCCCCCAACACCGGCAGATTTTTCAGATCTTGCGGATGATTGATCGTCTGGCCTTGTAAAAACGCCGGGCTGGCGACCACGACCATTTGTGCCTGACGCAAACGCCGGGTCACCAGCAGCGGATCCTCATCACCGTGTTCACGCACGCGCAATGCGACATCAAAACCTTCGCCGACCAGATCGACCCGACGATTGAGCAGGACGACTTCCAGTTGCACCTGAGGAAATTTGCCGAGGAATTCGCTGATGACCCACGGCAACATTTCCCGGGCCAGACCGGTGGGGCAGGAAACGCGCAGGCGACCGCGCGGCTCACTGGACATGCTCGCCACCGCCTCATCGGCCATTTCCGCTTCCAGCAACATCGCCTGGCAGTGACGCAGATAACGTTCGCCAACGGCGGTGAGATTGAGTTGCCGGGTGGTACGTTGCAGCAAACGCGCACCGAGGCGTTCTTCCAGTTCGGCAATACGCCGCGACAGCCGTGACTTGGGAATCCCGAGCAATCGCCCGGCCGCAGCAAAACCGCCAGCCTCGACGACTTTGGCGAAATAATAGAGATCGTTGAGGTCTTGCATCGGTTAATTCCAACTGTTCTATCAGTGGGACAAACTATCGCATTTCAGGCGGCTAATCATCCATTGGTTTCTTGCGTAGGATTGTCTCCATTCCGTCGCCACCGGCGATTCCTTCCAGGAGATTCCACATGAAACTGCTGCATATCGATTCGAGCATTCTGGGCGACAACTCGGCTTCCCGTCAGTTGAGCAGCGAAGTCGTCAAAGCCTGGCAGGCCGCCGAGCCAAGCGCAGTCGTGACTTACCGCGATCTGGCCGCCGACGCTATCAGCCACTTCTCGTCGACCACCCTGGTCGCCGCTGGCACTACTGCTGAGCTGCGTAACGCCGCACAACAGCACGAAGCCGAACTGAGCGCTTCGACCCTGGCCGAGTTCATCGCCGCCGACGCCGTTGTTATCGCGGCTCCGATGTACAACTTCACCGTACCGACCCAACTCAAGGCGTGGATCGATCGCGTAGCAGTCGCCGGTCAGACCTTCCGTTACACCGAAGCCGGCCCTGAAGGCCTGTGCGGCGGCAAGAAAGTCGTGATCGTCTCCACTGCCGGCGGCATCCACGCCGGCCAAGCCAGCGGCATCGCTCACGAAGAATATCTGAAGCTGGTACTGGGCTTCCTTGGCATCACCGATATCGAAATCGTCCGTGCCGAAGGCCTGGCGTATGGCGAAGAAGTGCGCAACAACGCCATGACCGCTGCTCAGGCGAAGATCAGCGAGCAACTGTTCGCCGCCGCGTAAGGCTTGCGTAAAGAACAGCTGATGTTCAGGTAACCCCCAAAAAACTCTGTATTCTGGTTCCGCAAGGGGCGAATACGGAGTTTTTTGTTTCTGACTGTTACATAATCTGGCCCGGGTTATGCAGTCACACAATCAGTGTCTGAATGCATTGTCGTACCGGAACACCTAATCCCCGGGGGTTAAGGCCCGCAACGCAGCGGAACTTTCGATTGAGTAACAACAGGGTGGGGCATCCCATGATGCGTCTTTGTGCAGCGTTACTGATTTGCCTGCTCGGCGGCCTGAATTCAGTGCAGGCTGCGCCTGGGCGACACCCGGTGTGGAGCGTCGGCTACCACGAAATGACCTTTCTGGATCCGCTGGATCTGCAACCGATGCGCGCGATCGCCTTTTATCCCTCCAGCGACCGCGAACACATGAGCCTGCTCGAGGGTTATTCGGTCGAGGCTGGCGAAGACACCAAAGTCGCCATCGGCCGCTTCCCGATGCTGATGCTCTCCCATGGCAACACCGGCACGCCGCTGGCGCTGCATGACCTCGCGACCTCACTGGCACGCAAAGGCTTTGTCGTGGTCGCGGTGATTCACCCCGGCGACAACTCCAAAGACCACAGCCGATTGGGCACCCTGAGCAATCTCTATGGTCGGCCAATCCAGATTTCCGAAGCGATTACCGCCACGCTTGGCGACCGCATGCTCGCGCCGTACGTCAATGCCGATCAGGTCGGGGTGATTGGCTATTCGGCGGGCGGCGAAACGGCGTTGATCCTGTCGGGGGCGCAACCGGATCTTGATCGCCTGCGTCGTTATTGCCAGGAGCGTCCAGATGATCGTGATGCCTGCAACACGCAGGGTGAATTGATCGTTGATCGAGATGACCTGCAACCGGTCGCGGATCCGCGCGTTCATGCCTTGCTGCTGATGGCGCCGCTGAGCTTGAAGTTCGGCCGTCACACCTTGGCCGATGTGCATGTGCCGGTGCTGCTCTACAGCGGTGATGGCGACAAACTGGTCGCCTTCGACAAGAACGCGGCGGCGCTGGCGCGCAAACTGCCGACGGCGCCGGATTTCAAATTACTCGCCGGGGCAGGGCACTTCGTCTTTATGGCGCCGTGCAATGAAGAACAGATTCGCGCGATGCCGGCGTTGTGTACCGATGCTGATGGCGTGGATCGCGAGGATATCCATCGCAACCTGATCTCCGAGGCTGGACGGTTCTTCTCGCACACGCTGGGCAGACCAACCCGGGCCGGCATGCAAACCGCAGATCAATAACCCCGCAAATCCCCTGTAGGAGTGAGCCTGTTCGCGATAGCGGTTCATCAGAAAAGATTATGTCGACTGACACACCGCTATCGCGAGCAGGCTCACTCCTACAGGGGGCTGCGTCGGACTTCAGGTCGTTGCCCGGCGCTGGAGCAGCAAAGTCAGCCCCAGCCCAATCACCGACAACAGTGCCGCACTAAAGAAAATCCACGAATACCCCAGATTCAACGCCACCGCGCCCATCAACGGCCCGGCAATCGCCAGCGCCAGATCGAAGAACACCGCGTAAGCGCCCAGCCCGGAACCACGGCTGGAGCTGGGCACTTGCTTGATCGCCTCTACACCCAACGCCGGGTACACCAGCGACAAGCCAAACCCGGCCAATCCCGCGCCGATCAAGGCAAAAGCGGTGGACGGCGCCAGCCACAACAGCACCAGCCCGACGGTTTCTATAGTCATACAAGCAATGGCGGACCTGAACCCGCCGAAGCGACTGATCGCCGAGATAAACATCAGGCGCGACAGGATGAAGCACACGCCGAACACCGTCAGGCAGTACGCTGCGCCGGTCCAGCCACGGTTCAGGTAATACAAAGTGATGAAGGTGGTCAGCGTGCCGTAGCCGATCGAGGCCAGGGTCAGGCTGGCGCCATACGGGGCAATCCGTCCGAATACCGCCCAGAACGGCAGCCGTTCGCCGCGTATCACCGGCACCGAGGGTTTGTTGCGGATCAGTAGCAGCGCGCCTGCCGCCAGTACCGCCAGCGCGATGCCGAGGCTGGTAAAGCCGTAATCGGCGACCATCACCACACCCAGCGGCGCGCCAATGGCAATCGCGCCATAGGACGCGATACCGTTCCAGCCAATGGATTTCGCCGTGTGTTCGACACCCACTTGGCCCATGCACCAACTGATGGTGCCGACGCCGATCAAGCCCTGCGCGATACCGAGGAGCAAACGGCCGATGATCAGGATGATCAGGCTCGCCAGCGCAAACTCCTGCAGCAGTGTGGAAAGCAACGTCAGCAAGCCGCTGAGGACAATCCCCCACAAGCCATAAATGATCGCCCGTTTGGTTCCGAGCGTATCCGACATGCGTCCCGCCATTGGCCGGCTGAGTAGGGTGGCCAGGTATTGCGAGCCAATCACCAGACCGGCAATCACCGCGCTGAAACCCAATTGTTCATGCACATAACCCGGCAACACCGCAATCGGCAGACCGATGCAGAGGAACGCAATAAAGGTATAGAAAACGATGGAGACGATCTGCAGGGTGATCGCCATGGAGCTTTGCGGTGGCAGTTGCTGCGCAGACATGAGGACTCGTTCGCGGGCGGCGGTGGGAGAGCTCGCATCATGGCTTGGGCTTGAAATAAAAGAAAGCAGGCTAACTACTTTCCCTGAGGATCGATGTTGCTGCTGATGGCCCTATCGCGAGCAGGCTCACTCCTACATTTGAAATGCGAACCCTTGTAGGAGTGAGCCTGCTCGCGATGGTATCTGAACCAATGAATTTCTGACCGAACACATGCAAAAAGCCCCGTCACATGGACAGGGCTTTTCAGTTTCAACTGCTGTTTAGAACACGACGCCCTGACTACGCAGGTAGTCATCGTAAGTGCCGCTGAAGTCAGTCACGCCATCCGGGCTCAGCTCGATGATGCGCGTGGCCAGGGACGATACGAACTCACGGTCGTGGCTGACGAAGATCAGCGTGCCCGGATAGTTTTCCAGCGCCAGGTTCAGCGCCTCGATCGATTCCATGTCCAAGTGGTTGGTGGGTTCGTCCATGATCAGCACGTTCGGCTTTTGCAGAATCAGCTTGCCGAACAGCATGCGACCTTGCTCACCACCGGAAATCACTTTGACCGACTTGAGGATCTCGTCGTTGGAAAACAGCATGCGACCCAAAGTACCGCGAATCATCTGCTCGCCCTGAGTCCACTGACCCATCCAGTCGAACAGGGTGACGTCGTCTTCGAAGTCGTGCGCGTGGTCCTGAGCGTAGTAGCCCAGTTCCGCAGCGTCGGTCCACTTGATGCTGCCGGCATCCGGGGTCAGTTCGTTGACCAGGGTGCGCAGCAGGGTGGTTTTACCGATACCGTTCGGGCCGATGATCGCCACGCGCTCGCCGGCTTCAACCTGGAAGCTGAAGTCTTTGAACAGTGGTTTGCCGTCAAAGCCTTTGGCCATTTTTTCGACGATGACCGCCTGGCGGTGCAGCTTTTTGTTCTGATCGAAGCGGATGAACGGGCTCACGCGGCTCGAAGGCTTGACCTCGGCCAGCTGGATCTTGTCGATCGCCTTGGCGCGGGAAGTAGCCTGTTTGGCTTTCGAGGCGTTGGCCGAGAAGCGGCTGACGAACGATTGCAGCTCGGAGATCTGTGCTTTCTTCTTGGCGTTGTCCGACAGCAGTTGCTCGCGGGACTGGGTCGCCACGGTCATGTACTCGTCGTAGTTGCCCGGGAACAGACGCAGCTCGCCGTAATCCAGGTCAGCCATGTGCGTGCACACGCTGTTCAGGAAGTGACGGTCGTGAGAGATGATGATCATCAGGCTGTTACGCTGGGTCAGAACGTTTTCCAGCCAGCGAATGGTGTTGATGTCCAGGTGGTTGGTCGGTTCGTCGAGCAACAGCACTTCCGGATCGGAAAACAGTGCCTGCGCCAGCAATACGCGCAGTTTCCAGCCTGGCGAGACTTCGCTCATCGGGCCGAAGTGCTGCTCGATGCCGATACCCAGGCCCAGCAACAGTTCACCGGCACGGGATTCGGCGGTGTAGCCGTCCATTTCGGCGAATTCGGTTTCCAGCTCGGCCACGGCCATGCCGTCTTCTTCGCTCATTTCCGGCAGCGAGTAGATACGATCGCGCTCGGCTTTGACCTTCCACAGCTCTTCGTGACCCATGATCACGGTGTCGATCACGGTGAATTCTTCGTAAGCGAACTGGTCCTGGCGCAATTTACCCAGACGCACGTTCGGCTCGAGCATGACCTGACCGCCGGACGGGTCGAGGTCGCCGCCGAGGATTTTCATGAAGGTCGACTTGCCGCAACCGTTGGCGCCGATCAGGCCATAGCGGTTGCCCGCGCCGAATTTGACCGAAACGTTTTCGAAGAGCGGCTTGGCGCCGAACTGCATCGTGATGTTAGCTGTAGAGATCAAGAGTTATTCCTGCGAAGCATTCTGAGTAGCGAGGGTGCGGCTGCAGCGCTTGGCCCGAGTCGAAGTGCGCTGAAGCGGGAGAGTCCCGTCATCAACCAAGGGGGGCGCGTAAAGTTTGGCGGCGATTGTACTGGTCTGGCTCTCTAAACGATAGGGCGATCACGCCACGATTGCCGATTGGCGTCATCGCGGGACAGTTTTTCACAGTTGAAGATTCACTATCGGTTACAAACTGTGGCTAAAATGCCACCTTTCACCGAGCGTCCGGTAACGGCGCGGGCCAAGGACGTGCCATTTGTAATCAGACCACTGCATAAGACGCTGAGCCTCAGGCCGCCAGGCGCGCAGTTTGTTCACTTCTGACGTGTGACGATTTCCGTGAAACTCATCATTGCTGCTATTTATGTCATTTCCATTGCATACGTTCATTTGCGTGGGCGTGTGCGCCACAAGCTCGGTCGACAACTAAGCGACCACTCGACGTTTCTGGCGCCGATCAACTGCTTTCTTTATCTGTTTTCGAAGAAGCCGAACCAGCCGTACCTGGACCCGAGCGAGTTTCCTGACTTGAGCCCGTTGCAGGCACACTGGGAGGAAATCCGCGAAGAAGGGCAGAATTTGCTGCGTGCCGGCGAGATCAAGCGCTCTAACCAGTACGACGATGTCGGGTTCAACTCGTTCTTCAAAAGCGGCTGGAAGCGTTTCTACCTGAAGTGGTACGGCGAAAGCCATCCGTCGGCGATGAAGCTGTGTCCGCGCACCACCGAACTGGTGCAAAGCATTGGTTCGATCAAAGCCGCGATGTTCGCCGAGCTGCCACCGGGCTCGAAACTGGTGCGTCACCGTGACCCGTATGCCGGCTCGTATCGTTATCACCTGGGCCTGGACACGCCGAACGACGCCGGTTGCTACATCAACGTCGACGGTGAGAGCTACCACTGGCGTGACGGCGAAGCGGTGATGTTCGACGAGACGTTTATTCATTACGCCGAAAATACCACCGACAAGAACCGCATCATCCTGTTCTGCGACATTGAGCGCCCGATGAAGTACCGCTGGGCCGCCGCGTTCAACGCTTGGTTCAGCCGTACGGTGATGTCGGCTGCCGGCGCGCCGAACGATGCAGGCGACCGCACCGGCGGGATCAACCGCTTGTTTACGCGGATCTACAAGATTCGTCTGCGTGGCAAAGAACTGAAAAAGCGCAATCGCAAGCGTTACTACATGGAGAAGTGGGCGATCTTCGGTGGTTTGCTGGCGATCTTCATTCTGATCTGAGTTCCAGGCAGACGCTGCTGACGCCATCGCGAGCAGGCTCACTCCTACATTTGAAATGCGTTCCCCTGTAGGAGTGAGCCTGCTATCGATGACGGTCTCAAGGGCAACCAATCACTATCAGGAAGCCTTCTTGGTCTTCTTCGCCGGCGCAGATTTCGCCGTTTTCTCTGCTTTCGCTTTTGGCTTCGCCACCGCTTTCCCACCCAGACTGCGTTTAAGCAGCTCGGTCAAATCGATAACATCGGCTGTCTTGCGCTCTTCCTCGCCGCCCACCGACTCAACATCCTCGATCTTGCCTTCATGGGCCTTTTTCTCGACCAGAGCCATGATCTTGTCTTCGAACTCATCCTTGTAATCCTCGGGCTTCCAGTCCGCGCTCATGTCCTGCACCAACCGTTTGGCCATGTCCAGTTCACCCTTGGCCAGTTGCGGCTTGGTCACTTCGCTGCCCAACTCCAGCTCATCGAGGCTGCGCACCTCTTGCGGCCAGCGTAACTTCACCAGCACCAAGGCAGAATCCAGCGGCATCAACGCCGCGAGGTACTGGCGCGTATGCAGCACTACGCGGGCGAGGGCGACCTTGTTGGTTTTGCTCAGGGTTTCACGCAGCAATGCGTAAACCTTGCCGCCGCGTTTGTCGGGTGCCAGGTAGTAGGGCGTGTCGATGTTCTGCAGGGGAATCTGTTCGGCATCGACAAAGGAAAAGATGTCGATGGTCTGCGTCGATACGGGATGCGCCGAGCGAATCTCTTCCTCGCTCAGCACCACATAGCGGCCCTTTTCATAGGCCACACCTTTGACGATGTGCTCCTTGGTGACTTCTTTGCCGGTGACCTTGTTGACCCGTTTATAACCGACAGGATCCATGCTGCGGCTGTCGAGCCAATCGAAATCGACGCCCTGCGACGAGGTCGCCGAGACCAATGCGACAGGGATGTGCACCAGTCCGAAACTGATTGCGCCTTTCCAGATTGCCCGAGCCATGGTGAGTTCTCCGAGTGATGATCGGATGACCTGCGGCTGTGACTGAAAGTTTCCCCGAAATGCGCGGGTTTACAGGGACTCGGTCAAGCCGTGTTACATGTTGTTTAAGGCTTGCGGGTTAACAAATCCGAACCCTGAGCGTAGCGTGGACTCGAAGGCTCTATCCCCGGCCCATCGAGAGGCAGCGTCATGAACCGAATTCTGCTTGGCATCGTCGTCCTGACCCTCAGTGGTGGTCTGGTTCATGCCGACGTCCTGTTGGCGCAAAGCCCCACCGGCAATAGCAATAACCCCTACAACAGTCCGATCCGCCGGGCCAATCCGAACAGCATGCAGGGCACTCAGCCCAGCGCTCCACCCATTCGGGGACCGAGCACTGTACCGACGCCGCGCCAGCCTACGGTCGAGAACCGAGGCATTGGTAATGGCCAGCCGATCCGCTCGGTGCCGAGCACGCCGCCCACGTTCATTCCCAACCCACCTTCGCGCAGCGGAGACAGCAACCGTTGAGCGGCAGAACTGAGGTTCTGCCGGCCCTGCAAACGAACAAAAGGAATCGTGCATGTTGCGTAAAACCGTTCTAGCCACACTGTGTGCCGGCGCGCTGATCAGCGCGGCGGCCTTTGCCGCCGCCCCCAAAGAGCTGCAAAGCGAGCAGGGCACCCTCGAAGTCACGACCATCACCGCAGGCCTTGAGCATCCTTGGGCACTGGCGTTTTTACCGGATCGCCAAGGCATGCTGGTCACCGAGCGTCCGGGTAATCTGCGCGTGGTGGCCGCCGACGGCAAACTGTCGGCGCCGATCTCCGGTGTGCCGCAGGTCTGGGCCAAGGGGCAGGGCGGGTTACTCGATGTCGCGCTGTCACCGGACTTCAAACAGGATCGTCTGGTCTATCTGTCCTATGCCGAAGGTGGCGGTGCCGGCGACAAGGCCGGCACCGCTGTGGGGCGAGGACGGCTCTCGGATGACTTGAAGACGCTGAAGGATTTCAAAGTGATCTTCCGCCAGGAACCGAAGCTTTCGGTCGGCAATCACTTCGGCTCACGGCTGGTGTTTGATCGCGACGGTTATTTGTTCATTACCTTGGGTGAGAACAACGACCGGCCGACCGCGCAGGATCTCGACAAGCTGCAAGGCAAGGTCGTGCGCATCTACCCGGACGGCAAGGTGCCGGATGACAACCCGTTTGTTGGTCAGTCCGGCGTACGCCCCGAGATCTGGGCCTACGGCCTGCGCAACCCGCAGGGTGCGGCACTCAATCCATGGACCGGCACGCTATGGGAAAACGAGCACGGCCCGCGCGGTGGCGATGAGGTGAACATCATCGAGCGCGGCAAGAACTACGGTTGGCCTCTGGCGACCCACGGCATCAATTATTCGATGCAGCCGATCCCCGAAGCCCAGGGTAAAACCGCAGAAGGCACCGTGGCACCGCACCATGTCTGGGAGAAGTCGCCGGGCGTCACCGGCATGGCGTTTTACGATGCGGATCGCTTTAAACCGTGGCAACACAATGCGTTTGTCGGCGCCTTGGTGACTCAGGAACTGATTCGTTTGCAGTTCGATGGCGACAAGGTTGTGCACGAGGAGCGTTTGCTAGGTGAACTGAATCAGCGGATTCGCGATGTGCGGCAAGGGCCGGATGGTTATCTGTATGTGCTGACCGATGAAGAGAAAGGTTCACTGTACAAAATCGGCCTGAAGCCCGAACTTTAAAGAAGATTCCCCCTGTAGGAGCTGTCGAGTGCAACGAGGCTGCGATCTTTTGATCTTGTTTTCAAGATCAAGATCAAGATCAAAAGATCGCAGCCTGCGGCAGCTCCTGCATGTGGAGGTTTACGTTTCGCGGGAATACAGCACTACTGCAGCACGCAATTTACCCCGGCCAAACCGGCACATTTTCTCGAACTCCCCATGACTCACCGGCACATGCTGGCAATCCATGGGCTGTCGATGCTGGCTGTGGTCAACATCCGGGTCATGCAGGTAAACGAAGTCTTCGTCGCAATCGGTCACGATCACCCAGTGCGGCGATTTGGAGCGGGTCAGTCGATAGCTGCTGATCAACACCAACGGCTGTCCACCGGCATCCAGCAGTCGCGGCAGATCCAGCAATGCACCGATCACGCACTCGACATCGGTCTCTTGCAATTGCGCCGTAAACTCTTCGTGGACCAGGCGCATGACGTCTTTTTTATGCGCGTCACGCACACCGTCGAGGAACAGCGGCCCACTCATGCTCAGCGCCATACGCACGCGAAATCCCCGACGCCACGCCGCCAGTGCCAATCCCTGCGGGCTGCAACCGCCATGGCCGGAGGTCATGAACACCGTCGTTGCTTCCCGCCAGACCTGCAACTCTTCCCGACGCTCCAGCAAACGCTCCGATTGCAATGCGCCCATGGCCATCAACAGACACGCCGGGCCACAGGTGAAATCGGTGGTTTGCGGGTAGTAAGGCACCTTGATGCTGCGTGAATCACGGTGCTGGAGAATGCGTTTCTCCAGACGCAGCGCATCGCCGTGGTCTTCGTAGTAATCGTGAATCAGGGCAAAACGCCGGTAGCCATTGCGCTCGTACAGCGCGATGGCCGCAGGGTTGTCGAGGCGCACTTCCAGGCGCAGGTACGCGCAGTCATGTTCCAGGGCCATCGCTTCAATGCGCTGCAGCAATGCCTTGCCCAGGCCCGTGCCGCGCGCCTCGACGGCGATGGCGATGGAATACAGCCGCGCGAGCGAAGTGCCGCGATGAAACAACACCAACGCATAACCCAACAATTGACCGTCGTACTCCGCCACCAGCAACTGCCCGTGAGCACGGGTGATCATCCACTGAAAGCTGCGACTGGTGAGCCGGTCCGTGGTGAAACATTGCATTTCCAGTGCCAGCAACGCCGGCAAGTCTTCAACTACCGCCAAACGAAAAACAGCCTTCATATGACCACCGTAAAAGTTGCGTAACGAAACGAGACTTTCAAAAAACTTCGTGCTTAATAGAAAAGGTCTTGTTCTCCAACGGATCAATCTCTATGTCAGCGGTACAGGGTCATTGGCGCGAAGTATCCGAGCAAAGTTTGCCGGCGGCAACTTATTTAAAATCAGCGATTAAAACATCCAGTCAGGTTTTGATTATTGTCGAGCGCAAGGAAGACTGGGCCTCATATTTCCCCAGCGAAGACATCCTGACGGCGCAGGAATACCTCGAGCACAGCTGTGACAGCGAGCCGGGCAAGCGCGTGCAGGTGATCAATCTGTGCCGCAGCTACAAGTACCTGGGCCACGGTTACTACTGCTCGTTGCTCGCCGAGGCGCGGGGGCACAAGGTGATTCCGTCGGTGCGAACCATCAGCGAACTGACAAAAAAATCACTGTACGGTCTGGCATTGGACGATCTCGATAAAACCCTTGAGAAAGCCCTCAGTCATCATCTCTACAGTGATACCGAAGGCTTTACTCTGACCCTGTATTTTGGCCGGACCCATATCGAGCCATTACAGGATCTGGCCCGGCAGTTGTTTGAAGTGTTTCCCTGTCCGATTCTGTTAGTTGAGTTTCGCCGAACTAACGGATGGCATATTGAAGGCATCAAGTCCGGTGCCTTGCACAAGTTGCGCGACGATCAGGAAGATCAGTTTGCCAATGCGCTGGACGGTTTCAGCCGTAAAGTCTGGCGAATGCCGCGCTCGCCACAAGTAGCGCGCTACGACCTGGCGATTCTGCATGATCCGCAGGAGGCGTTGCCGCCGTCCAACGCCAAGGCACTGGCGAACTTCGTCCGGGTCGGCAAAACCATGGGCATCGACGTTGAACTGATTGAACGCAAGGATTACGCACGTCTCGCCGAGTACGACGGTTTGCTGATCCGTGAAACCACCAGCGTCGACAACCACACTTATCGCTTCGCCAAGAAGGCCGAAAGTGAAGGGCTGGTGGTCATGGATGACCCAACGTCGATATTGCGCTGCACCAACAAGGTTTACCTGACCGATCTGCTCAACAGCCATCAACTGGGCATGCCCGCCACCGAAATCCTCTACAAGGAGCGACCCGAAGACTTCGAGCGGGTAGGCGAGCGCCTCGGCTTTCCGCTGGTGCTGAAGATTCCCGACGGCTGTTTTTCCCGCGGCGTGATCAAGGTCGAAAGTCAGCAAGCGCTGCTTGAGGCGACCGCCGAATTGTTTGAGCACTCGGTGTTGCTGCTGGCTCAGGAGTTTTTCTACACCGAGTACGACTGGCGCATCGGCGTGCTCAATCGCAAACCGATCTTCGCCTGCCAATACTTCATGTCCAAGGGCCACTGGCAAATCTACAACCACAAGGCCAAAGGTCAGGACGTCAACGGCGAATGCCGCACGATGGCGATCCACGAGGCGCCGCGTGCGGTGGTGGAGCTGGCAGTGAAGACCGCCAATCTGATTGGCGACGGCCTCTACGGTGTCGATCTGAAGCAGGCCGGCGACAAAGTGGTGGTGATCGAAGTCAACGACAACCCCAACCTCGACGCCGGCATCGAAGACGCCTATTTGCACGACGATCTGTACTCACTGGTGCTGGAAGAGTTCGTGCGCCGCCTGGAACTCAAGCGTCGCGGCCAGGCCTGGTGAGGCGCCGATGATCAACAGCTTCGCACTGAGCCACGGCGCCCTGCAGCGGGTCGAGCGACTGGACGCCGAGGTGATGCTGTTCAGCAACCCCGATGCCGCCGAGCGCGACTTGCTGCACAGTCATTTCAAGGTCGATGAACACGCATTGGCGTCAGCGCTGGACCCGGATGAGGTGTCGCGCATCGAGTTTCATCCCGACCATTTGTTTCTGATCTGGAAACGCCCGGAAAACTACTCCGGTGGCGGCAGCCTGGCATTTGAAGTGTCGTCCTGCGGATTGCTGTTTGCCCCCGGACAACTGCTGGTGATCGCCACCGACGACACGCCGCTGCACGGCCTCGGCACTCGCCAGCCGTTGAACACGCCGCTGGATGTGTTGCTTGATTTGCTGTTCAGCAATATCCATCACTACCTCGGGCACCTGAAGGTGATCAAACTGGTCGCCCGCGAACTGCAGCAGAAATTCAACCACTCGATGCAGAACCAGCATCTGGTGCAGATGTTCAACCTCAGCGAAAGCCTGATCTATTACATCAACGCGCTGCACAGCAACGGCGCGGTCCTCACGCGCCTGCGCAATCATGCCGAGAAACAGCATTTCGGCAGTGAAGCGCTCGGCCTGATTGACGATCTGATCATTGAGAACAATCAGTGCTACAAGCAGGCGGAAATCTACTCGACGGTGTTTTCCGGGTTGATCGATGCGCGCGGCAATCTGATGAACAACAGCATGAACAACCTGCTGCGCAAGCTGACGTTGATCAACGTGGTGTTTCTGCCGTTGAACCTGATTGCGAGCATTGGTGGCATGTCGGAGTTCAGCATGATGACGGCGGGGACGCCGTGGTGGATTTCTTATCCGCTGTTTCTGGCGGTGATGTTGTTGGGGGCGGGGGGGATGATGTTTGGGTTGCGGCGTTTGGCTCGATGAGTGGGGTTGTGCAATAACCCGGGTAGGAGCTGCCGAAGGTTCGGGCCGCGATCGGACGATCTTTTGATCTTGGCTCTTAAAAACAAAATCAAAAGATCGCAGCCTTCGGCAGCTCCTACAGGGGAGAACGCGCACTGCAGTCCCGCATTTGGCCGAACCGCCGCCGTGATGCCTTGTTATAGTTCGGGCCTCATTTTCTGCCCGGTAAAGGATCACTGCCATGACTCAATACTCCGCCTTCAACGTCGAACTGGCCGACAACATCGCCCATGTGCAGATCAATCGCCCGGAAAAGATCAATTCGATGAACGCGGCGTTCTGGAGCGAGATCGTCGAGATCTTCCAGTGGGTCGACGACACCGACGAAGTGCGCGTGGTGGTGCTCAGCGGCAACGGTAAACATTTCTCCTCCGGCATCGACCTGATGATGCTCGCCGGCGTCGCCAATGAACTGGGCAAGGACGTCGGCCGCAACGCGCGCCTGCTGCGTAAAAAAATTCTGACCCTGCAAGCCTCGTTCAACGCCGTCGACAACTGCCGTAAACCGGTGCTTGCGGCCATTCAAGGTTATTGCCTGGGCGGCGCCATCGATCTGATCGCCGCGTGCGACATGCGCTATGCCGCCGAAGACGCACAATTCTCGATCAAGGAAATCGATATCGGCATGGCCGCCGATGTTGGCACTTTGCAACGGTTGCCACGGATCATCGGTGACGGCATGCTGCGTGAACTGGCTTACACCGGTCGCACTTTTGGCGCCGAAGAGGCGCGCAGCATCGGTCTGGTCAATCGCGTCTACAGCGACAAGGACGCGCTGCTCGAAGGTGTGCTGGACATCGCCCGCGAGATCGCTTCGAAATCGCCGATCGCGGTCACCGGCACCAAGGAAATGATCAGCTACATGCGCGACCATCGCATCGACGACGGCCTCGAATACGTTGCCACCTGGAATGCCGCCATGCTGCAATCCACCGACTTGCGCGTGGCCATGGCTGCCCATATGAGCAAACAGAAACCCGAATTCCTGGACTGAGAAACCATGACATCTCGCTGGACCACTGCAGTACTGGACACCGATCAACCGGGCGGCTGGGCCGTGGCGCGCAGCCCGGAAGGCTTTTTGTTCGACGACAACGGCGCGTTGTTCCCTCGGGAATGGCTCAAGCGTCAGGACTTGTCGGTTCTCGCCGAGCATGGCATTGGCCATCTCGATGGCGAGCCGGTGTATTTGCTGGAACTGCGCAGTGCCAGCGAAGTGTCGGGTTGCAACTGGAAAGGCCTGCGGGCGTTCATGCTCGACGGCGATCACACCATCTACAAGGTGCTTGGGTATGCCGCGCAGATCGGCACCTGGGCCCGTGAGCACCGTTTCTGCGGCAACTGCGGGCAGGCCATGACGCAGGTGCCGCGCGAGCGGGCGATGTATTGCCAGCCGTGCGACCTGCGCAGTTATCCGCGGATTTCGCCGAGCATGATCGTGCTGATCACCCGTGGCGACGAAATCCTGTTGGCGCGCTCACCGCGTTTCGTCACCGGGGTTTACAGCACGCTGGCCGGGTTCGCCGAGCCGGGCGAGTCCGCCGAGGATTGCCTGATTCGGGAAGTGCGCGAAGAAGTGCAGATCGAGGTGAAGAACATTCAGTACATGGGCAGTCAGTGCTGGCCGTTCCCGCATTCGATGATGCTCGGCTTCCATGCCGAATACGCCGGTGGCGAAATTGTCTGTCAGGAAGACGAGATCGAAGACGCCCAGTGGTTCAACGTGCACGACTTGCCGCCGTTGCCAGCGTCCAAGTCGATTGCCCGTTACCTGATCGACGTCTACGTGGCGCGGCGTTTAGGCCACGCTGAACCAGTGCTGCCAGGCTAGGCGTACGGTCAAACCCAGCACCACGGTGATGAACACCGGGCGAATGAATTTAGCGCCACCGCTGATTGCGGTGCGCGCGCCAAAGAACGCGCCGACCATCACCGACAGGCCCATGCTCAGGCCGATGATCCAGTCCACCTGCCCGGAAAACACGAACACCGACAGCGCCGCAATGTTGCTGACGAAGTTCATGCTGCGCGCCACGCCGCTGGCCTTGACCAGATCGATTGGGTAGAGCAGCAGGCTGCTTACTGTCCAGAATGCGCCGGTACCGGGGCCGGCCACACCGTCGTAGAAACCGAGGCTGAAGCCTTGGGTCGATTGCCATTTCTTTTTGATCGGGGCGTCGCTGTCCAGTGGCGCTTTTGGCGTGCCGCCGAACAACAGATACAGGCCGCAAGCGAAGACGATTACCGGAAGCATCTTGTTCAGCCATTCGGCCGGCAGGTAATGGGCGACGACGGCGCCGGTCAATGCGCCAACCAGTGTGCCGACAATGGCGTGGGTCCACTGTCGCGGGTGGAACAATTTGCGTTTGTAGAAGGTGAAACTGGCGGTGGCCGAGCCGAAGGTCGAACTCAACTTGTTGGTGCCCAGCACCAAGTGCGGCGGCAGGCCAGCGGTCAGCAGCGCAGGCGTGGTCAGCAGACCGCCACCGCCGGCGATGGCGTCGATGAAACCGGCAATGAAAGCGACAAGGGCCAGTATGGCGAGGGTGGTGAGGTCAACGCTGAGTTCGAAAGGCATGGAATCGGCTTATTCGGCAGGGCGCAGAACGTGAGCTGCGGGGAGGGCGGTCATGTTACTCATTTCCAAGTGTTGCGGCGACCCGTCTGACGCCATCGCTGGCAAGCCAGCTCCCACAGGTTTTTGCGTTGCACTGAGGATCATTGTTCACCCCGATCCTTGTGGGAGCTGGCTTGCCAGCGATGAGGGCAGTCGAGCCAACAAATAAACCAACTGTTGCCCACACAACAACCCGCCAACAAATCCCCCTTCCACAAAACATCAACCCCATCCCGAAACCCAACAAAACCGGACATTCCAAGGCTGGCACGCTTGCTGCTCTATGACTCCCATCTCCGCAAATGTCCCGAGGACACGCCAATGAGTCAGCAAGCCGTAAAATTTGCCTACTGGGTGCCGAACGTCAGCGGTGGGCTGGTGGTCAGCAAGATCGAACAGCGCACCGATTGGGGCATCGACTACAACCGCAAACTGGCGCAGCTCGCCGAGACGGCCGGGTTCGAATACGCGCTGACGCAGATCCGTTTCACCGCCGGGTATGGTGCGGAGTTCCAGCATGAATCCGTGGCGTTCAGCCACGCGTTACTCGCGGCCACCAGCAAACTCAAGGTGATCGCCGCGATTCTGCCCGGCCCATGGCAACCCGCGCTGGCGGCCAAGCAACTGGCAACCATCGACCAACTCACCAATGGCCGTATCGCGGTGAATATCGTCAGTGGCTGGTTCAAAGGCGAGTTCCAGGCCATCGGCGAGCATTGGCTGGAGCATGACGAGCGTTATCGCCGTTCCGAGGAGTTCATTCGCTCATTGCGCGGCGTGTGGAGTCAGGACAACTTCAGCTTTCGCGGCGACTTCTACCGCTTCGACAATTACAGCCTGAAGCCGAAACCGCTGGGCCGTCCGGAGATCTTCCAGGGCGGCAGTTCCCGTGCGGCGCGCGACATGGCCGCGCGGGTTTCGGACTGGTATTTCACCAACGGCAACAGCGTTGAGGGGATCAAGGCGCAGGTTGACGATATTCGTGCCAAAGCAGCGGCGAACAATCATTCGGTGAAGGTTGGTGTGAATGCCTTTGTCATCGCCCGTGACACCGAAGAAGAGGCCAGAGCCGTACTGGCGCAGATCATCGATCAGGCCGATCCAGAGGCAGTGAATGCTTTTGGCGACGCGGCGAAGCAGGCGGGCAGGGCGTCGCCGGAAGGTGAGGGCAACTGGGCGAAATCGACGTTTGAGGATCTGGTGCAGTACAACGATGGCTTCAAAACCAATCTGATTGGTACGCCGCTGCAGATTGCCGAGCGGATTGTCGCGTTGAAAGCGGTGGGTGTGGATCTGGTGCTGGCGGGGTTTCTGCACTTTCAGGAAGAAGTCGAATATTTCGGCCGGCGGGTGTTGCCGCTGGTGCGTGAGCTGGAGGCCGAGAAGACCGCCGCCGTCGCTTGAACCCCACACATCCCCTGTAGGAGTGAGCCTGCTCGCGATGGCGTCTGAACATTCAACTTATATGTTGACTGACACACCGCTATCGCGAGCAGGCTCACTCCTACATTTGGAGCTGTGTTGGCTTACAGGTCGAGGTCGGACAGGCCTGGGTGATCATCCGGGCGCCGGCCCAGTGGCCAGTGGAACTTGCGTTCGCTCTCCTTGATCGGCATGTCGTTGATGCACGCGTAGCGCTGGAACATCAGGCCTTGCTCGTCGAATTCCCAGTTTTCATTGCCATAAGAGCGGAACCAGTTACCCGAGTCATCGTGCCATTCATAGGCGTAACGCACGGCGATGCGAGTATCCGAGTAAGCCCAGAGTTCCTTGATCAAACGGTAATCCAGCTCTTTCGCCCATTTACGGGTGAGGAAGGCCTTGGCTTCTTCGCGGTTGTTGGCGAACTCGGCGCGGTTACGCCACTTGGTGTCGAGGGTATAGGCCAGCGATACCCGTTCCGGGTCGCGGGAGTTCCAGCCATCCTCGGCCAGACGAACTTTCTCGATCGCCGATTCACGGTTGAAGGGCGGCAATGGCGGACGTACCTGGGCTGCAGTAGACATGTTCAGTCTCCCAATCTAATTAATAATTGAACAACAAGTCCGGCTTATTAAGGCGTTACAGGTCCAATAACTTTCGCGCCATGCATTGCGCATTATCGGCGGCACTGTGATCACCCATCACAAGCGCTACGGTAATGGCACCGTCAATCAGGATCAGCAACTGTTTGGCCAGCAGTTGCGGGTCCTCGGCGCCATGTTCGGTACACAGCTCGCACACGTAGTCGAGCAGCTTCTGTTTGTGTTCTTTGGCGACCAGGCGCACCGGGTCCTGTGGATCGCCGGTCTCGCCGCTGGTGTTGATGAAGGCGCAGCCACGGAAACCTTCCGAGGCGAACCAGCTCTTGAGCACCGTGAACAGGTTAAGCAGGCGATCGGCCGGGGTTTCGGCCTGATCGACAGCGCTGCGGTACCAGTGCATCCAGCGCACGTCGCGACGCTGCAAGGCGGCGACGGTCAGCGCGTCTTTGTCGGCAAAGTAGCGGTAGATGCTTTTTCTGGAGACGCCGGCGGTTTTCACCAGAAGGTCCATGCTGGTGGCAGCGATGCCACTTTTATAGATCAACTTTTCGGTGACATCCAGGATGATGTCGCGTGTGTCGTTGCTAGTGATTTCGTTCATGTGGCGAACAGTAGAACGATTGTTCTCCTTTGGCAATGGTTTTTTAAAATCAAAAGATCGCAGCCTTCGGCAGCTCCTACATTGGCCTGTGTAGGAGCTGCCGAAGGCTGCGATCTTTTGATCTCATTACGGGCACTAACAAGACCCGAAGGATGCGATGGTGTAAGCTCTCGGGTTCTTCGGATTCGACCCATTGCGAGCCCTATGCCGTTGCTTTTCAAACGCTCCTTGCTGCCCAAATTGCGCAGCTTCCCGCTGACCGCCGAGGCCGTGACCATTCTGTCCGGCGCCGCTGAATTTCGTCGTTGCCTGCTCGAGAAAATCGCTGCAGCGACCCAGCGCATCTACATCGTTGCGCTGTATCTGCAGCAAGACGAAGCCGGTCAGGAAATTCTCGATGCACTCCACGCCGCCAAGCTCAAGCGTCCCGAGCTGGAAATCGCCGTGGTGGTCGACTGGTTGCGCGCTCAGCGCGGGCTGATCGGCGCCGGCAAGCAGCCGGGCAATTCGGCGTGGTATCAGGAAATGACCCGCACGCACCAGAGCGAAGTGCCGGTGTACGGCGTTCCGGTGCAGACCCGCGAGTTGTTTGGTGTACTGCATTTGAAAGGCTTCGTGATCGACGACTGCGTGGTCTACAGCGGCGCGAGCCTGAACAACGTTTACCTGCACAAGTTCGACAAATACCGTTTCGACCGCTACCACGTACTGCAAAGCCACGAGCTGGCGGACTCGATGCATCACTTGGTCAAGCACGGCCTGATCGAATCGAAAGCGGTGCATCGCCTCGATCTGCCGAACCTGCCGACCACGCGTAGCTTGCGCAATGACATCGGTGATCTGCGTAGCCGCCTCAAATATGCAACGTACGACACGGCCACCGGCAGCACCGCCAGAGACAGTCTGTCCGTTACCCCGTTGCTCGGCGTCGGCAAGAACAACCCGCTGAACCGGGCGATTCTCGAACTGATCGCCAGCGCGCAAAAACAGCTGACCATCTGCACGCCATACTTCAATCTGCCGCTGGGGGTGATTCGCGAGATCAACCGCGCATTGGCCCGTGGCGTGAAAATCGACATCGTCGTCGGCGACAAAACCGCCAACGACTTCTACATTCCGCCGAGCGAGCCGTTCAAGGTGATCGCAGCGTTGCCGTATCTGTACGAGATCAGCCTGCGGCGCTTTGCCAAGCGCCATCAGCGCAACATCGACAGCGGTCAGTTGAACCTGCACCTGTGGCGCGACGGCGATAACACCTATCACCTCAAGGGCATGTGGATCGATCAGCGTTATACGCTGCTCACCGGTAACAACCTGAATCCACGGGCGTTCCGCCTGGATCTTGAGAACGCGTTGTTGATTGATGACCCGAAGGGCGAGTGGCTGGAGCCGCGAGCGAAGGAACTGGAGGAGATTTTCCGCCATACCACGCGGATCGACAGCTTTCAGAGTCTGGAGACGCTGCCGGAATACCCGGCCGGGGTGGCCAAGTTTCTCAAGCGCGTGAGTCGGGTGCGGATTGAGCGGTTGCTCTACCGGATTTTGTAAGGCTGCTGAAAATGCCATCGCTGGCAAGCCAGCTCCCACAGGTTCTATGGCGTACACAATATTTGTGAATGACCGAGAACACTGTGGGAGCTGGCTTACCAGCGATGGGGCCCGCTTAGACGCTACAAAAAATCAATTCAGACCCAGCTTGCCACGCAACGTGGACAGGTCTTCCGCCAGTGTATTCACCGGCCCGACCAGCGCCTTACGGTCGTTATCCTTTACCTTGTCATAAGTCTCGAAACCACCGTCCTTGGTCTTGTACTTGGCCAGAATCTTGTCGACCGTGGCAAAGTTCTTGTCCACTTTCGCTACAAACGCCTTGTCCTGTTTTTCGATCTGCGGACGGAACAGATCAACGATTTTCTTCGCGCCGTCGATGTTGCCCTGGAAGTCATACAGGTCAGTGTGGCTGTAGCGATCTTCTTCGCCGGAGATCTTGGTCGCGGCCACTTCTTCCAGCAGCGCGGCAGCACCACCGACGACTTTTTCCGGCGGGAAGGTCAGCCCGGCGACGCGGGTCTGCAGGTCTTTGACGTCGCTATTGAGCTTGTCCGCCAGTTCGTTCAGGCCTTGGGTGCTTTTCTCCGAAAACAGTGAGTATTCGATGCGGTGGAAACCGGTGAAGTCATCGGCCTTCACGCCTTTCTCGTGGTCGTCGACGCGGGAGTCGATGGACGCATCGAGGTCACTGAACAGTTCGGCAATCGGCTCGATCGACTCGTAGTAAACGCGGGTCGGTGCGTAGAGCTTTTGCGCGGTGGCCAGGTCACCTTTCTTCACGGCGTCGGTGAATTGTTGGGTGTGGCTACCCAGTTCATCCAATTGCTCGGTGACGTAAATCTTGTAGTCCGAAACCGGCCCGACCAGATCCAGCGGTGCCATGGCGGCGAACGCCGACAGCGGGGTGTTGAGCAAACCTAGGGTCAGCAATAACGCGAGTGGCGTCTTTTTCATGGGGGCGGCTCCAGTGTTGAGATGTGGTTTCAGGCAGCGGTTTTCGGTTGTGTGGCGTTGAGCAGCGAGCGGCCGATGAAGTCCTTGTCGCCCGTGACACCCGGCAGGGTGAAAAAGTACCCGCCGCCGACCGGTTTGAGGTATTCCTCCAGCGGCTCGCCGTTGAGGCGGGTCTGCACGGTGATGAAGCCTTTTTCCAGGTCGGCCTGGTAACAGATGAACAGCAGGCCCATGTCGAGCTGGCCGTTCTTGTTCACGCCATTCGAATAGTTGAACGGCCGGCGCAGGATCAGATTGGCCTGGGTTTCAGCCGTACGCGGATTAGCCAGGCGAATGTGCGCGTCGAGCTTGGTCAGCTTGCCGGCCGGGTCTTTGCTGTAATCCGGGACTTCGGTCTCATGCTGCGCACCCATCGGCGCGCCGGTGGTCTTGACCCGGCCGATGATGCTTTCCTGTTCCTGCAACGGCGTACGGTCCCAGCGCTCGACAAAGTTGCGGATGATCCGCACCGCTTGGTAACTGCCATGGGCAGCCCAGGCCGGTTCATCGCTGCCCGGTTGCACCCAGACCAGACGATCCATGGCTTTGCTGTCGTTGGAGTCGGGGTTGGCCGAGCCATCACGGAAACCGAGGAAATTGCGCGCCGATTGCGCTGGCAACCCCGGTTTCGCCGGGGCTTGCGGCGGCACGCTGCCTTCCTGTTTCCAGCGCACCAGCAGCAGGTCGGGGAGGTTTTTGACGATGTCGCGCAGGGCGTGAATGTTGGTGTCGGCGGTGTTCGAGCAGAACTGCAAACTCAGATCGCCATGGCAGCAATCGGCGTCCAGCGCATCGTTGGGAAAACCGACCATGCGCATCAGGCGTTTCGGTTTGGCGTCGGCCAGACCGAAGCGCTCGTCGAACAGCGATTCACCGACGGACACGGTGATGGTCAGGTTGTCCGGCGTGACGTTCGGGCCGAGGATGCCAGAATCCGGCGGCGGCAGTTTCGGGTCGATTTGTGCGACCGGGCCGCCCTTCATCAGAAAGGCAATGCGCTCGTTGAGCGTGCGGAACAGCCGCTCCAGATCTTCGCGATCACTGGCCAACACATCGAATGACACCAGCATGCCCGACGCCGGACGCGGAGTGACGATGCCGGCCTGGTGCACGCCGTGGAAATCGTGGCGGTCTTCGGTCTTGTCGCTGCTCGGTGCTTCGGTGACCTGCGCCGGCGCGGCGGCCATGGCCGGGCAGCTCAGGGCGGACCCGGCGAGGGCGACACCGGCGGCGCCCATGCCCATCAAGACACGGCGGCGTTGCAGGTTGAGCGTTTCTAAATCTTTCATCGGGAATTCTTCTTCTGCTTACAGGCCGGAGAGGCCGAGGGCGGGATCGATGCCATCCAGTGCGTCGGCCAGAGCCTGGGCCTTGTCGGCGATCTGCTTGCGTTGTTCGCCGCTGACGGAGTCGTAGCTGGCGTAGCCGTCCTTGATCTTGTAGCTGTTGAGTTCGCTGTCGAAGTCGGCCAGTGCCTTGTCGATTTTCGGCAGCAGGTCGGCGGCAGACTTGGTCAGCATCGGCCGCAGCAGATCGACGACTTTGCGCGCGGTCTGTGCGTTGGCGGCGAAACCGTTAAGGTCGCTGTGGCTGTAGCGTTCTTCTTCGCCACTGGCGGCGCGTACGTCGGCCAAGGTGTTGAGGTTGCGCACGATGATGTTGACCAGTTGCTCCGGTGGCAGCGACTGCGCGAGCAATTGCTGTTTGAGCGCGGTGACGTCGCTGAGCAGGCGCTGGGCCACGGGTGTCAGCTCGTCGAGTTTGCGTTGCTGGAACAGCGCGTATTCGAGGCGGTGGAAACCAACGAAGGCCGGATCCTGCTCGCGTTTCTCGAAGTAATCGGCGCGGGCGTTGATGCTGTTGTCCAGTTCGGCCAGACGTTGCGCGGCCGGGGCCAGACGTTGATAAGCCGCACGCGCGGGCAGGTACAGCGCCTGGGCCTGGCTGAGATCACCGCTTTCAATCGCTTGATCGAGTGCCGTGACGGCTTTGATCAGCGCGCTGCTCTGGCTGGCCAGGTACACGCGAAATTCCGACAGCGGCCCGACGAAGGCGACCATCGACGGTTTGGCTTTGGCCGCAGCATCAGACGCGGCAGTCGGCGTCACGTGCAGGGTGCCGCGCGGGTTGCTCAGCAGGCCGCAGGTGATCGCGTAATCGCCCGGTTGCAGGTTGGCGTTGATCACTTGGCTCAGGCCCGGCGCGATGTTTTCGCGTTCTTCAACGACGAGTACGCCGTCGAGAATTTCCCATTCCACCGCACGGTCGGAGCGGTTGACGATGCGGAAACTGGCGCGGCCAGCCGGCACCGTCAGCGCATTCGGCTCGCAGCTGCCCGGATGAATGTTCACCACCACTTCATCGTGGTTGTGCTGACGCTTGGCCGCAGCCATTTTCGAGGCGTAATAAAACAGACCACCGGCGGCGATCATCACCACCACTGAACCGGCCACCGCCCAACGCAAGGCGCGAGGAGGGGAGGCCTGAGGAGTATTAGGCTTTGACATGGATGCCCTTATTGGCTGGAAACGGAAGACGATTGCGTGGAGGGCTTGGGCGCGGGAAGGAAGAACATCACCAGCGCCACCAGCAGATAAAGCAGATAGGCACCGAGGGTGCTGACGGTCGGCGCATCCTGATAACCGAACATGCCGGCCAGCACCGAGCCCAACGGGCCATCCATCGGCAGCGTCGCGCTGAAGTCGAAGAGCACGGTCTGCAGGTGATTCCACAGCCCGGCTTCATGCAGGGCCTGCACCGAGTTGGCGAGAATCCCGGCGGCGACCACCAGAATGAACAGGCCGGTCCACTTGAAGAACGCCGAAAGATTGAGGCGCATGCTGCCGCTGTAGATCAGGAACCCGACGATGATCGCCAGAATCAGCCCGAGCAGGGCACCGATCGGCGCGCCCGGGCCTTCGCTCTGCTGGAAAACCGCGAGCAGGAAGAACACCGTTTCCAGACCTTCACGGGCGACCGCGAAAAACACCATGGCGATCAGCGCGATCACTTGATGTCTGGAAGATGTCAGCGCGTGATCGAGCGAGGCTTGCAGCGAATGTTTGATTGAACGCGCGACCTTGCGCATCCAGAACACCATGGAACTGAGAATGCCCACGGCCACCAGCCCGACGATGCCTTCGAACAGTTCCTGCTGTTTTTGCGGGAATTCAGCGCTGACCAGTTCCAGGCCACCACCGACCAGCAGGGCGAGGGCGGCAGCGAGAAACACGCCGATCCACACGGCAGGCATCCATTGACCACGGCCAGTCTGTTGCAGGTAGCTGGCGATAATGCCAACGATCAGCGCGGCTTCAATGCCTTCGCGCAGCATGATCAGAAAGGGAACGAGCATTCGGCATCCAAGAGGTCATTTCTAGAGGTTACAAGTTGTAACATAATGAAAGTCATTCTCACATGACATTGATTGACATAAACCTGAACAGTTGCTGAACGACCTCAATTTTTGCCTCGCATTGATCCCTGTAGGAGTGAGCCTGCTCGCGATAGCGGTGTGTCAGAACATTCAGCGCTAAATGACACGACGCCATCGCGAGCAGGCTCACTCCTACAGGGGATTCGTGTTGAATTCGTGTCCTGCGGTAATATGCCTGCCACCCAAAACAACAAGGTTTATCGCGCTCCATGTCGGAAAAAGACACCATCGCCGTTCAACTGGTGCGTGAAGCGCTGCTGCAAAGTTGTGCCCCGGGCGTGGCCATGGAAGAAGTCTTGAACAAGGTCGGGATTGATCCGCTGCTGCTGCAAACCGAGCACGGCCGGGTGCCGGCCTCGCAGTACGCGAAACTCTGGCGGTTATTGGCGCGCCGTGGCGATGACGAGTTCTTTGGCATGGACCCGCGCAAGCTCAAGTCCGGCAGCCTTGAATTCCTGTGTCGCAGCGCGATGGCGCAACCGACGCTGGCAGCGGGTTTGAGCACGGGTTTGAGCTTTCTGTCGCTGATGCTTGAGCGCATGCCGGCGCAACTGGTGCACCAGCAAAGTCTGGCGGAAATCGTTCTGCTGGAGGATGAGCCCGAACCGCGCCGCGCCTTCACTTATTTCACTTATTGGATGATCGTCCACGGTGTGGCCTGCTGGCTGGCCGGGCGGCGGATTCCGATTCTGGCGATTGAACTGCGCTGCCCCGAACCGAATTTCACCGATGACTATCGGGTGATGTTTTCGGAAAACCTGCGTTTTGATCGGCCGCGAACCCGGATGATTTTCTCTGCCGATTGCCTCGACCTGCCGATCAAACGCACGGCCGAGGAGTTGAAGCGTTTTCTCGCCCACGCTCCGGCCAATATTCTGGTGAAGTACCGCGACCCGGAAAGCCTTGCCAGTAGGATCAAGCAGGATTTGCGGCAACTGCCGGCTGAACAATGGCCGGAAACCGAGGCGCTGGCGCAACAATTGTGCATGTCAGCCTCGACGTTGCGCCGGCGACTGGCTGAAGAAGGGCAGACCTATCAGGGCCTCAAGGACAGTGTGCGCAAGGAGCTGGCGATCATTTGGCTGGCGGAGCCTTCGATCAGTTTTGTCGAGATTGCCAGCCGCTTGGGCTTTGCTGATGCGAGTTCGTTTTACAAGGCGTTTCGCAAGTGGTCGGGTTCGAATCCGGGCCATTACCGCACGTTGATCCTGAACGAGGTTGTCTGATCCAACACATCCCGCCGCTTGATCGTCCCCACGATCTGCGTGGGAATGCCTCAAGGGACGCTCCGCGTTCCAGCTCTGGAGCGGACGCAGAGCGTCCAAGGCTGCATTCCCACGCAGAGCGTGGGAACGATCAGTGTGGTAGCAGTATTGGCCAAACCAGTCAGCCACATTGATGGCTTTGACCATTGCCGCCGCTGCCCCACAGCGCGACTATCTCCCTGTTGTTTACGCTTCCCAGCCTAATAAAAAACAGAGGGATTCTGGCAATGCGCGATTACTTGTCTGCCACCGCACAGTTCAACTATCAGCACACCGTGGATGCCGCGCTTAGCGGTACGCTTGAGGCGCTCAACGCCTGCGTCGAATGTTGCGACCGCCACGCCTTGCCTGGGCGCATTGCGCTGTTCTGGGAAGGCCGCGACGGTGCCAGTGCGACGTACACGTTCAACGATCTGCAGGACAAAGCCGCGCGTTTCGCCAATTTCCTTCTCGCCCAAGGCGTGCAGAAGGGCGACAAGGTCGCCGGCCTGCTGCCGCGCAACGTCGAATTGCTCATCACCGTGTTGGCCACCTGGCGCATCGGCGCGGTGTATCAGCCGCTGTTCACCGCGTTTGGCCCCAAAGCCCTCGAACATCGCCTGAACAGCTCCGGTGCCAAAGTCGTGGTCACCGACGCGGTCAATCGGTCGAAACTTGCTGAAGTCGCCGATTGCCCGACGCTCGTTACCGTCGGCGGGGCCAAAGGCCAGGGCATCGTCCGTGGCGATTTCAGTTTCTGGGCCGAACTGGCCAACTATTCCAGCGTCTGCGAACCGGTGCTGCTGAGCGGCGAAGACCCGTTTCTGCTGATGTTCACCTCGGGCACCACCGGTCCGTCGAAAGCGCTGTCGGTGCCACTCAAGGCCATCGTTGCCTTCCAGAGTTACACCCGTGATGCCGTGGACCTGCGCCCGGAAGATGCGTTCTGGAACGTCGCCGATCCGGGCTGGGCCTACGGCATCTACTTCGGCGTCACCGGGCCGTTGTCGATGGGCCACCCGATCACCTTCTACGATGGCCCGTTCACCCTCGAAAGCACCTGCCGGGTGATCAACAAGTACGGCATCACCAACCTCACCGGATCGCCAACCGCTTATCGCTTGCTGATTGCCGGCGGCGACGAGTTCGCCAAGTCGATCAAAGGCAAATTGCGCATCGTCAGCAGCGCCGGTGAGCCGCTGAACCCGGAAGTGATCCGCTGGTTCGCCGACAACCTCGACGTGGTCATTCATGACCATTACGGCCAGACCGAACTGGGCATGGTCCTGTGCAATCACCACGGCCTCGACCACGCGGTTCATGTCGGCGCCGCCGGTTTCGCTTCGCCGGGCCATCGCATCGTCGTGCTCGACGACCAATACAACGAACTCGGCGTCGGCCAGCCGGGCATTCTTGCCATCGACCGACCGCAATCACCGATGTGCTGGTTCGGTGGCTACGAAGGCGCGCCGACCAAAGCCTTCGTCGGCAATTACTACCTCAGTGGCGACACCGTGGAATGGAACCCGGACGGTAGCATCAGCTTCGTCGGCCGCAGCGACGATGTGATCACCACCTCCGGCTACCGTGTCGGGCCGTTCGACGTGGAAAGTGCACTGATTGAACACCCGGCCGTGGTCGAGGCGGCGGTGGTCGGCAAACCCGATCCGGAGCGCACCGAACTGGTCAAAGCTTTCGTGGTGCTGAGTGCGCAATACCGTGCGGCTCCGGAGTTGGCCGAAGAGCTGCGCCAACATGTGCGCAAACGTCTGGCCGCGCATTCGTACCCGCGTGAAATCGAATTTGTCAGCGAATTGCCCAAGACCCCAAGTGGCAAATTGCAGCGCTTTATCTTGCGCAACCAGGAAATCGCCAAAGCTCAAGAGGCTGCGGCGCATAACGTTTCAGCTTGAATCAGGAAATACAGTCATGCAGATCGAGAACAAGGTTTTTATCGTCACCGGCGGCGCATCGGGCCTCGGTGCGGCCACCGCTGAATTGTTGGTCAGTGCCGGCGCCAAAGTGATGCTGGTGGACATGAACGCCGAAGCCGTCGCCGCTCAGGCTCAGCGTCTGGGCGCACAAAGTGTGGTCGCCGACATCAGCAACGAAGCCGCCGCTGAAGCTGCCGTGCAGGCCACCGTCAAAGCCTTTGGCAGCCTCAACGGTCTGGTCAACTGCGCCGGCATCGTCCGTGGCGAGAAGATCCTCGGCAAGAACGGCCCGCATGCGCTGAGCAGTTTTGCCCAAGTGATCAACGTCAACCTGATCGGCAGCTTCAATATGCTGCGCCTGGCCGCTGCGGCGATTGCCGAATCCGAGGCGAACGCAGACGGCGAGCGCGGTGTGATTATCAACACCGCCTCGGTCGCGGCGTTCGACGGTCAGATCGGCCAAGCGGCGTACTCGGCCTCCAAAGGCGCGATCGCCAGCCTGACGCTGCCAGCCGCCCGCGAACTGGCGCGTTTCGGCATTCGCGTGATGACCATCGCCCCGGGCATTTTCGAAACACCGATGATGGCCGGCATGACCCCGGAAGTCCGCGATTCGCTGGCCGCCGGCGTGCCGTTCCCGCCGCGTCTGGGCAAGCCTGCCGAGTACGCCGCGCTGGTTCGGCATATCATCGAAAACAGCATGCTCAACGGCGAGGTGATCCGTCTCGACGGTGCCTTGCGCATGGCCGCCAAGTAAGGAGGAATTGTCATGACTATTTCCAACGATCCGATTGTTATCGTCAGCGCTGTGCGCACGCCAATGGGTGGATTTCAGGGCGAACTGAAAAGCCTCACCGCGCCGCAACTCGGTGCTGCGGCGATCAAGGCTGCGGTTGAACGCGCCGGTGTCGCCAGTGATGCAGTCGATGAAGTGCTGTTTGGTTGCGTATTGCCTGCGGGCCTCGGTCAGGCGCCTGCGCGTCAGGCCGCTTTGGGCGCCGGCCTGGATAAATCGACCCGTTGCACCACGGTCAACAAAATGTGCGGTTCGGGTATGGAAACCACCATTCTCGCCCACGACATGCTGGTGGCTGGCAGTGCCGATGTGGTCATCGCTGGCGGTATGGAAAGCATGTCCAACTCGCCGTACCTGCTGGATCGTGCCCGCGCCGGTTACCGCATGGGCCATGGCCGCGTACTCGATTCGATGTTCCTCGACGGCCTCGAAGACGCCTACGACAAGGGCCGACTGATGGGCACCTTCGCCGAGGATTGCGCCGAAACCAATAGTTTCAGCCGTGAGGCGCAGGACGCTTTTGCCATCGCCTCGACCACCCGCGCGCAGCAGGCGATCAAAGACGGCAGCTTCAAGGACGAAATCATCCCGCTGACCGTGACCGTCGGCAAAGAACAGGTGCTGATCAGCAACGACGAACAACCGCCAAAAGCCAAACTGGACAAGATTGCCTCGCTGAAACCGGCGTTTCGCGAAGGCGGCACGGTGACGGCGGCGAACTCCAGCTCGATTTCTGACGGTGCGGCGGCACTGGTGCTGATGCGTCAGTCGCAGGCGCAGAAACTCGGACTGAAAACGTTGGCCGTGATCCATGGCCACGCCGCGTTCGCCGATACCCCGGGCCTGTTCCCGGTGGCGCCGATTGGTGCGATCAAGAAGCTGATCAAGAAAACCGGTTGGTCGCTGGGTGATGTCGATCTGTTTGAGGTCAACGAGGCGTTTGCCGTGGTTGGCATGGCGGCGATGACACACCTGGAAATCCCGCATGACAAGTTGAATGTGCATGGCGGTGCTTGTGCCCTGGGCCATCCGATCGGCGCGTCGGGTGCGCGGATTCTGGTGACGTTGCTCTCGGCTTTACACCAGAGAAAGCAGAAACGCGGCATCGCGGCGATTTGCATCGGCGGCGGCGAAGCCACGGCCATGGCCGTGGAATGCGTCTACTAAACGCACTAATCCTGTAGGAGCTGACGAGTGCAACGAGACTGCGATCTTTTGATCTTGTTTTTAGATCAAGAGCAAAAGATCGCAGCCTGCGGCAGCTCCTACAGGGGACCGCGTGTAACCCGGATTAAGGATTCACCATGATTCCCAACGAAGACCAAACCCAGATCCGCGACATGGCCCGGCAGTTTGCCGAGGAACGCCTCAAACCGTTCGCCGCCGAGTGGGATCGCGAGCACCGCTTCCCCAAGGAAGCCATCGGCCAAATGGCTGAGCTGGGCTTCTTCGGCATGCTCGTGCCGGAGCAGTGGGGCGGTTGCGACACCGGCTACCTGGCCTACGCCATGGCCCTGGAAGAAATCGCCGCCGGTGACGGTGCCTGCTCGACGATCATGAGCGTGCACAACTCGGTCGGCTGTGTGCCGATTCTCAAGTTCGGTAACGACGATCAGCGTGAACGCTTCCTCAAACCGTTGGCCAGCGGCGCCATGCTCGGTGCCTTTGCGCTAACCGAACCGCAGGCCGGCTCCGACGCCAGCAGCCTGAAAACCCGTGCACGGCTGGAAGGCGATCACTACGTGCTGAACGGCTGCAAACAGTTCATCACCTCCGGGCAGAACGCCGGGATCGTGATTGTGTTTGCGGTGACCGATCCGAGTGCCGGCAAACGCGGCATCACTGCGTTTATAGTGCCGACCGATTCGCCGGGCTACAAAGTCGCTCGCGTCGAAGACAAGCTCGGTCAACACGCGTCCGACACCTGCCAGATTCTCTTCGAAGACGTCAAAGTGCCGGTGGCCAACCGTTTGGGCGAGGAGGGGGAGGGCTACAAAATCGCCCTGGCCAACCTTGAAGGCGGCCGCGTCGGCATCGCCTCGCAATCGGTGGGCATGGCCCGCGCCGCGTTTGAAGCGGCGCGTGATTACGCCCGTGAGCGCGACACCTTCGGCAAACCAATTATTGAGCATCAAGCCGTGGCATTCCGCTTGGCCGACATGGCCACGCAGATCGCCGTCGCCCGACAGATGGTGCATTACGCCGCCGCCCTGCGCGACAGCGGTCAACCGGCACTGGTCGAGGCGTCGATGGCCAAACTGTTCGCTTCGGAAATGGCCGAGAAGGTCTGTTCGATGGCGTTGCAAACCCTCGGTGGTTACGGTTACCTCAACGACTTCCCGCTGGAACGCATCTACCGCGACGTGCGTGTCTGCCAGATCTACGAAGGCACCAGCGATATTCAGCGCATGGTCATTTCGCGCAATCTTTGACAAGGAATTTTAATCATGACTTACGAAACCATCCTGCTCGAAACCCATGGCCGCGTTGGCCTGATCACCCTGAACCGCCCGCAGGCGCTGAACGCGCTGAATGCGCAACTGGTCAGCGAAGTGAACCAGGCCCTTGATGCGCTGGAAGCCGATGCGAACATCGGTTGCATTGTCCTCACCGGCTCGAAAAAGGCCTTTGCCGCCGGCGCCGATATCAAGGAAATGGCCGAGCTGACCTACCCGCAGATCTACATGGACGACCTGTTCAGCGACAGCGATCGCGTGGCCAACCGCCGTAAGCCGATCATCGCGGCGGTCAACGGTTTCGCCCTCGGCGGTGGCTGTGAGCTGGCGCTGATGTGCGATTTCATTCTGGCAGGCGACAACGCCAAATTCGGTCAACCGGAAATCAATCTCGGTGTGTTGCCGGGCATGGGCGGCACCCAGCGCCTGACTCGCGCCGTCGGCAAGGCGAAAGCCATGGAAATGTGCCTGAGCGGACGTTTGATCGATGCAGTGGAGGCTGAGCGTTGCGGGATTGTCGCGCGGATTGTGCCGAGCGATGAGTTGCTCGACGAAGCGCTGAAAGTGGCGGCGGTGATTGCCAGCAAGTCGCTGCCGATTGCGATGATGATCAAAGAGAGCGTGAATCGTGCCTTTGAAGTGAACCTGACCGAGGGCGTGCGCTTTGAGCGTCGGGTGTTCCATGCAGCGTTTGCCACGCAGGATCAGAAGGAAGGGATGGCGGCGTTTATTGCCAAGCGTGAGGCCGACTTCAAGGGCAAGTAACGCGACTAAAGCGAAAAGCCCCTCACCCCAACCCTCTCCCGGAGGGAGAGGGGACTGATTGGGGGATATTTCAGATTTACGCCGACCTGGGTGCTCATCACCGAATCCGTAATCGACTCAGTCTTTCAGGTCGACGTATAACGCCAGACACCTCGGTCGGCTCCCTCTCCCAGAGGGAGAGGGACTGATTGGGGGATGCTTGGAAGGTACGCCGACCTGAAAGAGTTTTTACCGAATCCCTGATTGACCTGGCTTACCGAATCGATAATCGACTCGGTCTTTCAGGTCGACGTATGACGCCAGACACGTCGGTCGGCTCCCTCTCCCAGAGGGAGAGGGACTGATTGGGGGATGCTTGGAAGGTACGCCGACCTGAAAGAGTTTTACCGAATCCCTGATTGACCTGGCTTACCGAATCGATAATCGACTCGGTCTTTCAGGTCGACGTATGACGCCAGACACCTCGGTCGGCTCCCTCTCCCATTGGGAGAGGGCTGGGGTGAGGGAAAGGGGCCAACACCGTTACAACTGATAGTTCTTCAACTCCCGCGCAATCACCATCCGCTGAATCTCGCTCGAGCCTTCATAGATCTGGGTAATCCGCGCATCACGGTAGTACTTCTCGACTGGGTAATCCTCCAGATACCCATACCCGCCATGAATCTGAATCGCCGACGAACACACCTTCTCGGCCATTTCCGAGGCAAACAGCTTGGCCTGCGACGCTTCAGACAAACACGGTTTACCCGCCGTGCGCAGACGCGCTGCGTGCAGGATCATCAAGCGCGCCGCGTTGATTTGCATGTGCATGTCGGCCAGCAGGTTGGCGATGCTCTGATGTTCGTTGATCGGTTTGCCGAACTGGATGCGATCGCGCGAATACACCAACGCCGCCTCAAACGCCGCCCGAGCAATACCCAGAGCCTGCGCGGCGATGCCGATGCGTCCGCCTTCAAGATTGGACAGGGCAATCGCCAGGCCTTTGCCGCGCTCGCCGAGCAGATTGGCCTCTGGAATGCTGCAGTTGTTCAGCGTCACCGCACAGGTGTCGGAAGCGCGGATACCCATTTTGTGCTCAGTACGATCAACGATAAAACCGGCGGTATCGGTCGGTACCAGAAACGCCGAAATACCTTTCTTGCCGAGGTCCGGATCGGTCACGGCAAAGACGATCGCCAGCTTCGCCCGTTTGCCGTTGCTGACAAATTGCTTGGCGCCGTTGATCACCCACTGGCCGTCACGCAGTTCCGCGCGGGTGCGCAGGTTGTGGGCTTCGGAACCGGCCTGCGGTTCGGTCAGGCAGAAGCAGCCGATGGTTTGCCCACTGGCCAGATCCGCCAGCCAGGTCTGTTTCTGTGCTTCGCTGCCGTAATTGAGTACCGGGCCGCAGCCCACCGAGTTGTGGATGCTCATGAAGGCGCCGGTCGCGCCGTCACCGGCAGAAATCTCTTCCACGGCCAATGCATAAGCGACGTAATCGACGTAAGTGCCGCCCCATTCTTCAGGCACCACCATGCCAAGCAAACCGAGCTCACCCATCTTCGCAACGAGCGCATCGTCGATCCAGCCAGCCTTTTCCCAGGCCTGCGCGTGCGGCGCGATTTCACCACGGGCGAAGTCCCGGGCCATGTCGCGGATCATCACTTGTTCTTCAGTCAGTTCGAGATCGTGCATGGCTCAGCTCCCGCTCTCAGCAAACCCGTGGAAGAAACTCGCGACATGCGCAGCGTCCAGCGCAGCGAGGGTCGGCGGGTTCCAGCGAGGTGTCTTGTCTTTATCGATCAGCAGGGCGCGGACGCCTTCGATCAGGTCGCCGCGGGCGAACCACTGGCGATCCAGATGCAACTCCAATGCGAAGCACTGTTCCAGGCTCAAGTGGCGGCCGCGACGCAGCATTTCCAAGGTCACCGCCATGGCCAGTGGCGAGCGGGTTTCCAGCAGGTCAGCGGTAGTGGTCGCCCATTCGTGGCTGTCGGCGACGGTCACTGCGCGCAATTGTTCGACCATGCTCGGTACGTCCGGCAAGGCGAAGAAATGGTCGATGGCCGGGCGCAAAGCCTCAAGTGGCGCATCGGGCAAGGTTTGCACGGCGTGTTTGGCCAGCAGGTTTTGCAGTGCTTTGAGCGGCGTGTCCTGCCATTCCATCTGATCGAGTTTTTCGTCGAGCAGCGCCAGTTTGCTGCTGTCCAGATACCAGTCGGCCAAGCCGCAATACAGCGCATCCGCCGCACGGATCTGCACGCCGCTGACACCCAGATAAATGCCCAGCTCACCGGGAATGCGCGGCAGGAAATAGCTGCCACCGACATCGGGAAAATAACCGATGGCCACTTCCGGCATCGCCAGACGACTCTTCTCGGTGACCACGCGCAGATCGGCGCCTTGCACCAGGCCCATGCCGCCGCCGAGGACGAATCCGTCCATCAGCGCCAACACCGGTTTGCGGTAGTGATGAATCGTCAGGTCGAGGGCATATTCCTCGACAAAGAAATCTTCGTGCAGCGTGTCGCCGCTTTTGAAACTGTCGTACAGCGAACGGATGTCGCCCCCGGCACAGAAGGCCTTTTCACCGGCACCGCGCAGGACCACGGCGTGAACATTGGCGTCAGTCGCCCAGGCATCGAGCTGGCGCTGCAGCAAACGCACCATGTCGAGGGTAATGGCGTTGAGACCGGCGGGGCGATTGAGGGTCAGGTGACCGATATGATTGCGAACGTCGGCCAGCACTTCGTTTTGCGTGGCATCCATGGACGGTGTCCGCGGAGATGAAGCCTGAGCTGTCATCAGTAACTCCCTGCTTTTATTGTCTTTATTCGAGAAGCTCGCGCGCGAGCATTACCGGATCGTAACAGTGCAAATTTGCCGTGTACAACCGGGATATTCGCAGGGGGAGTTTGCGTTTTTACCTTGGTCGAAAATGTGCGCGCTCATGTAGGAGCTGCCGAAGGCTGCGATCTGTTGACCGTTAAAAAGCAAGATCAAAAGATCGCAGCCTGCGGCAGCTCCTACACGGAGTCAGCGGAAGGTTTGGGTAATGCTGCGGCGCTTGGCGTGCAGTTCGCTGGCGTGGATCAGTTGTTCGAGATCCTCGGGGGTGATGTCGATGAAGGCTTCCATATCGGCCAACGCGAGTTTGAGGTCTTCTGCGGTGATTGCCTGACTGTCGACCGGGGCAACCATCGGCGCTGGTTCAGCGGGGCGTTTCGGGTAACGGATACGGGTCAGGTTGTTGTAGGCCAAGGCACTGAGCAGCATGCACGCCGCGCCGAGCATCACCGGTTCCATGGCTTTCCAGTCCATCGCGATGGTCGCTGGATCGGCCAATACGAGCGTCAATGCCAACGCGCCGGCCGGTGGGTGCAGGCAACGCAGCCAGCACATCAGAATCAGTGCCATGCCCGCCGCCAGGCAGGCGCTGCCAAGGGTTCGGCCGAGCACGTGAGCCACCAGCAACGCCACAACGCCGGCACACAAATAACCACCGAGAATCGACCAGGGCTGGGCGAGGGCGCCGGATGACACGGCGAACAGCAACACCGCCGATGCCCCCAGCGGGCCAATCAGGTGATAGGCGACGTCATGACCGAACACCTGCGCGCACAACCACACGCTGAACAATGTGCCCAATGCCATGCCGATGGCGGCGCGGCTCCATTCGGTCGGGCGGGTATTGATGGCGGCGGGCAACCAGCGAGCGAGCATGTAAATCCGGTCCTTGCAGCAAATTCGGGGCAAAAAAAAGGACTTGTCCGGCATATCCGGAAAGCCCTCGAAGTGTTCCAACATTGGGGGAGGAACGTGCACAGTGTGCCGGGCAAACTCGATGCTGACAAATTCATATTAATGAAGATTTAGTGCATTAATTTTGCATTGAAGCGACGCGACGGCCACTGACGAAGCACAAGTAGCCGCCCACAGCCGCCAGTGCGCTCAAGGCATAAAACATGCTCGGCGCCGGTGTGTGCATCAGCAGAAATCCGCACATGACTGGACTGGCCGCACCACCCAACGCCGCCAGATTCTGCGCGCCGTAGTAGCTGCCGCGCAGTTCTTCCGGGGCGAGGGTGTCGACGAACAAAAAGTCGGCCGGGTAAATGATCATCTCGCCCAAGGTGAAGATAAACATCGCCACGCACCAGCCGAGCAGACTGTCGGCCAGACTGAAACCGATCAGCCCGACGATGAACAACGCAGTGCCGCCGGCAATCCAGTGACGCAGGTGTTCTCGGCTGAGCAGGCGGCCGATCTGGTACTGCAACAGGATCACCGTGATTGCATTGCAGGCGAGCAGGGCGGCCATGGTCTCCAGCGTCTGTTGCTGGGTGTGGGTGACCAGCAGGTATTGCGACAGGTACAGGGTGAAACGCCCGTGCACCAGCGTGCTGAGCAGGCAGCCCAGGGTAAACAGGATCATCGTGCGGTCGTTTTTCAGGATGATCAGGGTTTTCAGAAAGCTGGGTGGCGCAGCGACTGGAGCGATCTGGCTGGCTTCCCGGGCGGCGCCGAGCAGCAAAAATATGCTGCCGATGGCAATCGCACCGGCAACGATGAAGGGCGCCGAAGGCTGCACCCCGGCAATCACCACGCCGATCATCGGGCCGACCGCATAGCCGATATTGGTCAATGTGTAGTTGAGGGAAAACGCCTTGACCCGCTGGCCCACCGGCAGGTTTTCACTGAGGATGGCTTTGGCGCAGATGAGGAACAGCGCCGACGCCGTTTCGCTGATGATCAGCACCAGGGTGACCAGATACAGGTTCTGCGCGAAGGTCAGCAGGATAAGGCCGATGCCGCTGGAGAGCATGGTCAGGATCAGCAACCGGCGCTTGTCCAGCCGATCGATGATGTAGCCGCCATACAGCGACAGCAACGTGGCGCTGAACACCGCAATGCCCAACAGCAGACCGACATCCTGCGGGTTGAGTTTGAGCTTGTTGCTGAGGAACAGGGTCAGCAGCGGGCTGATCAGGGCGCGGCTGATAACGACGGTCAGCGAACTGATCATCAACCGGCGGATGAGGCGCGAGTAGGTGGCCACGAAGGGTCAATGTCCTTATTTCAAATGCTGGGCGGGCGTACGCCATCCTTACCGGGCAGTCACCACCGGTCAAGCCGCCACACCACAATTCCTGTGGGAGCCGTTGTACCAGATACATCAATGTTGACTGACACTCCGCCTTCGCGAGCAGGCTCGCTCCCACAAGGATCTTCATTGCTTTCAAATCAGGCGCAGGCGCATGGCGCAGCGCCGCTCTGGGGGAAATCCGCAGACGATTTCGGCTTGCAGCGCATCGCGTAAATGGCGTTCGGCTTTTACATTCGCCAACTCGACAAACCCCATCCTCTGATAAAACGTTGCATTCCATGGCAGATCGCGAAAGGTGGTCAATGTCACTGAGTTCAACTGCATCGCGCGCGCTTGTTCAATGACTGCCGCAACCAGTGCGCGACCGATGCCTTGTCCTTGAAAAGCCTGACTGACGGATAGCTCCTCAATGTGCAGGTGCTGATCAATGTCGACAGCACGAACAAATCCAGTCAGTTGCCCACCGCTATGTTCAGCAACCCACACGTACGCCTGTTCGATGGCCAGCAGATGTTGGCCAGCATCGGGCACCTCGGCATCAGCCAGCCACGCCAATGGCGGATCAAGACGAAACAATTGCGCTGCCGAATGCTCGATCGCGGGGAGGGCTTGCGCGTCAGCAAGGCTGGCGCGGCGTACGTCGAAGGTCATGTTGAGGCGCATCCTGCCGGTCGAGAGCTGGACAGGTTACGGTTTCAGCCACAGCAATACATAGTCGTTTTTGTCGAAACGCCCATTCAACACTGGCTGCGCGCTTTCCAGCGGCGTGCCCTTGAGGGATGCCAGATCACTGCGGTCCATCATCAGCCACGCCGGGCCTTTGATCGCCTCCAGTTGCTGGATCGAGTCACTGAACTGCGGTTGCAGATCCTGCGGGAGATTGACCATGAACTTGATCGCCTTCGCGTCCTTGCCCATGCCGTGCAGCACCAGCGGTGCGGGGTTATGCTGGATCTGAGCGAAGACCTCGCGGCTGAACGTTTGCGTGTCGTACAGACGCCGCTCCACCGGTTCGAACACGGCCGCATAAACCGACCACAGCGCCAACACGGCACACAACGCCAGCACTTCGGCTCGCCAACGCGGGACCAACAATCGCGACAACGCCAACAGCTGCAGCACGCCCAACGCGATCAAAACAATCGAAACCTCACCCAATTGCTCGGGAAACCGCCGTCGGGCGATCAGCAACACCACCATCAACAAGCCCGGCGTGACCAGCCACACACCCAGCATCAACCCGCGCAACCAACGAAATACCCAACCATGCGCGACCTGAAACGGATACGCCGCAATGATCGCGGCCATGGGCAACATCGGCAGCAAATACCGCGCCTTCTTCGCCTGGGGAATCGACAAGCCGACCATCACAATCAGTCCGGCTGCCGCGCAATACTGCACCAGGCGTAACGCCGGGCCACGCTGCTGTGGTTTGCTCAGCCAGGCCGCCGCCAACACCAGCAATGCCAACGGGTAGGCGAGGGCATAGTTACCAAAGGAGCTGGTGAAGTAATACAGCGAACCGCTGACGCCTTCGCTGCCGTCCATGCGCCCCATGAACTGCATGCGGATCACGTCCTGCAAAAACACCGGCCCACCGCTGACCTGCGCTAGCCATAACAACAACCCGACACACGCGGCCAGCAACAGCGAAGCCAACACACCGAACACCAAGAGTCGCGACCATTGCCGGTTGAACAGGTAATAACTGCAGAGCATGCCGGTCGGCACCACCAGACCAATCGGCCCGCGAATGCCGAAACCGAGCAATAGCAAAACGAAGATCAGCGGCCAGTGACGCCTGCCGCCAAAATGATCATGGGCATACCCCAGATAGAACACCGCGAACGCCACCGCCGCGAGCATCAAATCCTGCGACACCGCGCGCACTTCGGTGACAAAGCCACTGGTGAGCATCAGCCACGCAATACTGATCAACGCCCAGCGCCGCGAGTACGGCGCCAGCAGTCGATACATCAGTGTCACGATCAGTGCGCCGGCGATCGCACTCGGCGCCCACGCGGTCAACGCATTCACCGCACCGAACGGCAACGACAGCAGCCAGATAAACAGCGTCGAAACTGCTGAATAATCCGCGTACGGCTGACCATAAGTCGTCGGAAACACCGTCGGCCCATGGCGCAGCATTTCCTGCGCGAACAACACAAACCGCGAATCGAAACCAATCGGGGCCTGCCCGAAGACCCCGGCGATGAACAATAAAAACGCCAGCAGCCCTGCGATCAGCGACTGCCGGCGAATCTCAGGCGACAGCGTAATCAAGCGACGTCGGACGCGTGCGGCCACTGTTGCAGCGGAATCGGCAGTTTTCGCGATTCACCACGGCCCATCGGGAAGTAATGGAAACCGTTGCGCGCCAGACGCTCGGCGTCGTACAGGTTGCGCCCGTCGAAGATCACCGGGGTGTTGAGGCGTTGCTTGATCAGGTCGAAGTCAGGCGCCTTGAACTGCTGCCATTCGGTGCAGATGATCAGTGCGTCGGCGCCGGGCAACACCGATTCGGGCGTGCCCATCAGCATCAGCTTCGACTCGTCCGGGTAGAGGTTCTGGGTTTCCTGCATGGCTTCCGGGTCGAAGGCGCGCACGCTGGCACCGGCGGCCCAGAGTTCTTCCAGCAGGACCCGGCTCGGCGCGTCGCGCATGTCATCGGTGTTGGGTTTGAATGCCAGCCCCCACAGGGCAAAGGTCTTGCCACGCAGATCGCCGCGGTAGAACGCGTTGATACGCTCGAACAGTTTGTGTTTCTGGCGCTGATTGATCGCCTCGACCGCTTGCAGCAAGTCGCTGGAGCAATGCGCTTCTTCGGCACTGTGGATCAGCGCGCGCATGTCTTTGGGAAAGCAGGAACCGCCATAGCCGCAGCCCGGGTAGATAAAGTGGTAACCGATGCGCGTGTCGGCACCGATGCCCTGGCGTACCGATTCGATGTCGGCGCCCAAGTGCTCGGCCAGTTCGGCGATCTGGTTGATGAAGCTGATCTTGGTCGCCAGCATGCAGTTGGCGGCGTACTTGGTCAGCTCGGCGCTGCGCAGGTCCATGAACATGATGCGGTCATGGTTGCGGTTGAACGGCGAGTACAGATCGCGCATCACGTCGCGCACTTCATCGCCTTCGCAACCGATAACGATACGGTCCGGGCGTCGACAGTCGGCAACCGCCGAGCCTTCCTTGAGAAATTCCGGGTTGGAGACGATATCGAACTGCAGCAGGCGGCCGACCTTGATCAAAGCCTTTTCGATGTGCGTGCGCAGCGTATCGCCGGTGCCCACCGGCACCGTGGATTTCTCGACGATGATCAACGGCTGCTCACGATGGCGGGCAATCGCATCACCTACCGACAGCACATAACGCAGATCGGCCGAGCCGTCCTCACGCGACGGCGTACCGACGGCAATGAACGCCACCCGAGCGTGCTGCACGGCAAGTTGTTCATCGGTGGTGAATTGCAGGCGTTTCGAATCCAGACCTTCACGTACCAGGCTGGCCAGCCCCGGTTCGAAAATGCTCACGTGACCCTGGCGCAACAGGTCGACCTTCTTCTGGTCGACGTCCATGCACACGACATCATGGCCGACTTCGGCCAACACAGCCGCTTGCACCAGACCGACATAACCGCTGCCAAATACTGTGATTTTCATGGAGCACTCCTGAATTCGGGCGCACGAGCCGGACGAGTGTTGATGGTGATGACCCCGAGCATGACCAACGCCACGCCCAGTGATTTAGTGAAACTGAAGGATTCGTTGAACAGCGGCAGACTGGCCGCCAGCAGGTACACCAGCGCATAGCTGATGCTCAGCAGCGAGTAAGCGCGGCCCAGCGGCAGATCGCGCAGGGCGGCGAGCCAGCAGAGCATCGACAGCGCGTAGGTGAAAATCGCCGCGACGACCACGGCCAACGCTCGCAGGTCGAGGCTGTCGATGTGCAGCCATTGTTCCGGCGCGGGCAGGCGGGTCATGCTCCAGCGCATGCCCAGTTGCGCAGCGCTGACGAGAAACACGCTGCCCAACGCGAAGGTGATGCCACGGCGCGGGTTCATGATTGTTGCCCCAACAAAACCACGCCGCCGATCACCAACGCCACGCCAAGCCAATCCTGGCGGTCGATGGGCTCACGGAAGACAAAGCGCGCGATCAGGGTGATCAGCACGAAATTGAGGCTGAGCATCGGATAGGCAATGCCGACTTCCAGCCGCTGCAACACCAGCAGCCAGACCAACAGGCCCGAGCCGAGGGCGAGCAGGGCCAGCCATAACCACGGCGAGCGCAGTTTGGCGGTCAGCGAAGAATCGCCCCCGCGCCAACTCTCCACGGCGTACTTCTGCGCAATCTGCCCCAGACAAGTCAGCAGGCACGCAGCCAGCAGCAGCAACAGGCTCATGACGCCTCCTTGGGCAGGATCATGATCACCAGGTTGCCCTGCTCATAACGGACGCCGTCCTTAGGCAATCTATCGATTTCGTCCAGTTCGTCCTGCCCCTTGACGCGCATCACCACGCCGACTGAACCGCTGCGGCGCGCCTCGCGCATCCACTGTTGTACGTGTTCGGGATCGACCCGCTGTTGGATGCCGTCAGGATAGGCAAGGCCATATTTCAATTCGCCTATCGTGTTGTACAACGCCACTTGCGGGGTTTTCAGGCGCCAGGCCAGTGCGGACGCGGCACCGAGATCGTTGCTCAGCAGGTGGGTGGTCTGCGCCAGTTCCGTGACGTGGTGCTTGATGAACTGATCGGGCATCTTGTTGGCGACCACCGACTTCGGCAGCGCTGCCGGCAACACTGCGATCAGCAACAGGCTGCCCAGCGCCGGTGCTGCCCAGCATTGCAGCGGCAGAAAGGCTTGCAGCAGGTTGGCGATGATCCAGCCGATCAGCGCGATAAACACCAGCACCATGCTGTGCAGTTCGTGGTCGTAGACCGGTTTGGTCAGTTGCAGATAGACCAGCGCGATCAGCGTGACGACGCCCAGCAACAGATTCAGCACACCGTTGATGCTCAGCGCCCGACCTTGCTCCAGACGCAAACGATCGGCCAGCGCATGACCGAGCAGCAACGCCATCGGCAGCAGGCACGGCAGGATGTAGGTCGGCAATTTGCCGTTGCTCAGGCTGAAAAACAGCAGCGGCATCAGCAGCCACAGCAGCAAAAACACGACGTTGGGCTGAGCGCGGCTTTGCCAGGCTTGCTTGAACGCCGTCGGTAGCAATCCCGCCCACGGCAAACTGAACGCCACCAGCAGCGGCAGATAGAACCACCACGGCGCATCGTGTTGCGCGTCATCACCGGCAAAGCGACGAATATGTTCGTGCCAGAAGAAGAACCGCCAGTAGTCCGGCTCCTGTGCATGCACCGAAAGCACCCACGGCAGGCTGACGAGGATCGCCACGGCAATCGCCACCGGGCCGAACATCAGCAGTTCACGCCAGCGTTTTTGCCAGAGCATCCACGGCAGGGCGATCAACACCGGCAGTAGCCAGGCGAGGAATCCCTTGGTCATGAAACCCATGCCGCAGGCCAGGCCCAATAGTGCCCAGGCCGCCATGCGCTTGCCGCTGGTGTGGCTGTCGAGGGCAAACCACAGCGCCACCAGACTCAGGTTGACCCAAAAGGTGAATTGCGGATCGAGGTTGGCGTAACCGGCCTGCCCGGCGACGATGGTGAAACTCATGTAGAGCAGGGCGCAGACGAAGCTTTTGCGCGGTTCGTTCCACAAACGCCGGGCGAGCAGATAGCACAGCAGCACGCTCAATCCGGTGCTCAGCGCCGACACAAAGCGCACGCCGAACAGGTTCTGTCCAAACAATTCCTGCCCCAGCGCGATCATCCAGTAACCGGCAATCGGCTTCTCGAAATAGCGCAGGCTCATGAAGTGCGGCGACACCCAGTTGCCGCTCAGCAGCATGTCCTGACTGATCTGCGCGTAACGGGTTTCGTCGGGAATCCACAAGCCGTGCGTGCCCAGCGGCAGCAGATAGGCCAGCAAGCAAATGACCAGCAACAACAGTGGCAGCGTCCAGCGTTTAGTCATGCGCCTTGCACTCCCAGCCAGCCTTCACGGCCGTCGAGGGCGCCGCGTTGCACACGGCCCACGGGCAAGGTGTTGAAGAACTCGGGCAACAAATCGCCCAGCGGTTTGAACTCGATGTTGCGCTGACGTGCAGCGGCCAGCAATTGACGAAAATCCTCAGCCATCAGAATCCCTTCCACTTCGGCATGAATGGTGTAGACGTTGAGCTGTTGCGGGCGGAAGTGATCGAGAATGAAACTGTTGAAGTCGCGCGCTGCGACGATGGGGCCAACGATTTCGTCGAAGGTCGGCAGGTCCACGGGAATCTGTGGAGTACCCGGCGTACCGTCGGCCAGCAACGGGCGAAACAGGCGTTGCCCACGACAATCGCTGTTGTAGCGAAAGCCGAAGGCTTGCTTGGCTTCGATCACGCGTTCATCCGCACGCCAACCGGCGGCGGCCGAACACTCGACTTTTTCGCCGAGAATGTCGCTCAAGGTGTCGACGCCCTGACGGATCTGCTCGATCAGTTGCGCATTGCTCCAGCGCCCGGCGTTGGCCTGCCAGCCGTGGTGATCCCAGGCATGCAGACCGACTTCATGACCGGCATCGCGCGCCTGACGCATCAGGTGCCCGAGGTCACGGCCAATCGGTTTGCCCGGCCACGCGGTGCCGGCCAGTAGAATGTCCCAGCCATACAGGCCGGCGGCATTGGAGCGGAGCATTTTCCAGAGGAACTGCGGGCGGATCAGGCGCCACAGATGCCGGCCCATGTTGTCGGGGCCGACACTGAAGAAAAACGTCGCCTTGATCTGCGCCTCGTCGAGCATTTCCAGCAAGCGCGGCACCCCTTCACGGGTGCCGCGAAAGGTGTCGACGTCGATGCGTAGACCGGCCTGCATCAACGCTTGTCCGCTTGTTCGAGCATGGCTTCACGCAAGAAGAAATCCAGCGTATTGCCGATGGTCTCGCGCATTTCCACGGTCGGCGTCCAGTCAAGCAGGCGCTTGGCGTTGGCGATGCTGGGCTTGCGGTGCTCGACGTCCTGGTAACCGGCGCCGTAGAACGCCTTGCTCTCGACGTCGCGGAAACCGGCGAACGGCGGGAAGTTGTCGCGCAGCGGATGCGCTTCAAACTGACGCAGCAACTCTTCGCCCAACTGACGGATGCTGGCTTCGTTGTCCGGGTTACCGATGTTGATGATCTGGCCGTTGCAGACGTCGTTGTCGTTATCGATGATCCGCGCCAGTGCCTCGACGCCGTCAGCAATATCGGTGAAGCAGCGTTTCTGCTCGCCGCCGTCGAACAGGCGAATTGGCGTGCCTTCAACCAGATTGAGGATCAACTGAGTGATGGCGCGGGAGCTGCCTATGCGTGCCGAATCCAGGCGGTCGAGACGCGGGCCCATCCAGTTGAACGGGCGGAACAGGGTGAAATTCAGACCCTTGGCGCCGTAGGCCCAGATCACCCGATCCAGCAGTTGTTTGGACACCGAGTAGATCCAGCGCTGCTTGTTGATCGGGCCGACCACCAGATTGGAAGTGTCTTCGTCGAAATGCTTGTCCTGGCACATGCCATAGACTTCCGAGGTCGACGGGAAGATCACGCGCTTGTTGTACTTGACGCAGTAGCGCACCAGTTTCAGGTTTTCTTCGAAGTCGAGTTCGAACACGCGCAGCGGGTTGCGGGTGTATTCGATCGGCGTGGCGATGGCCACCAGCGGCAGGACCACGTCGCACTTCTTGATGTGGTACTCGATCCACTCGGAGTGAATGCTGATGTCGCCTTCGACGTAGTGGAAGTGCGGATGACTGCGCAGACGGTCGATGGCATCGGAACCGATGTCCAGGCCATAGACTTCGTAGCGGTCATCGCGCAGCAGACGCTCGGACAAGTGATTGCCAATGAAGCCGTTGACGCCAAGGATCAGCACGCGAGTGCGACGCGGTGCGCGGCCGGATTCAGCTCCGCGCAACAGCGAGCCGTCGACCAGACCGAGTTCGTTGGCCAGTTGCGGGCCACTGAGGAACAGGCCGTTGTCGTTGCGTTGGCCGGAGAGGATCACCAGCGAATCTTCACCACAAGCAATGCGCAGGGGATCAACGCTGATTACGCGGCCGGGGGCCTGGCCGTCGTTGCCCTTGACGACTTCGGCGCTCCAGACGATGAGTTTGTGCTCACCGACCGCGCAGAAAGCGCCCGGATACGGTTGGGTCACCGCGCGAACCAGGTTGAACAATTGCTCGGCAGGTTTCGCCCAGACCAGTTTGCCGTCCGCTGCGGTACGACGACCAAACACCGTGGCTTTGGATTCGTCCTGCGCGGTTTCGCTGGTCTTGCCTTGCAGCATCGCCGGCAGCGTGTCGCGCAGCAGATCGGTGGCGGCGATGCGCAGCTTGCCGTGCAGGCTCAACGCGGTGTCGCTGCGTTCGATGGCCACGCGCTGCTGGGCAACAATGGCGCCGGCATCGGCACGTTTGACCATGCGGTGCAAGGTGACGCCGGTTTCGCTTTCGCCATTGACCAGCACCCAGTTCGCCGGGGCGCGGCCGCGGTAGCTCGGCAACAGCGAGCCGTGCAGGTTGAACGCGCCTTTTTTGGCCACGGCCAGCAACGACTCGCTCAGCAGGTTGCGATAGTAGAAGGAGAAAATGTACTCAGGCGCGAGCTTGGCAATCCGTTCGATCCACAACGGATGGTTGACGTCTTCCGGCGCGTGCACCGGGATGCCTTTGTTGGCACAAAGTTGCGCAACCGATCCGTAGAACGCGTTCTCTTTCGGGTCATCGGCGTGAGTGAACACCGCCGCAATGTCATAGCCGCTGTCGAGCAGCGTTTGAATGCCGGCGCAGCCAATATCGTGATAAGCGAAGACAACAGTTTTTGCGCTCATGAGAGAACCTGATCATTGGAGGAGGAGAGACCGTCGACGGTGATGGCGCGCGGCGGCATGGCGGGTTGGCCGCGCAAGACTTTTTCCACGAAGAAACGCGGGCGGGCGCGCACGTCGCTGTACATGCGCCCGAGGTATTCACCGAGCAGGCCCATGCCGATGAACTGGCCACCGGTGAACACAAACAGCACGGCGAACAGTACGAACATGCCGTCACCGGCCCAGCCGGCACCGAACGCCAGGCGCATGACGATCAACGCGAAGGCAAACAGCAATCCAAGCCCGGCCATGGTGAAACCGACGATGCTCAGCAGGCGCAAAGGCGTGGTGGTCATGCAGGTGATCAAGTCGAACATCAGATTGATCAAACGCATCGGGCTGTACTTCGAATCGCCGTGCTCACGCTCGGCGTGGGCGACGACGATTTCGGTGGTGTGGCGGGCGAAACTGTTGGCCAGAATCGGAATGAAGGTGCTGCGTTCACGGCAGGCGAGCATCGCGTCGATGATCGTCCGCCGGTAGCCGCGGAGCATGCAGCCGTAGTCGCTCATGGCGACGCCCGTAGAGCGCTGCACGGCGAGGTTGATCAGCTTCGACGGATAGCGGCGCAGGGCCGAATCCTGACGGTTGCCGCGCACGGTGCCGACCACGTCGTAACCCTTTTCCGCTTCGGCAACCAGCCGGGGGATTTCTTCCGGCGGGTTCTGCAGGTCGGCGTCGAGGGTGATGACCACATCGCCTTTGCACTGCTCGAAACCGGCCATGATTGCTGCGTGCTGGCCGTAGTTGCGGTTGAGGATGACCGCCACGAACGGGCTGTCCTCACGGCTCGCAGCTTCTTCCAGAAGGTTGGCGGACTCGTCACGGCTGCCGTCGTCGACGAGGACGATTTCATAGTCGTGACGCAGCATCCGGCAGGCCGCTTCAGTGCGGCGCAGCAGTTCTGGCAGGCTGTCCTGTTCGTTGTAGACCGGGATAACGATCGACACACAGCGGATCGGATAGGGTTTCACGGGCGTTTGTCCATAAGAGTGGCGATGGCACCGACCACGCGATCAAGGTCTTGATCGCTCATGTCGGGAAACAACGGAATCGAGCACAGCCGCGCCGAGTTCCACTCGGTGTCGGGCAAATACAGATCGGGATCACGCTGGCGATACCAGGTGTGCAGGTGGGTGGCGATGAAATGGATACCGGTGCCGATGCCCTGGTCCTGCAAGCCTTTCATGAAGGCTTCGCGATCCATGCCGCAGCGCTCGCTGTCGATGCGCAGGATGAACAGGTGCCAGGCGTGGGTTTGTGCGTGAGCGGGCAGGGCCAGCGGTTGCACCGGCAGGCCTTCGAGTTTTTGCCGGTAGGCGGCGGCCAGTTCCGTGCGGCGGGCGTTGATTGCGTCCAGACGCTCCAGTTGCACCAGCGCAATCGCGGCGTTGATGTCGGCGAGGTTGTATTTGAACCCCGGCTCCATCACTTGCGCCTGCGGCTTGCGGCCACCGGTCAGGCGATCGTAGGCGTCAACGCCCAGACCGTGGAATTTGAGCATGCGCACGCGGCTGGCCAAGGCTTCGTCGTCGGTGACGAACATCGCGCCTTCGGCACAGGTCATGTTCTTGATCGCATGGAAGGAGAAAATCGCCGTGCCCTGCGCGCCGACGTGACGCCCCTTGTAGCGGGTGCCAGCAGCGTGCGCGGCGTCTTCAATCACCGCGATGCCGTGCTTGTCGGCCAGCGCATACAGCGGATCGAGATCAAACGCGGCGCCGGCGTAATGCACGGGAATGATTGCTGTGGTGCGTGGGGTAATGGCGGCTTCGATGCGCGCGGCGTCGGTCATCAAGGTGTCGCGATCAACGTCAACGAACACCGGTGTGGCGCCGAGCAGCGAGATCATGTTGGCGGTCGAGACCCAGGTCTGCGACGGGGTGATGACTTCGTCACCCGGGCCAATGCCCAAGGCCAGCAAGGTGATGTGCATGCCGCCGGTGGCCGAGGAAAGTGCCACTGCATGCTTGCAGCCGACATAGTCGGCAAACTGTTCTTCCAGTGCCTGGCTTTTAGGGCCTGTAGTAATCCAGCCCGAACGCAGTACTTGTTCAACTGCGGCTATTTCTTCATCGCCGATACTCGGCCGGGAAAACGGCAGAAACGCTTGACTCATAAGAACCTCGGGGCGACAGCCATCCTTCAGCCGATTGTCTGAAAAACACGGAATTTCAAAGGGTTGAGATACCGGCCGGGGAATGCCTGATTGACTTTTAAGTCCACGGACGGCAGGGTTGCAGGCCTTTCGGGGCAACCTGTTGTAACTAAGGTTATGCGCGTTTTTTTCAAAGGAACATGAAAAAACGGTCGGCGATTCGTCTATCTGTAAGCCATACAGCCACCGTTCAGACTTCTTCCGTTCATCGGCTCTTTTAATCGAAAAGTCCTACGGAAGAGTCGCTCTTTATATAAGTTTGTTTGCACTTTTAAGTTGTTTTGTTGAACTGTTTTCTATTCAAGGCCGTTTCGTTTGATTGACTTGTCGAGTACTGAATCCACCCCGTCCACCACTAATCCGCTGACGCTTTATCTGGCCCGCCTGGCGCCGTCCAGCCAACTGACCATGCGTTATGTCTTGCAGGATGCCGCTGACCGTCTCGGTTTCGAAGACGTGGGTATCGAAGAAATCCCCTGGCACGGGCTGCAACCGGAAGACGTCGTGGCGCTGGTCGCCGCGTTGCGCGCCGACGGCTATGCACCGAATACCTCGTCGCTGTATGTAAATGCCGTGCGCGGCGTTATGAATGAAGCCTGGCGCATGAGCCTGATCAGTCAGGATCACTTGTTGAAGATGCGTTCGGTCAAAGCCATTGCCGGCACGCGCTTGTCGCAGGGGCGCAACTTGAAGCGCACTTTGATCCACGAACTGATGGAAGTTTGCGCCGCCGATCCACGCCCGCAAGGGCTGCGCGATGCGGCGGTGATTGCGTTGTTGTACGGCACCGGCATGCGTAAATCGGAGTCGGTGGATCTGGACTTGAATCAGGTCGACTTCACCGAGCGCAGCCTGACCGTCACCGGCAAGGGCAACAAACAACTGATCAAGTACGCACCGGCGTGGGCGTTCGCCAAACTCGATGCATGGCTGGAACTGCGCCGTTCAGAACTCAAGGAAGGCGAGACTGACGATGCCTTTCTGTTCAATCGCATCCGTCGCGGCAGCCATATCACCCGCGAGCGCATCACCAAACACGCGATCTATTACATCGCCCGTCAGCGTGGCACGCAGGTCGGGGTGAAGATCATGCCGCACGATTTCCGCCGTTCGTTTATCACGCGGGTGATCGAGGAGCATGATTTGTCGATTGCGCAGAAGCTCGCACACCACAGCAACATCCAGACCACCGCCAACTACGATGTGCGTGATGACAACGAGCGGCGGCGTGCGGTGGATCGTTTCGATCTGTAGGCCCCGTCAGGACGGCGAAGGGCAGGTGCGCGCGTTGCCGGTTGCCGCCCGACTGATCTGCTCGGCCAGCCGTTTGACGTTGTGCTGCTGGGCACCCACCAGATCATCGATGGTCGGGCCGGATGGGGTTTGCAGGGTCGAACGGCAGGTCAGCAAGCCATTGTCAGTGGCGCCGACGGGACGCAAGCGCCATTTGGCGTCGATCAGGCCGTACTGACCGGGGATCGAGTCGAAGCGTTGCACTTCGATGCGCACCGAAACGTTGCCTTGGCCACTGCTATTGCTCAATTGATCGGCCAGTGCACCGCGCAATTCATCTGCCAATGTCGCCCCCCACCAATCGGTTTCCAGAATCGCCAGGCCGCTGTTGCCCTGGCGGATAACGATTTGTGCACGGTCGACCTGCGGCGGCACGCTCAGCGCTTCAATCGGAATCTGCGCGCCGGTCCGGGTGTTGGCGATCTGCACCGGCGTCAGGGTGTGAAAGCTGATCGGGTCGCTGCGGCACGCGCCCAGCAGCATGAAGGCAGCGAGCACGGTGATCTTCAGCGGTAAAGCCATTGGGTTAGCTCCTGTGCTCAATTGCGCGGCGGTCCTTTCAGATCCAGCGGCGCGGCGTTATCGGGGCGACCGCGGATCAACGATTCCGGATGCCGGCCGAGGTAATCCGACAGCTCACGCAGCGAGCGCGACATACGCCCGAGTTCGTCGAGGGTTTCCGTGAGTTTCTCGCGTTGCGGTGAATCTTCGGCCAGGGTCGAGCTGGCGGACTGCAAGGTCCTGCTGACGTCGGCCAGAGTGCTCTGCACGCCCGGCAGAGTCTTGGCGTTGAACTGGGTCAGGCCTTTGCGCAGCTCGACCAGATTGCTGTCGAGGTTGCTGGCGATGCGATCGACCGGCAGCTTGTTGAGCTTGTCGACCACGGCTTCGAGTTTTTCCTGCAACTGTTCGAGGCTGCCGGGCACGGTTGGAATCACCACCGGGCGCGCCGTGGGGTCAAAGGCAACTTTTTCGGCTTTCGGGAAGAAGTCCAGCGCCACGTACAGTTGCCCCGTCAGCAGGTTGCCACTGCGGGCCTGGGCGCGCAGGCCATTGTCGATGAAGGTGCCCATCAGACGAATGCCGGCGGCCTCATCGTTGGGATCATGCTTGAACGCGGTGAGCATTTTTCCGTAAGCCATGCCCAAACGTTGCGGGTAAATAACGATGCCGACGTTAAGCGGGAAGCTGCGTTTTTTCGCGTCGAAATCCAGATTGATCGCCACCACCCGACCGATTTCCATGCCGAGGAATTCCACCGGTGCGCCGACCTTCAAGCCGCGCAGGGATTGGTCGAAACGCAGACTCAGGTATTGCGCCTTGCCATTGGGCGGGGCGAGGGCGGTGGTCTGGTCGGCGAACAGTTCGAAGTCTTTGTCATCGGCGGCGGCGACGTCGTTGGGGCTGTAATCCGGGGCGCGAAAAGCGATGCCGCCCACCAGCATGGAGGACAGGGATTCGGTTTTCACCTGAAAACCGTTGGCGCCGACGCTGACGTCGATGCCACTGGCGTTCCAGAATCGGGTGTTTTCGGTGACGAACGCATCGTTGGGCGCGTGAATGAATACTTCGATGTTCACGCCTTTACCGTCAGGCGCCAGCGCGTAGGTGACGACCTGGCCGACAGGGATCTTGCGGTAATACACCGGCGACCCGATGTCCAGCGAACCGAGATCCTGGGTGTGCAGCATGAAACGCTTGCCCGGTTCGCCGTAGGTGATCGGCGGCGGGTTTTCAAGGCCTTTGAAGTTTTTCGCTCGGGAGTTGGACTGGCCGATGTCGGCACCGATGTAGTCGCCGGAGAGCAGAGTGTCGATACCCGACACGCCTCCGGCACCGATTCGCGGGCGTACCACCCAGAACTGTGAGTCTTCACGGGTGAAGGTTTCGGCCTGTTTGGCCAGTTTGATCGTGGCGTTGACGCTTTTCTGGTCGTCGCTCAACTCGACATCGGTGACCTGGCCAATCACCACATTACGGTATTTGACTTCGGTCTTATTGGCCGTCAGACCACTGCCGGTCTTGAAGGTGACCACGATGGTCGGCCCTTCCTGCATGATGTTGTGCACCACCAGCGAAATGCCCACGAGCACCGCCACAATCGGCACAATCCAGACGAGTGAAATGCCGAAACGGCGGGTTTTGACGGGTGCTTGGCCTGGCGCTCGCGGCTCGTCGGTGGTTGACGACTTCATCCATGTCTCCTCGATTGAATGGGCACTGAGCGTCAGGAACGCAAAAGCACCTCATCAATATAGAAGTGCTTGGCGATAGAGCAAATGTGTATAGCTCACCTGTGCTTGATGATCGTTCCCACGCAGAGCGTGGGAACGATCAGATCGCGACAGCGCTGCTTGTGCTGTCAGCCGAGCATTTCCCGCAGGCGATACCAGAACATCCCCAGTGCCAGCAGTGGCGAACGCAGGGCCGGGCCGCCGGGGAAGGTCATGTGCGGCACGCCGCTGAACACGTCCATGCCTTGGCTGTGGCCGGCATGAATGGCTTCGCCAAGCAGTTTCGCGCACCAGTGGGTGACGTTCAGACCATGGCCGGAATAGCCCTGCGCATAGAAAACGTTCGGGTGCTGTTTGAGCCGGCCGACCTGTGGGAAACGATTGGCGGTGATGCCGATCTTGCCGCCCCACTGGTAATCGATGCGCACGTCAGCCAGTTGCGGGAAGACCTTGAGCATCTTCGGCCGCATATAAGCGGCGATGTCCGCCGGATCGCGCCCGGAATAGTGACAGGCACCGCCGAACAGCAGGCGTCGGTCCGCCGAGAGCCGGTAGTAATCGAGGCCGACTTTCTGGTCGCACACTGCCAGATTGTGCGGAATCAGCTGCGCGGCGCGGGCCTCGGACAATGGTTCGGTGGCGATGATGTAACTGCCGGCCGGCAGCACCTTGCCACTGAGTTGTTGTTCGAGCTCGTCCAGATGCGCATTGCAGCCGAGCACCAGACTGCCAGCGCGCACCGTGCCGTTTGCGCAACGCACCTTCACGGTTGGGCCGTGGATGATTTCCAGCACTTCACTCTGCTCGAAAATCCGCACGCCAAGCGACGCTGCCAGCCGCGCTTCGCCTTGCACCAGATCCAGCGGGTGCAGGTGCCCGGAACCCATGTCGACCAGCCCACCGGCATAAATGTCGGAGTTGACCACCTGCTGGCGGATCTGCTCCGGGCCGATCAGCCGGGTTTCGTGGGCGTAACCGAGTTCGGCGAGATCGACTAGCTCATCCTTGAACGCAGCGAATTGCGCCGGGGTGTTGGCCAGGTCGCAGAAGCCCCAGCGCAGATCACATTCGATGCCGTTGTCGCCGATGCGCTGGCGCACCAGTTCCACCGAATCGATGCCGGCGCGCTGCAAATAACGCACGCCTTCCTGACCGACATATTTGGCGAAGCCTTCGACCTCATGACCGATCCCGCGAATCAACTGACCGCCATTGCGTCCGCTGGCGCCCCAGCCGATGCGCCGGGCTTCGATCAAGATCACCGACAGCCCGCGCTGGGCCAGTTCGATCGCGGTGTTGACCCCGGTGAACCCGCCGCCGATCACGCAGACATCGGCGCTCAGATCACCTTCCAGTTGCGGATAAGGTGTAGTCGCCCGAGCGGAGGCTGCGTAATAGGAACGGGCGTGTTCTTGGGTGTACTGATTCATTTGTTCGACTTCACTTTGCTCCAGGAGCGGGTCATCAGACGCATGATCGCTTGAGGCGGGGTGGTAGAGATGTAGAGTTTGTCGAGGACTTCTTGAGGTGGATACACCTCAGGATTGTTGACCAGCTCCGGATCCATGTATTGCTTGGCCGACGGGTTCGGGTTGGCGTAACCGACCGAGGCGCTGACCTTGGCAATCACCTGCGGATCGAGCAGGTAATTAATGAAGGCGTGGGCTTCTTTGGTGTTGCTGGCGTCGGCCGGGATGGCCAGCAGGTCGAACCAGAGGTTGGCGCCTTCCTTTGGAATCGCATAGGCGATGTTCACGCCGTTCTTGGCTTCCTTGGCGCGGTTGGCGGCCTGAAACACGTCGCCGGAATAACCGAAGGCTACGCAGATATCGCCGTTGGCCAGATCCGATACGTATTTCGAGGAATGGAAATAGGTGATGTACGGACGGATGCTCAGCAGTTTCGCTTCAGCCTTTTTATAGTCTTCGGGGTTTTCGCTGCGCGGGTCCAGGCCCATGTAATTAAGCACGGCGGGGAAGACTTCGTCTGCGGAATCCATCATCGACACGCCGCACTGGGTGAGTTTCTTCAGGTTCTCGGGTTCGAACAGCACCGCCCAGGAATCGATGTGGTCGATGCCCAGCACCTGTTTGACCTTGTCGACGTTGTAGCCGATGCCGTTCGTACCCCACAGGTACGGCACCGAGTGCTCGTTGCCCGGGTCGTTTTTCTGTAGCAGTTCGAGCAGTTTCGGGTCGAGGTTCTTGAAGTTCGGCAACTGCGAGCGATCAAGTTTGAGAAATGCGCCGGCCTTTACCTGACGCGCGAGGAAGTGGTTGGAGGGTACGACCACGTCGTAACCGGTACGACCGGCGAGCAGTTTGCCTTCGAGGGTTTCGTTGGAGTCGAAAACGTCGTAGATCACCTTGATCCCGGTTTGGCTCTGGAAGTCGGCGAGGGTGGTTTCGCCGATGTAGTCGGTCCAGTTGTAGACGCTGACCTGAGGTTGGGCTTGGGCTTCGATGCTGCACGTCAAGGCCAGAGCGGCGGGAACCAGGGTTTTCAATAGACGCATATCTACACCTCTAATTTTTTGGATTTTTCAGGTGGTTCTTTGCTGTTTGAGCTGCCGCCATCGCGAGCAGGCTCACTCCTACATTTTGGAATGCATTCCCCCTGTAGGAGTGAGCCTGCTCGCGATAGCGGTGGTACAGACAACGAAGGTCTTAAACGCTGAGCATCAGGAACTCACGCTCCCACGAGCTGATCACGCGCTTGAAGTTTTCATGCTCGGCACGTTTCACCGCGACATAGCCACGGACAAACTTGTCGCCAAGGTATTGCGCTACGGCTTCGCATTCTTCCATCTGCGTCAGCGCTTCTTCGATGGTGATCGGCAGGCGCAGATTACGGCGTTCGTAAGCGCGGCCCTGGACCGCAGCGCTCGGCGCGATGCCTTCGACCATGCCGATGTAACCGCAGAGCAGGCTCGCGGCAATCGCCAGGTACGGGTTGGCATCGGCGCCCGGCAAGCGGTTTTCCACGCGCATGGCTTCCGGACTGGAGGTCGGCACACGCAAACCGACGGTGCGGTTTTCTTCGCCCCATTCGACGTTGACCGGTGCAGAAGTGTCCGGCAGGAAGCGGCGGAACGAGTTGACGTTGGGCGCGAACATCGGCAGCACTTTCGGGATGTATTTCTGCAAACCGCCGATGTAATGCAGGAACAGCTCGCTCATCTGCCCGTCTTCATTGGCGAAAATCGGTTTGCCAGTGGCGATGTCCACCACGCTCTGGTGGATGTGCATGGCGCTGCCCGGCTCATCGCCGATCGGCTTGGCCATGAAGGTCGCGGCGACGTTGTGCTTGAGCGCGGCCTCTCGCATGGTGCGTTTGAACACGGTGATCTGGTCGGCCAGATCGAGGGCGTCGCCGTGACGGAAGTTGATTTCCATCTGCGCCGGGCCGTCTTCGTGGATCAGCGTGTCCAGATCCAGTCCTTGCAGTTCGCACCAGTCATAGACGTCTTCGAACAACGGATCGAATTCGTTGGCAGCATCAATGGAGAACGACTGCCGACCGCTTTCTGCACGGCCCGAGCGGCCCAATGGTGCCTTGAGCGGCAAGTCCGGGTCTTCGCAGCGTTGGGTCAGGTAGAACTCCATTTCCGGCGCAACAATGGGCTTCCAGCCTTTATCGGTGTACAGCTGCAGGACTTTTTTCAGCACGTTGCGCGGCGACAGTTCGATCGGGTTGCCGAACTTGTCGAAGGTATCGTGAATGACGATGGCGGTCGGCTCGATCGCCCATGGAATCACGTAGACCGCGTCAGCCACGGGCTTGCAGACCATATCGATATCGGCAGGATCGAGCAGGTCGTAGTAGATGTCGTCGTCGACAAAATCCCCGGTTACCGTTTGCAGCAGCACACTTTCCGGCAGACGCATGCCTCGCTCATGCAGGAACTTGTTGGTCGGTGCGATCTTGCCGCGGGCAATGCCGGTCAAGTCGCTGACCACACATTCGACTTCGGTAATCTTGTGATCTTTCAGCCACGTGAACAGCTGATCGAAAGGGGCATTCATAAAGACCTCGTTATTGGTTTTATAGACGCCGGGGAGGGCGGGGTTCATCTTCCGCCCCTTCCCCTGTGGCGCGTTGACGACTATCTTGGGCGAGCCTTGCAGTTCCATCTATCCACTTTAAGCAGCACAAAAGCGCACCAAAAGAGTGCGCAAGGTCACCCCATGACAACGTGCAATCCGCTCCAGGTTCAAGCATTCAACACCGCCGATGTGGCTGAGCAAGTCCGCGCCACACCGGGCTGGGTCCAGCATTACCAACAGATGTCGCCGGGTCATTTCGCTGGGCAGATCCGCTATCTGGATCTGCAGGGCGTCGAGGTCTACGAAGAGCAAATGAACACCCGGGTCGAGCAGAATTTCAGTGCGCCATCGGGTGCTTTGGCGTTCTGTTTTGATCGCAGTGACAACGCGCTGTACCTGCTCAATGAAGACAGCCGCAACATCTGGATCACCCCGGAGAACTATCAGGAAATCGCCGTCGTGTTCGGCCCGGAGTTTGTCCGTCAGCACGGTCTGAATGTGGCGAAGCTCGAAGGCTTGTTCATGACCCAACTCAATTGCGGGCAGAACGCCTTGTTCAGTCGCTGGTTAAGCTCGATTCTCACAAAGTTGTCGCAAGCTGTTGATTCACTTGATAAAGATGCGCTGACACAGCAGCTGCTGGAAGACTGTCTGTTCATCCTCGACAACGCTCATACAAGTCTTGATCGCGGTGGGTTACAGCGGCGCACCGAAGAGCGAATGATCATGAAACGGGTGGGAGAGTGGGCGGCGGATTCGCCGGAAGACACCGTCAATCTGCTCGAACTGTCGCACGTTGCGGGCGTGCCACTGCGCCAGTTGCAACAAGCCTTCAAGGCCTACACCGGCATGACGCCAAGTCACTGGCTGCGCCTGCGCCGGTTGAACAGCGCACACCGTGAATTGCTCAAGCGCCGGCCCACGGAAACTACAGTTGCCGAGGTGGCGATGCAGTGGTCGTTCTGGCATTTGGGAAGGTTTTCCAGCAGTTACCGGGCGTTGTTCAAGGAGTTGCCGAGCGAGACCTTGAAGCGCTCATGAAAGCCGTCTTGGATAAAAAGGCTTTGTCTCGGCGCGCAAGTTAAATAGAATCACTCTCATTTGAAACTGACTTCGCGCAGGACTCTTGAGATGACTGAAGCAGCGACGCCATCGCCGCAGCACCTGCACGAACTGTATCGCGACCATCGAGGCTGGCTGGAAACCTGGCTGCGGCGGCGCATGGGCAACGCGTGGGATGCGGCGGACCTGAGTCAGGACACCTTCCTGCGTGTACTCTGCAGTGCGCAACCGATCGCCGACATGCGCGAGCCGCGCGCGTATTTGCTGACGGTGGGCAAACGCCTGCTGAGCAATTTCTACACTCGCCGCAGTCTGGAAAAGGCCTATCTCGAAGCCCTCGCGCAGTTGCCCGAAGAATGCGTGCCGTCGCCCGAGCAGCGTTGGCTGCTGCTGGAAACCTTGCAAGCGCTGGACGAGTTACTCGATGGTTTGCCGCGAGCGGTGCGTCGGGCCTTTCTCCTGAGTCAGCTCGAAGGCCTCGGTTACCGTGAAATCGCCGAACGTTTGCAGGTTTCTGAACGCAGTATAAAACGTTACATGGCAATGGCTTACGAGCATTGTTTGATGTTGGATCTATGATGCGCGTCGCACCCAACACCGAAGCGCGTGAAGTGGCGCGAGCCGCCGCACAGTGGTTGGCATTGCTCGAATCCGGCGAGGCCAGTGAAGCCGATCACGTGCGACTGAAGCACTGGCGCGACAGCGATAGCCGCCATGAAAACGCCTGGCAGAAGATTCAATTGCTGCGCCAGCGCTTTTCCAGTCTGCCGACAGAATTGGCCATGGCCACACTCGATCGCCCGGATCTGGCGCGGCGTGCAGCATTGAAAAGGGCGCTGGGGCTGGCGGCTTTGGTGCCTGCGGCGTGGCTGATCAGTCGCCAGTTGCCGCTCGACGTCTGGCGCGCGGATTTGCAGACTTCCACCGGAGAGCACACGCGAACACGGCTAGCCGACGGCAGCACCTTGCAGCTGAACACCGCCAGCGCGGTGAACGTCGTTCTGGCCAGCCGTCAGTTGACGTTGGTGCGCGGCGAAATGGCGCTCAACGTTCCGGGTAGCACGGCATTGACGGTCAACGCGCCGTACGGTCGGATCATTGTCAGCCGCAGCGAAGTCTGCGTGCGCCTCAACGAACGTGATTGCACCGTGTCGGTGGTCAGTGGTTCGGTGCAATTGCAGCCGTTGCACGGGCCGGCGCTGCAGTTGAACGTCGGGCAACTGGTCAATTTGCAGACCTCCGGCGCCGGACCGGTCACGTTGTTCGACGCCAAAATGCCGGGTTGGCGTGACGGTGTGTTGATGGCGCAAAACCAGCCGTTGGGGGATTTCCTGCGCGAGTTGAGCCGATATCGCTCGGGGCTTCTGCGCTGGGAGCCAGCACTTGAAAGTCTGCGTGTCACCGGCAGTTTCCGTCTCGACGACACCGATAAAGTGCTGGCGCTGCTGGCGGCGAGCCTGCCATTGGAGGTCCATTCGCGCACGCGTTTCTGGGTAACGCTGGCGCCGCGAAAAAATATCGTCTGAAGCCTGTCCCTTTTTTTCGCCTCACCGGTCATTGCAGGTAAGTGAACAAAATCGAGAGCTTCTTCCAATGCCCGCAGTATTCCCAAGTCGTTTGCGTCCGTTGTTGCAGTTGAGCCTCCTGCTGAGCCTGAGTGCCAGCCCTGTGTTGATCCAGTCCAGTTGGGCCGAAGACTCCGCTCGGCGCAGTTATCAGGTGCCGGCCGGCAGCCTCAGTGCCGCGTTGACAAGATTTGCCGGTTTGGCCGGGGTCAATCTGTCGGTCGATCCGGCGTTGGTCAGCGGGCGCAACAGCAATGGTTTGTCCGGCGAATTTGGCGTGGAGGAGGGGTTCGCTCGTTTGTTACTGGGTTCCGGTCTGCAACTGCAACCGCTGGGCGAGCAGGCCTACACACTGATTCCAGCCGCCGAGGGCAGCAGCCTGCAACTGGCGCCGACGTCGATTCTCGGTGCCACTGGTTCCAGCGATGCCGATGTGTTTGCCGGCGGCCAGGTCGCGCGACGTGGCTCGCAGGGTTTGCTGGGGTCGAAAGACTTCATGGAAACCCCGTTCAGCATGACCACCTACACCAGCGAAGCCGTGAAAAACCAGCAGGCACGCACGCTGGGCGATCTGATCGCCAGCGACCCTTCGGTGCGTGCAACCAACCCGGCCGGTGGCCGCTACGAGCAGTTCACCATCCGTGGTTTCAGCCTGTTCAACAGCGACGTGGCGTACAACGGGCTCTATGGCGTGCTGCCGACGTACACCATTGACATGGAAATGGCCGATCGCGTCGACATCCTCAAAGGCCCGAGCCAACTCATTAACGGCATCTCGCCACGGGGTAGCGTGGGCGGAGGCATCAATGTGGTGCCTAAGCGTGCCACCGACAAACCGATCACTTCGCTGACGGCCAATTACGCGTCGAACAATCAGGTCGGCGGCGCAGTGGATGTCGGCCGGCGGTTTGGCGAGGACAATCAGTTCGGCCTGCGTTTCAACGGCGTCAAACAGTCCGGTGATACCGAGTGGGATCATCAAAGTGTCGACCGTGACATGGCCGTGCTCGGCCTGGATTTTCGCGGTGAGCGCTTGCGACTGTCGACCGATATCGGCCATACCGAGCGCGATACCGACGCGCCGCAGGAGCGCGTGCAGGTCGCGGCGAATGCCAAGGTTCCGAGCGCGAATAGCGTGCATCGCAATTACGCGCAACCGTGGACTCAGGCGAAAACCGAGGACACCTTCGGCACGCTCAACGCCGAGTTCGACGTCAATGATTCGGTGATGCTGTACGGCGGCGTCGGCGCGCGCAAAAGTAATCATGACTTCTTGCGCCACGCCGTTTCCGTCACCAACGATGCCGGTGATTTCAGCGTACTGCCGCGCGACTTCACCCGCGACGAAAACGTGCGCACGGCCACCGCCGGCGTGCGCAACTGGTTCCATACCGGGCCGGTGAGCCATGAGGTCAACCTCGCGGCCAGCTACTTCTACATGGATTTCGAGAACGGCGGCGCGCGTTACGCGGCAGGGCGCAGCAACCTGTATGACCCGGTGGAAACCGCCAAACCCGGTACGCCGACACGTAATGACGCCAAGGTCTACACGGAAAACCGCTTCAGCGGCGTAGCGCTGTCCGACACCCTGGGCTTTTTCGACGATCGATTGCTGCTGACCCTCGGCGCTCGCTGGCAGCGGGTGAAAGTTGATGACTGGAGCGATGACGTCAAAGGCGACACCGCTTACGACGAGGAAAAAGTTTCGCCATCGGGCGGTATTCTGTTCAAGGCGACCGACAAACTGTCGTTGTACGCCAATTACATGGAAGGCTTGAGTCAGGGCAAGATCGCGCCTTCGACATCAGTGAACGAGGATGAGATCTTCCCGCCATTTATCAGCCGTCAGGTTGAAGTCGGTGCCAAGTACGACGCCGGCGCATACGCGTTGACCGCTGCGGTGTTTCGCATCAAGCAACCGGCCTACGAAACCAACGCCACCACGCGAGTCTTCGGGCCCAATGGCAAGCGCGAGAACAATGGCGTGGAGCTGAGCGTGTTCGGCGAACCGCTCAAAGGCTTCCGTTTGCTCGGCGGGGTGATGTACATCGACAGCGAGTTGACCAAGACCACCAATGGCACCTTCGATGGCAACCGGGCGCCGGCGACGCCGAAATACAACGTCAATCTGGGCGCAGAGTGGGACGTGCCGACGGTGCAGGGGCTGACGCTGACAACGCGGGGCATCTATTCGAGTTCGCAGTATCTGGATCAGTCTAACGAGAAGGAAATCGATTCCTGGGAGCGCTTCGATGTCGGCACGCGGTACGCGTTTAAAGTCGATGAGAAAACCATCACCCTGCGCGCCAACGTCGAGAACGTGCTGGATAAGCGTTATTGGAGTTCGGCAGGGGCGTCCGATGACAGTGAGCCGGGTTTGACGTTGTCGACGCCGAGGACTTATCTGCTGTCGGCCACGGTGGATTTCTGACTGAATGGGTTCATCATCTTTGAACTAATCATCAGGCGCGCGCCCCTAAAGTCTTGCTGATAGCCAGACGGCATTTCCCACTCATGCACGCAGGGTTTCAATCATGAAGAGCGAACAGGTAGAAGGTGTAGCAGAAAAGCTGGCCGGCAAGGCGCAAAGCGCAGTCGGCAGACTGATGGGTGACTCGGCAATGGAGGTTGAAGGTGCAGGTCGTCAGGCGGCTGGCCAACTAACCAAAACCTACGGCGATACACTCGACAGCGTCTCGACCTTCGTCAAAGAGAAACCCGTCGCCGCACTTGCCATTGGCGCGGCCGTCCTGCTCCTGGTCAATCGACTGCTGCGCCGCTGAGCCAGGGTGTAGGGAGTTCCCAACCTGAGTCACTTTGCGCTGGTGCCAAGTATCGTTGTTGACGATACCTGGCAGCGACGCATGCGATTGGTGCATTGATAAGCCGCTGGTTAAGGTCAGGATGTGTTGTGGACCATGCCCGTCATCTCGGGAAAAAATCTGACCCACGCCCTCCAGCGGAACCGACATGCGATATCGACGCCTCGACCTTAATCTATTGGTTGCGCTCGACGCTTTACTGAGCGAATGCAGTGTCAGCAGGGCGGCCGAGCGTCTGTGTTTGGGGCAGTCAGCGGCCAGTTCGGCATTGGGCCGCTTGCGTGAACATTTCAACGACCCGTTACTGGTACAAGTCGGGCGCCGCCTGGAACCCACTGCGCTGGGTCTGGAGTTGCTGCCAAAGGTACGTGCTGCGCTGGCACTGACCCGGGAGATCGTCGACGCGCCGCTGAATTTTGACCCGGCGAACTGCGACCGACACATCACTCTGGTAGCCTCCGATTACGTCGCCGATGTGCTGCTCCCTGCGGTCAGCCATGCATTGGCGCGTATCGCTCCGGGTATTCGCTTGAGCCTGCGCGACATGCCTGTCCCGCGCGACGGTGATGTCGTCAGCGAAGCGCTCGATTATCGGCGCAGTGATTGCGTAATCGTGCCGCAGCGACGGTTGAACCCGGCCTATCCCCATGTGCCGCTCATGACGGACCAGCTCTGTTGTATCGTCTGCGCCCAGCAGCCAGAGTTTACCGAGCAACTGAGCATGGCCGACTATCGCGCCGCAGCGCATGTGGTGCGCGAGTTTGCCGACGGGCACAACCTGGCGATGGATGCCATGCACCTGCATGAACTCGGCATTGAGCGACAAGTGGCCGTGACCGTTGAAAGCTTTGTGCTGATGCCGCAATTCATTGTCGGTACCGCACGCATTGCCACGGTGTTTCGACGACAGGCGCAACGCTTCGCTCAGCGTTATCCGTTGCGCGTCCACCCGGCGCCGTTGGCTTTTCCCGAGGCCGTTCAAGTCTTGCAATGGCATCCCTATCAAGAGCATGACCCGGCAATGCAATGGTTTCGCGGCCTGCTGCTGGAACAGGCCGCGTTACTCGATCAACCCTCTGCCTGATCGCCGCTGTCGGCGACCAATCCGGCCTTGGCGATGGCCAGCAATGCGCAGCGCTCGTCGTTGTCCGAGGTATCGCCGCTGATGCCGATGGCCCCGAGCACCATGCCCTCGGCATTTCGAATCAGCACGCCGCCCGCTACGGGAATCACCTCGCCGCCGGTCAAACTATTGATCGCGTCGAAAAACGCCGGCATGGCTTGCGCGCGCCGCGCCAGCTCACGTCCGCCAAAACCCATGCCCAGGCAGCCACGCGCCTTGCCGGTGGCGATTTGCGTGCGCAGGAAAGTGGCGTGTTCGTCGCGCAAAATCGCCAAGGGATGGGCGGCGGCATCCAGTACTGCGACGCCCAAGGGCTTGATCCCGGTTTCCCGAGCGATGCGGATGGCATCGCTCGCCATGTTCGTGGCGGTCAGCAAGTCGAGTCGTTGCATGATCTCAGTCCTCATACAGCCCACTTGCCCAGTTGGGCCACGCGGTCGCGGGTGTAAAGATCGGTCCATTTCAGCGAGTTGAAATCGGACACTTGCTTGGGGTTGTAGGGGCTGCGATCCATGCGTACCGGTTGGCCGGCCTTGTACACCGCTTTGAGGCGCGAACGATCTTGGAGGATGCGAATGTCGTCCAGCGGTGAACCGTCGAGCAGCAGAAAATCCGCCTGCTTGCCCACTTGCAGCGAGCCGAGTGTTTCCCCGCGCGGCATACAGCGCGCACCAACAGCGGTCGCGGCGTATAACGCTTCGGCCGGTGTGAATCCAAGCCGAGTCACCAGCAACTCCAGCTCACGAGCATGCCACTCTCCGTAAGGCGTCACCGCGAAGCCGCTGTCACTGCCGCAGGCAAAGGGTACGCCAGCCGCTTTGGCCCGTTTGAGTACCGCCGAACCGACCTCCAATGTGCGAGCACAATAACCGGCATAACCTGTGCTGATCGCCGGGTCATGGGGCTGACAGAAATCCACGGTGTTCTGCGGGAATGTCATGGTCGGGGCAAGGATGCTGCCGGCCTCAAGCAACGCTTCGATGCACGCGTCGTCCATGTAAAAGGCATGGAAAACCAGATCAACCCCCGCGCGCGCCGCGTACATCACGGCTTCGCGACCGTAGGCATGCGTGGCGACTTTGCAGCCCAGACGATGCGCTTCCTCAACCATTTCGAAGGTTTCGTCAGCGGTAAAGGCCGCAATGATTTCGCCGTTGGGACGGCGGTGCGTGCCGTCCATGGCGATCTTGATCAGGTCGACGCCGTCCTTGGCCTGCTTGCGGATCTCCGCGAGGGCGTCGCTACGGCTGGTGACCAACTGCGCGGTGAAGTATTCCGGGGCGCCGACCCGACTCGGGAACCAGTCATTCAGACTCTGGCGGTTGGTGATGACGCGGCTGCTGGCCGCGATCCTCGGGCCTTCGAACAAACCAGCGGTCACCGCATTGCGCACGGCGATGCTGAGCTGGCCGCTGTCGCCGGGGCAGACCATGCTGGTGACGCCGGCAGCCAGCACGTGTTGCGCGAAGAACATCCCGCGCAACGCGCGAAATTCGTCGCTGGTCCATAGATCAATGTCTTCTTCGCTTTGCGCGTTGCCGAAGGCCAGATGCGTGTGCACATCCACCAGCCCCGGCATGACGAAATCATCCCCCGCATCCACCTGTGTATCGCCTGGCTGGGGAGCGGGTGCCAACGCGGTAGCGCCGACGTAACTGAGCAGGCCGTTTTCGACGATCAATGTCTGTTGTCGGCGGGTCTCCAGTCCAGTGCCGTCGAACAGGGTCTGGCATTTCAGGTGCAGGGCAGTCATGGCGTCTTCACTGTGTGATTGTTATGCAAAGAGAGGCTAGAGAGCAGGCGAGGGGACGACCAGCAGATTGCATCGATGGCTGCGTATTGACGGCATCAATAGCTGCGCCAGCGCTTGAATCCGTTAATGCAAAACGCCGGAAAATCGAAAGATTAACCGGCGTTTTTCATGGCGTGTTTTTTCAGTGGATCAAGCGGTGTGGCCACCCAGTGTTTCGGCAACCCAGTCGGCAATGTACTGCCCGGCGTTGATGCTGTTGTCGAAGCTCGAATGCTGCACGCCGCCTTCACGCTCGGTGAAGATTTTCAGTTCACACTTAGGACTGTTGACCAGTTGTTCGTAGGTGCGATGCGCCCACTTCAACGGAATCTGCGAATCCTGTTCACCATGGGTCACGAGGAACGGCACCTTGATCCGGTCGAGCACGCCATCGAGGTGGACGTCTTCGGCGATGGTCATGAACTCTTCGACGTCCTTGGCGCCCCACACCCAGCAGACATGCGCCCAGTAGTGCGGTACCGGGAAGCTGCCTTCTTTTTCCAGTCGACGCTTTTGCACATCACGCCAGTCGTGGTTGGCGCCCCACACGACGCCGCAGGCGAAGCGCGGTTCGAATGCAACCGCACGCGGGCAGTAATAGCCGCCCAACGAGACACCTTCGAGTCCAATGCGTGCAGCATCAACGTCGCTTCGGGTTTCCAGCCAATCCACCACGCGACTGGCCCAGTGTTCACTGTCGAATCGTGCGGTCAGGCCATGCAGACGCAGCGCTTCGCCGGTGCCGGGCTGGTCGATGATCAGCGAAGAGATGCCGCGTTTCGCCAGCCAGGCTGGCAGGCCCACGCGGTATTTCATTTCCTTGGTCGAGTCCAGACCGTTGACTTGCACCAGTATCGGCGCAGGCCCCTCGACGCCTTCGGCGCGCACGAGCAAACCGGAAAGATGTTTGCCCTCGTAAGGGATTTCCACCCGCTCACAGTTTTCACGCGACAGTTCGACGCCGCGCTTGAAGGTTTGCAGGAAGCGTTGATACAGCTCGGTACGCCCCGGAGCACCGTGGGCTTGCAGACGCTCGCAGGTCAAATAATAAGTGGCGGCGCGATTGTATTTTTCGCCAGCCGAGAGCATCCGGCCATTGCCTTCGTCTTCCTCGGCCAGACCGCAAAGCTTGTCAGCCATTTTCGCCCAGGTTTCGCGAAAGGCGCGGGTGCCGGCCGCGTCTGGCTGTTTCGCAGCCTCTTGCAGCGGGGCGCACATCTCTTCGATTTCATCCATGCGGGCGCCCATTTCAATGGCCAGGTCGACAGAGAGATTCCAAACGTAGTTGGTCGGGAAATAGCGAAACATGATTATTGTTGTCCTTATGGTTGCCTTGGCATTCCCAAGGCACGTTAAGGATCACCCGACTAATTGGCCAATCGTGACGGCGGATACGAGGTATCGCGAGATACGATGGGCACGTGTTGCAGATGCTGGATGGATTCGCTGATGCGTTCGCGCAGCCAGCGGTGCATCGGGTCGCCGTCAACGCTGCGGTGCCACAACATGTACTCGCGCATGACCGGAATTTTCACCGGCGGCGGCAGGATGCGCAGCGGCAGATAGTGCGCGTAGAGGTTCGCCAGACGTTGGTGCATCGTGGCGATGCGCTGCGTGCCGACAATCAGTTGCGGCAGGGTATTGAAGTCGCTGGTGATCACTTCAATGCGCCGATTGAAGCCGTATTGATTCATGAACCATTCTTCGATGCTCATGTGCCGGGTACGGCCAAATCCCACCGAGACATGGCCCATCTCCATGTATTGCTCAAGGGTCAGGGTGTCGCCGACTTGCGTATTGCCTTGCCAGACCACGCACACGTGATCTTCTTCGAACAGCAGGCGTGAAGGGTGGCCTTCGATGATGTAGCGCTCGGGAACAATCATCAGATCGACCTCACCACGTACCAGCAACTCGCCGGAATTGTCGCTGGGGCCAAGCATTTCGAAGGTGATGTTGGGCGCTTGCTGATGAATGGTCTGGATCACTTGGGCGAACAGCACGCTGATCAGATAGTCCGAGGTCACCAAGCGAAAATGACGTTTGCTGGTGGCCGGGTCGAACACCGGTTTGGCGGTGATCGAGGACTGGATCGTCAGCAGGACTTCACGCACCGGTTTGGCCAGTTCCGTGGCATAGGGCGTGGGCTGCATCTTGCGTCCCACCTGCACCAGCAACTCATCCTCAAAGTAGGTGCGCAAACGCGCGAGCACGCCACCGGTGCCTCCCAGTGCTATCGCAAACACTTCGGCATCGGCGTGGTTGAATGGCGGATGCTTTCAATGCTGGCCGTTGAATCCGACATCACCGCCAATCGAATCTGTCAGGCGATCGGTCTCGACAAAAGCGCTGTCAGTCGTTCGTTGCAAACGCTGGAAGCAGCGGGGCGGATCACCAGTCAGCTGGATCCCAAGGATGCACGACGTTACACCGTGCGATTGACGGCCAGCGGCAAAGAACTGCATGACCGTGTACTCAAAGTTGCATTGGAGCGAGAGTCGCGCCTGCTCAGCGGACTGACCCCAGCTGAGGTCGACACGTTGGTTGACTTGCTTGGGCGCCTGCATCTGCAAGTGCCCAATGTGAACAGTTACGACCCGAGTGAGGAGTGAGTCTCGGCAGACTGCAGCGTGGAATTGGCGTTGAAAGCTGCTGCGCGGTGCGAGTTGCCGGACTGCTGATATCTGCTGTGCATGGGGGTACACGTCTAGCCGAACGCCTGAATTCCGCCCATCGTGACTGAAAGAAACCGGCCAGGAATGATCACCATGATGCGCCGGGAAAACGTGCTGGTTCAATGATTGGAAGAGTTGCTCAGTTGCTGAAGCTCAAGTTGCCTGGCGGCACTGGCTTCCAGGGTTGCACGCTCTTCATCCAGATACCGATAAATGCTTTGGAGGTTGCCGATTTTCTGTTTGATGTCTGCCATCTTCTTTTCAATCAGCTTCGCACCTTCAGCACAATCGATCAGCTTGTTCCGCTGCGCATCCAGAATCTCGCCTATTTCCCCTAGAGAAAACCCCATGCTTTGCGCGCGCTGGATAAAGTCCAGATCCTGCAGAGTTTGTTCGTTGTAAACGCGATAGTTGTTGGTTTGCCGCAGCGGTGAGATCAGGCCGATTTGCTCGTAGTAACGCAACGTATGGCGGCTGGCGCCACTGCGCGCTTCGAGTTCGCCGATTTTCATGAAAACACCGCTTGACTGTAGAGTGGGGTCGATACTTTACGCTTGATTTCTCACCTTCAACAAGGAACAGGGAAATGAGCGTGGAGTGCTTTGTCACAGGAGGGACTGGTTTCATCGGTCAACATTTAGTGGCGAACCTGAGTGCGAAAGGTCACACCATTCGGGTGTTGATGCGTCGCCCGGAGCGACTGGCTGCCTTGCGCGAGCAAGTCGATCATTTGGGCGGGTGCGCAACCCGGGTATTCGCCGTATCTGGCGATCTGGAACAAGACAACCTCGGGCTGAGTGTTGCTGACCGAGAAGTGCTGAGGCGCGCCAGCGTCATGTTCCATTTGGGCGCGCACTTCGCATGGGGGCTTTCAGTGGAACACTCTCGTGCGGTGAACGTAGAAGGGGCAAAGCGCGTGGCGCTGTTGGCGGCTGAGCAAAAAAGCCGTTTAGTGATGATCGGCGGCTACATGCTGAAAAATCATGAACATCTACAACGCATTGGCATTGACCCTTGCTATCCGCAACGGACGAATTGGCCTGCCGTCTACCGGCGTGTCGGTGGTTACGAAGGAAGCAAGCTGGAGGCGCATTTTGCGACCCTGGAGGTCATGGCAGCCAAGGGTGGGGAGTTTACTGTTGTCCACCCTGCGACGGTCTGTGGCCACAGCCGCACAGGGCATATCCTTGACGGTCAGCCGCTGGTGGAGTTGATACGCAACCTTGTGCAGGGCAAGTTGGCTGCGGTGCCTGGCACCGCCAGGCACTGGCTGCCACTGGTCACCGTGGATTACCTGGTTGAACTGGTGGCAGTTTGTGCGTTTGATCGTGCCATGGTGGGTCAGGAACTGCTGGCGCTTGATGACCAGACGCCAAACCTGCGAGAACTCCTGAAACAGGTTGCACAACCTTTGGGATTAAAGTCTCCCAAGCATCACATTTCACTTCGATTGCTGAAGCTGCTACTGAGTATTCCCCCCGTCGCGTGGTTCTTGAATACAAAACCCGAAGCTTTGGACTTTATCCAGACCACTCGCTTTAATACGGCGGCGGTTGAGCAATTTGCCAACAGGCATGGAATAGCCAAACCGGATATACGTCAGTCTCTGCAGCACACTGCCATGTTCGTCAACTCGTATTGCATCGCCAAAGGCCAGGCCCTCTGACCGTTGGCGACATGACGGCGAATAGCACTCTATCGGTATTAGTCGGCTGTTCGTGTCCTCAAACTTTGCGCCGTCGATACAGGGCGGCTTTCTATCGAACCACCATTCAGCGACAGGGATCGTCATCCATGCAATCGACTTTCAGGAAAGGCGTCATATTTGCACTCTCCGCTGCGGCACTGAACGCAACGATCGGGGTACTCAGCAAAATACTCATGAGTAATGGTTTCACCTCTACCAGTGTTGCTGTCATCAAGACCGTACTGGGTTGCGTGCTTCTCTCGATTCTGTTGTTTTTCCTCAAGCGCCCGGCGACATCGACCAAATGGACGCAGGCGGCTGTCTGCGCGTTTCTTGGCATCTTTGTGCTGTTCCATTTCGAAACGTCCGCCTATCGACACTACGCTGCGGCAGGTGTGGTGGTGGTGCTGATGGCCAGCGCCTCAATTTCCTCGATCATTCTGGGGCGCATTTTCCTCAAGGACGCGATCACCGCGAACGCTACTGTTGGCGCCACACTGGCTATCGCCGGAATCTCGGTAATCTTCGGCGGCGACCTGCAGCAGGGCTTTACACTGCAAGGTGCTGCGCTCGCCGCCGTGGCCGGTTCCGGCTATGGAGCCTTTTCGGTGGCCATGAAGCGTATGGGGGTGTCGGGAGGACTGCACTTCACCCGCCAATTGCTGTTCTTTGGCAGCCTGTACTTGCTGATGCCGGCTGCCGCCGATGGTTTTGTAATAGGCGAGTTGTCGCCGACGGCGATCGCCGCGCTGCTGGCGTTGGCCACGCTGCCGACAATCCTGGGCTTCTTCTGCACGACCAAGGCCATCGAGTATCTCAAGCCATCCCAAGTACAAGCGCTGGAATTGACCGAGCCACTGTTTGCCGCGCTGCTGGCGTTTGTGGCGCTCAATGAAGTACCGCGCGAAAGCCTCTACGCGGGAGCGGTGCTGATCATAGTCGGCCTGTGTTTCTCCAATGAACTCATACGCTTGGGCAGCAAAGCTTCCGTCCCTTCGACCGAGTGAGGCTATTTCGGATCCTTATTACGTGCGGTCCAAGAAGAATACGATGAAGAGAAAAGCAAGAAAGGCTGAAGTTCTGGCTGGAAAAACCGGGCCCAGTCCAAAGCTGACAGTGGAGGGTATGCGGTTGCTTCGATGCTTTTCAATGAAGATCATCAGAACTCGACAAGGAGACGTCCCCCATGACCAAACCAATGCTTCATTTGATGTCAGGCAAGATTGCATCCGGTAAATCGACGTTGGCCAAGGCCTTGGCGTCTGAACGGTCGGCTATTTTGATGAGTGAGGATTATTGGCTCTCAAGGCTTTACCCTGATCAGATCCAATCAGTGGCCGATTACGTGAGGCTTGCGCGTCAGATTCGGGCACTGGTGGGCCCGCTTGTCATCGATGTGCTGAAGGCTGGCGTGACTGTGGTTCTGGATTTCCCGGCCAACACGCCAGAGGATCGGCTGTGGTTACGCGGTCTGGCTGACGCTGCCGAAATTCCCCACTGTTTCCACTACATCGAAGTGGATGATGAGACCTGTCGGGGCAGGCTACATCGGCGCAATGGCCGCGCCGAGCATGAGTTTACAGCAAGCGACGCTGAGTTTGATTTGATAACGAGCTACTTTCGTGCTCCAGATACGAATGAGGGGATACGGATTGAAATTCACCGTTACTGAAGGGCGGTCATATTGCTTGGAGTGAGTTATCTGGAACGTCTACTTCTGGCGGCGCAGGTGATCGTTGATGAGAGGGGTAACCATGAACAACAGCCGAACTGCACTGGTCACTGGTGCAACCAAAGGAATCGGTTTCGCACTCAGTACTCAGTTGAATCAGGCAGGCTGGAATGTGGTCGGCATCGCCAGGCATCCGGTTGATGATTTTCCCGGGAAGCTGTTGCTCTGTGATTTAAGCGATGCTCAGCAAACGAGGAAAATGCTTGAGAAACTCCTGGAACGGACCTCTATTGATGCCGTCGTCAATAACGCAGGTGTTGCGTCTGCGCAAAGCCTGGAAACGCTTGAACTCGAAACACTCCAAAACGTTTTTGACCTGAATGTCAGAGCCTCGGTACAAATCACCCAGGCTTGCCTGCCGTCTCTGAAGCGATCGTCTGCGGGGCGCATCGTGAATGTGTGCAGCCGTGCCATTTTTGGCGCCCGTGACAGAACCGCTTACGCTGCCGCAAAAAGCGCATTGGTGGGTGTCACTCGTACGTGGGCTCTTGAGTTGGCGCCCATTGGCATTACGGTCAATGCAGTCGCACCGGGCCCTATAGACACCGAGCTTTTCCGAAAAAACCGTCCCGTGGGAAGTGAGGGTGAGCGTCAGATACTCTCCACCATTCCGATGCAAAGACTGGGCACGCCATCAGAAGTGGCCTCGCTGATTACCTTCCTGCTGAGCGAGGGAGCATCCTTCGTTACCGGCCAGGTGATCAGCGTCGATGGGGGAGGGAGTCTCGGTGGCAAATAGCGATACGAAGAAGATTTCCGGCCTTCGTTCCCGATCATGGAATTTAACTGATGAGTCGGATGCGACAGTTTAATGAGGGAAACTCATCAAAATACGCTTACGTGATCCGTAGAATCATCTGACGTGGTCGCTCGTCCGGCTTCCATCCCGGTTTCAAGTTGTGAGGCCTCATGAATGTAAGCCGCGCCAACGTCGCAGACTTTGTCTACTTTCTCGCCATTACCCGCCATCAAAGCTTTAATCGCGCAGGCAAAGAGGTGGGCATCAGCGCCTCCGCCTTGAGCCACACAATGAAGAGGGGGAAACCTGATGGGTAAACGTTTATTAGGAGTGGTGGCATTGGCTGGATTACTGGCAGGACAAGCGCTGGCCGCCGAGGAAAATGGCTTGGTGGTGCGCATCGCGCAACTCGAAATCGATCCTGCACAGGTTGCGGCCTATCAAGCCGCAGTCAAGGAAGAGATCACAGAGTCGACTCGAACAGAGCCGGGCGTCATATCAATCTACGCCGTCGCCGAAGTCGACCGCCCGAACTGGTTTCATTTCTTCGAAATCTACGCCAGCGATTCGGCATACCGAAGCCATATCGAATCGCCGCACTTCAAAAAGTACGCAGCCACAACCAAGTCGATGATTGTGTCGAAGCGCTTGATTGAAACCGCGCCAATCGAGCTAAGCCCCCGGCCTGGCCCGTAATTCAAAAGCAGTGGCGCGAGCGTGGCCCTATATTTACTAGAAAGCTTGCAGTTCATGTTTAACTACACTAAATGGTCGTTTAGTCGAGTTAACGTAAATTAGCAGCATATTCGGCGGAAAAGAGCCCATGATCAAGCGCGAAGCCAAAGCTGGAGACATCATTAGAACATTGGATCTGCAGCCTCACCTCGAAGGTGGCTATTTCCGAAGAACCTATCAGGCCGATCATCGCGACCCACTCGAAACCACCAGCGGCCAACGGTATCTGATGACCTCGATTTACTATCTGCTGGATCAGCAATCACCGGTGGGCCAGTTTCATTTCAATCGATCCGACATCCTGCATTATTTTCACCTGGGCGACGCCATTGAGTACAGCCTGATTCATGCTGATGGCTCGTTGCAAACATTGGTGATGGGCACCGACATTCAGGCAGGACAGCTTTTGCAATTAAACGTACCGGGTGGACTATGGAAGGCTTCGCGGTTGCTCGAAGGCGAAAACGGATTCAAGAAATCGCTGTGGATCGGATTCAGGGCGATTCTGAAGGTTGAAATCCACTGTGCAACCGGGCTGATCTCGAAACATCTTGTTACGTGTAATGTATATTATGTTAAATCAATGTCAATTGATTCATACAACGACAGTTGTCACCAGTAAAATGTGTGACTGTTAGCTAAAAATGATAAATCCCTGCTTAAAAATGATACTGACTTTTCAACAGGTTAGACTTTTCGTAGTAGGTGTTTATCTATGATTGATACTAATTGCGGATAGTTTATCCCGACGCTCTTCCAACGTTATGACGCTAATAGAGGATAATGTCCTCTGCGTTTTCACGAGTCACTTAACGAAATTCAGATTTTTCTTTAAGATGTCGTCGACATATGCTTATTATCAAGCTTAGCTTTGCATCGTGTGGAGTCTAGTACTACGGAAATTTCACGACCAACGTTGAAGCGAGTCATTGCCAATGAACCAAAAAAAAATGCAACCTCACCCACTTTTTGCGGATGCAGAATCTGTCGCTATTCCCATAGATATTTACTTTGGAGCGTATTCGGTCGTATCTCAGTATCTTGCTAAATTCAGCGCTCATCTCAATGTACTTAATGATTTTGAATGGGCGCGCGCTTTTCTGGCTGTCCATAGCGGAACTCCAACTACGTATGGTAACTATCGAGCATTTGTTGAGCGGTTGTTGCTTTGGAGCTGGATTTATTGCGGCAAATCAGCCATTACTCTCACAACTAAAGAATTTGGAGAGTTTATCTCGTTTAATGAAAACCCTCCTGAAACCTGGATTGGAGATGCAGCACGGCGTCGGTTTTTTTTTAAGAAAGGAGAATGGGGGTTTAATGAAGCGTGGCGCCCAATCGATTCTCGAAAAACAAAAGCTAAGCGAAGAGTTGCGCAAGAGTTGCAAGAGAAGTTTATACCTGAACCGCGCGGGATATCTGCAAGTAATGCTGGTCAACTTTTAAAAATTTGCTGCTCATTTTATAGGTTTTTAATTCTTAAAGATATAGTCATTGGTAATCCTGCGATGGCGGCAAGAGATAAGCTGGTGCCGGCTAGGAAGGTCTCAATCGGAACGGGCAGAGAGCTGACATCGGAGCAATGGGGGTATGTTATCGATGTCGCGGAAAAAATGGCCAACAACGACAGCAGATACGAACGTGACCTGTTCATAATAGTGACTATTTATTCCATGTATTTGAGGGGCGCTGAGCTTTCTGGTAATGACTATTGGACGCCCACAATGGGGGCGTTTACCATACTTCAAGGCACTTGGTGGTTTGAAATCGTCGGTAGAAATAATGAGATTTCAAGAGTGTCTGTTAGGCCAGACTTCATGCCGTACCTTGTGCGATACCGTCAAAGCCGGAGCTTGCCGCCACTTCCTTCTCATGGAGAGACGACCCCTTTATTGACGACTCTTACGGGGCGCCCCGGCCTTACAGATCGCCAGATTAGAGGTATCATTCAAAGAGTATTTGATAATGCTCACGCTCAGATGAAGAGTGATGGATTTGATGAGCGAAATCGCATAGCATTACTTTCAGCCTCTGCTACGTGGCTTAGAAACACTAGTGCAGCCAGCGATGCGCCTAAAAGAAATCCTGTGCAGCTGAGAAAGGACTTACGCCAAAGAGATCTTTTAGTAACGATTGATCGCTTCTATAGCGGAGATACTGAAGATACATCAAATCGTGGTCATGGATCTAAAATCAGATCGTAGCGGGCCAATTCATGCGAAAGTTAATTGATTATCACAAAGTCGATAGCAATACTGCAGGTGTCACTATTCTCTTTTGTAGACAACACTGCGGAATGGACATATGCAATATCCGATAACGCGCAGACCCGGTTGTTGCAGATTGCTAGGGCGTTGCTTAACATCACATCAAGCCGTTTCACTCTCTACCCTGGTTATCACATGCCTGCGTCTCCGATTCCTTTGTTTGACACCTACAATCGTTTTAGAGACCTGAATTTCAGTCGTGTGTCTGATGAGCAGCCTGTTGTCACTCAGTACCTTTTCTCCTTTCCGTCAGAGATGAAGGCTCAAGAGGGTTACTTGGCGGTTCGCGGATTCCTAAAGTCCTATTCAAACAACGAAGCCACGTTCAATTCATACCGTACCCATGTTGAGCGTCTTCTGCTTTGGTCTCTCCTGGTAGCCAAGAAACCAATTCTCGAGCTCAGACGCCACGATTGTGAGAGTTTCCTGGAATTTTGCTTACAACCTAGCCCTGAGTGGATCGGTCCTATCGTTAAATCGAGATTTTCCCGGGTTGGTGGTCGTAAGGCCGCTGAAACTGACACCTACGTTATCAACGACAAATGGCGGCCTTTTAACGTCAAGATCGATAAGCAGATTCGCAAGGTAGCTGCGGAGAACAGTAAAGATGTAGAAGACACAGCGTATAAAATGTCTGCTGGGTCGATGGGCCAGGTGTTTGCCGTTTGTGGCAGTTTTTTTCAGTACACCATCGACGAAGGTCTTACCTCAGAAGCCAATCCAATTCGGTCAGTCAAACAAAAATCCAACTATAAACAGCGCAACACGGTGATGAGTTCCGGAAAGGCGCTGACTCCGCTACAGTGGAATTATGTTATTGAAACCGCAGAAGTCATGGCCGCAGAGGATCCTAGGCACGAGCGAACGTTATTTATTGTGGCCACCCTCTTCTCTCTCTATCTCCGAATTTCTGATCTCGTCGGTCGGGACAATTGGAAACCTACAATGGGTTCGTTCGAATTCGACGGTGAGAATTGGTGGTTCAACGTCGTGGGTAAGGGTAATAAGTCCGCGAAAGTTAGCGTACGTGACGAATACATCGAAGACTACTTGAAGCGATATCGGACCACCCTCTCCCTTCCGCCGCTGCCGTCTTACAAGGAAAGTACACCACTGGTCACAACGGTCAGAGGTCGGGCTGGCCTGTCAGATCGTTACATTCGTGCCCTCATTCAAATGGTGTTTGATAAATCACTTCAGCGCATGAAGGATGAGGGTCAAACTGACTTAGAAATGGATAAACTTCGTTCTGCGTCCCTGCATTGGCTTCGCCACACTGCGGCTACATTTGACGCGCCGTTCCGCGATATCAAAGATCTTCAAGCAGACTTGCGCCACGAGAGTATGTCAACAACGCAGAACACGTATTACAACGCGCTGGATCAGAATCGTGCCAAATCGGTCAAGGGCCTCGGAATCAAAGACAGGGGTTAGGATTCAGGGATAGTACAAATTACGTTTCTAGGTCTCTCTCCATCTGCAGCTGAGTTTCTTGGATATAGGCCTCCTGCAGCCGTTGACGCTTTTTGAGACGTTTGTTCCCTTCTGGCGTCAAGACCCATGAGCAACCGCTGCGATGGCCAAGCCCCGGGCCAATGGACACCTTGCGGAGTACCAGCCTACCTGCGCCGGTGCGTTGAACTTAGCCTGCGCCGACGTGGCGTCGATGCCATCGACATTTACCACCTGCACCGAATTGACCCAAACGTCCCGCTCGACGATCAGGTCGGAGAGCTGGAGCAAATGCGCACGGAGGCTAAAATCAAAGCGCTTGGACTGTCCAAGGCGACCATCGCGCAAGCGGTGGAAGTATCGAAAATTGCTCCAATAGCTGCCATCCAGAATTCTTTCAGTTTGATCAATACCGACTCGGATGACGTTGTGCGATGGTGCGAGAGCAACCACGTTGCCTTCGTGCCCTATGCCCCTTGGGAACTGGTCGATGCTTGGCAGTAGAAGGCTCCAGGCAACCAGCGAGCCCGGCTCTAGCGCAGGACGCCCTCCGGTGGCGACTGGATTACTCGCCCGCAATGTTCCCCCTCCCAGGGACATCAAACGCCTCGGTCCTGCTGGAGAACATGAGGGCCGCGGACGCAGACTAGACGACTAGTCACTCATCAACTGGGCTTGGATCAGCCTGAAAAGTTCGGCCTGGTAAACCGCGTCATGGAGAGCGTCATGGTCACCTTTCTTGCGAGGGTTGACGATTTTGGCGATTTCACTGGAGCGGGTCTGCTCCCAGGTGCTGCGCGCGGCGCCGAAGTACATCGATTTGATATCCAGAGCCGCGATACCGAAAGGGTTTTCCCCCAGGAAGTAATGGAAGTAATGGTTCACAAATGCCCAGTCGAACGAGGCGTTGAAGCCGACAAATACGGCCCGCGTGCCCTCAGGTGCCACCTGTTCAACCCAAGCCTTGAATTGCTGCATGGCTTCGCGGGGATCTAGCCCTTCTGAATGAAGCTTCTCCAAAGACAACCCTGTAACCTCCAGCGCCTCCGGGACATATCGGTCACTGGTAGGTTTGAGGTAACAGGAGAACGTCTGGGTGTCATCAGATGCAAGGCACGCCCCGATCGACAGCATGCTGTATTCCCCGGGGATAGGCCCTGACGCCTCGACATCCACGGAAATGAAAACTTCTGGTGTTGCAGTCATTAGCTACTCCTCGGCAATCAGTCATCGAGTCAGCCCGTTCGCAACTCGATTGCGGTGCGCGGCCGAGGTACATCAGCCGCGCAGGTGCAACAGCACTTACTTGTCTTCCATAACAGGCGAAGGACGCAGTGACTCAATGGAGTCCTTCAAATCCTTGAACGTCAGCGCGCGATCCGGATAAGCCAGTGCGAGCGCTGCCGGATAGAGACGGGTGCGAAGGTCAGAGTACGTCCATGCCGGCCGCTCGCTACGCTCTCCGGTCAGCGCAGCCAGCTCTTGGAACTGCTTGTCCGTCAAGCGCAACCCCTGCAGATCCATCTCGAACAGGGCTTTGCGCTCATCAGCGTCGGGCCTGCGGAACTCTTCGACGATCGCTGCACGGCGCTGGAGCGCGGCGTCGACCACCGACAGTCGATTGGTACAGAGGAACACGACCACTCGCCCCTTGTACTTACGCATCTCGTCCACGCCTTGGATAAGCGTGTTCACCGCAACCTTGTCTTCATGATGGCTCTGGCTTTGAGAGCGGGATGCAGCGATGGAGTCACCCTCATCAATCAGCAGAATCGCTCGCCGGTTTTTACCGGCCGCGTCCGCGACCTCCGCCCAAACTTGAGTCAGCAACGTGCCCATTTCACCCACACGCCCGCTACCGCGGACACGGTTGCTCAGTTTGAGCAGCATCGAATCTTCCGCCCCGGATTCGCGCACGATGCGATTGGCGATGCACTCGGCCATGGCCGTTTTGCCCGTACCAACGTCACCGTGGAAGATGACCAGTGGGTACTGATCTGCAACCAGGCTGCAGATCGGCAAAACACTTTGGTGGTAATCCTTGCTCCAAGCCCCTAGTTGGCCGACATCGAGTAACAGCCGGAGCTGGTTATAAACCCGGTCGTATCGCTTGGCGAATCCCAGAAGGCCTGCCTCACGCGCAGACAGTTCACCATCGGGCAGCATCGTTTCGGTATCAAAAACACTCACCTTGCTCATTGGCCAAAATCCTTGCGCTGCACGCCATAACCGTTGCTGGAATATTCGCGGCCTGGCTTAGAGGCCAGCGAGGCATGGCTGATGTCAGCCGTGGAGGGTGACCAGGTGCGCTTGAATTTTGGGGTCAGCTTCTCCTCAGCTGCAGAGTCGTAATGGCGGGTGTAGGACAACACAATACGCAGCCTTCCTTCTGGGCACCTTGGCCACAGGCTGTCACCAGGCCGCTCATTGCTCAACGTTCCCGACTCCGCGTCGATGGTGAAGCATGTTGCCTTCAACTCCTTTTTGTCGCTGGAGAGAATGGTAACGTCCACCGATTTCAAGTAGCCGCCTTTGGCCAGCAAGTCGATATCGTGAGCCCACTCCTTCGCGCGCTCCTCAGTGACGGCGCCAGTGCTGGATGCGATCATCATCAAATCCATCTTCACCCGCCGCATCACGGTCTCGATGTCTGCTACCGAGTAAGTTTCTGTCCGAGTAGCTGTCTGACTCATGCCGCATCCTCCACACTGAAGTTTTTGCCGAAAAGCTCTTTCCATACGTCAAAGTCATCGTCTACAGATGCCAGGTAGGCGGTTTCCCACGACGACTTAGCGAGCGCGACGATTTCCTGACGTTCCGCCTCGGTGATACGGCTGGCAACATTGTTGGCGTTGCACACCGGATCTAGGATGACGACCGCGTCATCGAAAGCAGGGATTACCCCAACGTTTTCGGGGAACTTGATCACCTCCTTCAGCTCGGACTGAGCGATGTAAAGGAGGAAAGCGCGGAACCTTTCTTCCAGCGACCCCTCCTTCCCGTTGACCTCCAGCACGTGAGCCATGATGAGCTCGATGGCGAACGATTTGAGGGTGCACTCCGTGTAGTTGCGCCACCGTTTGGCCAGGCGCACTAAGGTGCGGAAATCGGCGTCCTCGTTCTTACGATCAGCGACGAACTTGATCTGGCAGTAGGCGCATGTCTCAACCTTCGAGCCATCCACACGATCAAACTGCCAGCCGTAACCTTCTTTGTTCGGATTGGCGATTACCGGGACGATGTCTACATCAAGCCCCGTGCCCTTGAAGGTCACCGTCGCTGCCTTACGCTGGATGACAAAATCGTCAACCGCCTTGTTTGGGTACATCTCGATCAGCGCGGCGTGGATCAAGTCGCTCAGGCTTTTGTAGGTCTCCTGGCTAACGCTTTTACCCGAGATGTAGAAGACCACATCCACATCGACGGGGTTGTCGCTGCTTTTGCGCAAGATGGTGTGCTTAGCGAAGGAGCCAGCCTTGACCACCCGTTCGATGGTGATCTTGTGCTGTTCGCGAATCTTGCTCCGCAGCGCTTTGATCAGCCTGTCGACCTGGGCGTTGTAGATCTCCCGTTTATCCTTGGGCAAGCGCAGCACGTTACTGTCGTAGCGTCGAATCTCAGCGTTATTCAATGGCATGACACTTAGCCTCGATGATTTGAGCCAGCCACCACCTACCGCACGCCTCCCCATGAGCCGGCCAGCCAGGTGACAGCAGGTGCCAGGGCACCTATTTAACGGCGGCGCATGCGTGGAATTGGAGCCGGAGCCTCTAGGTTTCCGGAAGACCGATTGCCATCTACAGGTTGCTCGCGTAGCCTAACTATACGACTACTTTTTAGATGTAGTCTAGTTTTTATACGTACAGAGGCAACCATGATGACTGATGAACCCAATTCGCCGGGCAACAGCCCAGCTTCACCCGCACGCCCAGGCGCGCGCTGGGGTCAAGAGCGTCGTTTAGAATTTATTGATTACCGACTCAGGTGGGACGGGCAGATCAACCGAAGCGATCTGACTGATTTTTTTGGAATTTCCGTACCGCAGGCATCTATCGATCTCTCCGAGTACGCGCGCTTGGCGTCGCATAATCTTGAGTACGACAACCGCACTCGTGTTTACCGATCCACCGCAGCCTTCTCACCGGTTTTCGCCTCAAGTGCATTGGATCGCTACCTGGACGACCTGCTCAGAATCGCGATCCAGCCTGACATCCCATACGGAAGCTTTCTGGGTTGGCACGCGCCTGTAGCGACAGTGCCCCGCCTTGGACGACGACTGGATGCAGATACTGTGGGTCTGGTGCTGAGAGCGATTCGTCAGCACCATGCCCTTTTCGTGACGTATAGCTCGCTATCGACTCCGGAACCGACTGATAGGAAGTTGACGCCTCATGCGCTTGTTCAGGATGGCGCGCGTTGGCATTTCCGAGCGTTCTGCCACACCAAGCATGAGTTTCGAGATTTCTCGCTGTCCCGAGTGATCACTGCCCGCGACGCTGGCCCTGATGAGGATCGAGCTGCTGGGGATACTCAGTGGCACACCATCGTTGATCTCGTTATCGGCGCCAATCCTCGCTTAAAGCCGCATCAGAAAAGGGTCATCGAGTGGGACTATGCCATGGAAAACGGCGAGATCACCTTACAGTGCCGGCAAGCTCTGACGTTCTACTTGCTTTACCAGTTGAACCTACAAGAGGAGAAGCCTGAGAACTCTCCCCTGCGGCAGCAGCTGACCCTTAAAAACCGCAAAAAAATAGAGCATCTGCTACCGCCGCTGAGCTGACTCAACGAGCAAGATGCCTGCCCCAACACTTATCAGCACTAGGAGCCTCTGGATGGCCAGCTTAGAAAAACAGTGCTTCCTGATCGCAGGGAGCATTTCGAAATCAACGGATCGAGCACAGGTCGGACGGGCGCATCAGCTGGTTCGCCGCCTGACGAAAGCAGCGCTGGCTGAAAAGGCTTCACTGGTTGTCTATCTCAGCGGCGAGCCGAAGAATGAGCACGGCGACTCCATGGTGTTCGATTGGACGATTGCCCGTGAAGTGGAGCAGTTGAGCACCCAGTTGGACGTTAAGGGCAGGCTGCACATCGTCACATCCCAGCGCTCCTTGTACAGCAAGATGGATGACGAAGGTCGTGAGTTGGTCAGCCGCCTGGTTGGCCAAGACATCGCCCAGATCGAATACGTAGATGACGACGTCGTCACGGGTGGAAATATTCGCGACGCGCAGCTGGATCTGGCGACAGCCATGATTGCCATCAGTGGAGGCAAAGGCGTTCTCGACCGTGCCCAACGCGCGCTCAAGCTTAAGCTTCCAGTTTTTCCTTTTGACATTGATGTCGGGGCATTCTGCGATGATGGCCCGGGTGCCCCCCTGCTCCACCGGCAGTTCACCCAAAATCCAGCCGCCTACCTGCCTCATACCGGGGAGAGCGTTCGTCGCAAGATGCTTGGGCTATCAGCTCAACATACCCTGGGTGACCTCCAGCCACTGGCCGACAAAACCATTCAGCTCTACGTTGATGAATTTGCGGCGAAGGACGCGGCAGCGTCCCCGGATGTCCTGGTGCTGACCGCGTTGCCTGTCGAACTGGCCGCAGCTAAGCATGCCCTTGGCATCGATGAAGACGATTACGGTTTTCAGAGCGAGCACGGCATCCATGTCTGGCGAGTCAAGGTTGAAGGCCGGAACGGCCCTCTCACCTGTGTTGTAGCGTCGTTCAACGGTGCCGGGAATACCCAGGCATCAGCAGTGACATCAATGCTCATTTCCGAATTCCGACCCCATGCGGTGTTCATGATGGGCATCGCTGCCGGGATGCGATCGAAATTGAAGCTCGGCGATGTGATCTTGTCCGAGCGCGTAGTTGCTTATGAAGGTGCTGCCGCGCTTTCGGGCGGTGTCATGGTTGCGAGGCCAGACATGTCCAAGCCCGAGTTCAGAACCCAACAAGACATGGGGGCTTACCTTGCCAGCGGTTCCCGCTTAGCACGCCTAGCACGACACGCTGAGTCCGTGGGACTGGTGTTCCCGCTTTCATCAGCCGCCGGCGAAGTGTCAACGGCCCTGAACCCAACACTCACCACGATTGCGGCAGGCGAAAAGCTCGTACGCGATGAGCAGCTCTTCAAGAAAATGCAGGAGCTGCATGGCAAGGTGTGTGTCGCTGAGATGGAGGCCCACGGTGTATTTGAAGCCTGCTCTAGACATGAAATCCCCGCTCTTGTGATTCGAGGGATCAGTGACCATGGTGACCACATCAAGGACGATGCATTTCATGATGTGGCATCGATGGCCGCGGCAGTCGTGACTGCTGACTACATCGCTCATGGGCTTATCTTGCACCGCAAATAGGTCGATTTGCGATTGGCTGGAGATGCAGCAAGTCGTCACCAGCCACCTCGCTGCCACCGACCGACACGGACCTGACTACTCTTAGATAAGCCGATGTTCGCGCAGAAACCTCACCTCCCCGCTGAAATTTAGGAATGTGCATGACCGCTGCTATCAGTGATTCAACAGCCCAAATCGCGTTTTCAATGTTTGAGAACAAAGGCGTCTACGCAGTGCTTCTTGGCTCGGGCGTATCACGCTCGGCGGGCATACCGACCGGCTGGGAAATCACCATGGAGCTGGTGAAACGATGGGGCATAGCGTCTGGTGCCGGCGAACAGGCAGATTGGCTCGCGTGGTACGTAGGTCAAACAGGAGAGCAGCCCAATTACTCCACGTTGCTCGAACGCCTGGCGACAACCCAGACTGAACGGCGAGCGATCATTCAAGGCTTTCTGGAACCTAACGAAAACGAGTTAGAGGATGGCCTTAAACTGCCTACCCCCGCACATCGAGCGATCGCTGCGATGGTCAAAGCGGGTCATGTGCGCGTTATCATCACGACGAACTTCGACCGACTCATGGAAAATGCGTTGCGCGATGTCGGCGTTGAGCCAACTGTCGTTGGCTCAGAAGACACCCTCGCAGGAGCGGAGCCACTCACTCATGCGTCCTGCTACATCCTGAAGATCCATGGTGATTACAAGGATGCCAGGATCCTCAATACCGATGGGGAGCTGGGCAAGTACCCGCCAGCGTTCAATACGTTGCTTGACCGCATCATCGATGAGTTTGGGCTGATCGTCGCGGGCTGGTCAGGTGAGTGGGATCATGCGCTGAGGGCGGCGTTTTTGAGGGCACCCTCCCGTCGCTACCCTACCTACTGGCTTTCGCGAGGAAAATTGAGCGAGCGTGGCCAAGAGCTCATCACTCAGCGGCGCGCCAACGTCGTGACGGGCCTGGATGCCGATACCTTCTTCGATGGGCTGAACCTCAAACTGGAAACCATCCAGCAATCCCGCCTGCAGAACCCAGCCGGCATCGAGCTGACTCTCGCTATGGCCAAACGCTTTATGGCCAGACCCGAACACAGGATTCAGCTCGATGATTTAGTGACCAGCCAGGCTTATCAAGCGATCAGCCATCTGGCTCCTCTCTTCGCAGAACGACCTCAGGGCAGCACGCCCAAGGATTTTACCGACCTAGTTGAGATCTACGAAGCGGCCATCGAGCCACTAGCACGCCTTTGTGCAGTGTTAGGACGATGGGGTGCAGGTGCTGAGCATATGATCGTTTTGGATGCGATCAAGGGCCTGCACGCTGCGTCTCAGGTCGAGCAGTCAGGGTGGGTAGCTGGACTTGCATTGAAGAGTTACCCGATAGCACTTGTTACTTATGCATATGGCATGGGACTTGTGCGGGCCAATCGCCTGAGCGAGCTAAACGAGCTGTTTAACACGACACTTATCAACCGGCGCGAAATGCCTTTCCCTGTGGGGCTTGATCTATCACCGTTCTACGTTGAGGGAGCCAATGGCCTGTTTGAATTATGGAAGAGCTTCGAAGACCAAAGTGGAGCTCTTACCCCCTTTTGCAACCGACTCCATGACCGTCTTACACCTCGGTGGGCGCCTGACTTCGCAGGTCTGCAGGATCACGGGCTGCTTTACGAACGGTTTGAGTTTTTCAGTTTCCTGTTCTTCTGCGAGCAACGCGGAGTCAGTGAAGAATCGCTCGCGGATGCGGTGAAAAACCACGGTTTCAAGAAAATCGCATTAGGCCGGGTTTCCTGGCATTCAGAGACCATCAACCGCTTCGCTCACGAATATGCGACCGAAGAGTACAGGGCCCCGTTGCTGGCAGCAGGGTTCGCACTTGGGTCGCAAAGCTACCTGGCGCAAATGCTTGAAGGACTGAAGCGGCTGTCCAGGTACTGACGCCTCACGCATTCCAATTAATGCAAATACGATTCAAATGGGGTGCATGCGTTTGCTGGTGAAAACCCAGGACAAGTTTGGATTCTGGCAGCGGACATAGAGGGAGGTGATTTATGCGTTCTTCATCGGGTCACTGCTACTCCTGACCACCACCTCACCAGAAGCGGTGAGCGTTTTGGTGACCGCGCTACTGACCGCACCCGAGCTCATGGCCAGCACAGATGCCTGGCGCGCGGTCATCACGTGGGTTAACCCAACGACAGACTGAGAAGCTCTGATGACCAAAAACCTCTGTCCCTGCAAGCCCGAGTTTTCGGCCAATGGCTACTGTTTGGCCTGCGACGGAACCAAAATCAAAAATGCTAACAGAGAGAAAACGCTGAATAGCAATCTGCTCCGGCGCATTCCTAGCTGGGAGGAATACCTGAGCTTTGATGGCGCCCATTGCCACCGGCTATGGGCGAAGCTTGATGATCATTGGCGATGCCCGTGCTGCGAACGGACACGATACCAATTGCTACGTTGGACGATGCTTTATCCGAACAAACCGCATAGGCGAGAAGGCTGGGCTGTAGGTCTCCATATTCACCATGACCATGGAACCGACCCTTACGTACGAAAACCGCTTCCTGGAGAACCTCATCGGATCGCCACATTTGCTCCCGTCATCATCTGCGAGCAATGCAACAGTGCTGACGGCACGGTTAAGAGACGCCTATGCCTTCCACCGTCCTTTACATTTGCGCCACTTGAGATCCGTCAGTTTGTGTGGCCAACGCCTCACGGCAAGCACATCATTCATTACGAGCGAGCCCGAATGATCTACCACCATGCCACGACTCGAGCATCGTTGTTTTTTGGCTGACAGGTTGAACTGAAGGGCATCCAATCAGCAGTCAAGCCAAGCCCACGTCTGTACTTCGCAGCCAAGCTGCCCATAAGATCGACATCGCACCTATCCGAGTAGGAGTGACCCTTTTGCCGAACGTGTTCTTTTCTTATTGCCATGCTGACGAGGCGCTGCGCGACCAGTTGGAAAAGCAGCTTTCGATGCTCAAGCGCCAAGGCGTCATAGAGACTTGGCACGACCGCAGGATCGGAGCAGGCCAAGAGATCGATGCTGCCATTGATGATCACATCAACAGCGACGAAATTATCCTGTTGCTGGTAAGCCCCGATTTCATCGCTTCCGACTATTGCTACAACATCGAGATGGCTCGCGCGATGGAGCGCCATGCCGCTAAAGAAGCGACTGTCATTCCTGTCATTCTTCGCCCATGCGATTGGCATCATGCCCCCTTCGGCAAGCTGCTTGGCATGCCCCAAGATGGTAAGCCAGTGACCCTTTGGCCTGATCGGGACGAAGCATTCTTGCAGGTTGCGAAGGAGGTTCGGAAGGCTGCCGAGCGACGCAGCCGTGGCCAACCGAACACTGCTCCGCGAGCTGAATGCAACGATTTCAATGGAGGTTCAGCGCCCTCCCTTATCGCCCCGGCTGGCCCTAGGTCGAGTAACCTTCGAATGGCTAAGAGCTTCACCCAGCTGGACAAAGACCGCTTCTTGCTCGACAGCTTCGAGTACATCGCCCGCTATTTCGAGAACTCGTTGCTGGAGCTCCAAGCGCGCAACTCAGGGTATGAAGGGGTGTTCCGTCGGATAGATGCAAATCGCTTTTCTGCGATTATCTATAAGGACGGCCACGACGTTGCAAAAGCGGCAGTGTTCACCAGCGGCCAGATGGGCGCCGGTATCTACTACAGCCATGGAGACTCGTTTGGCGGCGGCTCGTACAACGAGGCGCTCACCGTAAATACGGACGACCAGTCCATGTACCTGAAAACCTTCGGCATGGCGTTCCACACTCGCCAAGACCAGAGGCTTTCTCAAGAAGGCGGTGCCGAGACGCTTTGGGGCCTTCTCATCGCACCGCTACAACGCAATCGGTAAATCATTGCTGGGTGCGAATTAGCTAGAACCTAGGGGGGGCCTGGCCTTGACGCTGCCCCTTACTACAAAGAAGTAAGACTCACATAGAAGGTTCAGACCATGGAAGTAGTCCTGCTTGCCCACATCACATTTAACCGAATAGGCTCGGCCAGTGGTGGCGGAGGCTTTCAAAGCCAACGCCAGGTCAAGTTTTCCGCTGAGCTACCAGACACCGACCAATCGGCCTTAAGGGAGTTGGTGATCGAGATCGCCGAGGCACATGGTGAAGCGGTGGGAGCCTTGAGAGAATTGAGGTACGAGCGAAGCTACGGAGGGGAATTGGTACTCAACATCCAAGGCCCGAGCACCTCATACAGCACCGCTTATGCCCAATGTCGCATCATCCATGCGCTGAAAGCCAAAGGGCAGTACTTCGAGCTTCAGGCGGTAGAAGACAGAGACGTCACACCATATGTCTCATCTCGGCAGGCTAAGTAGTTCGCATAAAGGGCACAGCTGCGGCGCTAGTAGAGTATCGGCGTAACTCCCCCAGCGTGATGAGGATGCGCTCAAACCATTGGGCTGTGATCTCCTGCACCACCTGCGCTTGCAGGTCAGTTTCTTCGCCGTATTCCGCGTACGCTTGTATTGGGCCAAGCGACGGCCATTTGATAAACCTCTACCTGACCGCGTCCGCCTGCATACATGACCAGCCCACCAGCAAGGTATTCGACATCTAGCTTCGGTGTTATTGAGGTACCCCTAACCAACGCGCGCACGGTGGCGCTGCTCTCGATCCAATACTCGCTGGATCGCGGCTCGATGACCAGCAGAATGCGCGACGGCGTACCGTTGATGAACTGGAGCTCCTGACTGTCAGCATGAGTTGATTCTGATAGAGAACGCTCGAGAAAAGCACACATCAGCGACTAATTCAGGCCTTCACTGCTGCGACGACGATGAGCTCCAGACGAATGTCTGCCTCATCAAATGTCACTTGAGATGTCGCTCGAGCTGGGGTTTCACCGGGCGTGAACCACTGACTCCAGACCTCGTTCATGCGCTCAAAATCGGCCACCATGTCTTTCATTCATATCTGGGCGCTTACGGGGCGACCAACTCGGCAAGCTTGGCCGCGATATCTGCAAACGTATCTTCAGCAGTGCTCAGGCCGCTTCTCGAACCGAGTAGAGGACTGACTTCGCGCAGCGATTCGTATGTGGTGTCGTGAATGATGGGAACCAGCAGATCCCTTGCGAGGAGCGCGGAAAGCTCTTTGTCAGCGATGCCTTCAGCTGCTAGGCGACGCAACAAAGCAGGTGTCACCAGCACAATTCCTACTCGAGACTTCGCCAATCCCTTATCAATTTCACGCAGTAAGGAAGAGCCTAGAAGGACATCTTTCTCGCTGAACCAAACGGAAACACCGATCGACTCGAGTGCATCATGCAGCTCCTTCGCGGATCCTTTCCGGTCGTCCCAGGCGTGACAAAGAAAGACGTCACGTAGGTCAGGTACTGTCGCACGCCTCTCGACATTTTCGCGTACCGGTGTGAGCGTTCTTACCTCGGCGGAGGTGTAGGCCACAGAGGATTCGGGCTTCGACCAGCGCGGCTTTGCGCTGCTGGATGAACCGCCGCTACTGCGACCACCCTCGCCATGAGACGGGGGCGAATAGGATGGTGCGTAGGACGAGGATGAATACGATCGCGATCCGTAACCGCTATATCCGCTGCCACATGCGGGACACGCTGCTCTTGCGCTTGCCGAACGATGACCATGTACCGGTGCTGTACATCTAGACATGTCGTAAACCTTCCGTTTGTAGCTGCTCGCCCAAGAGATGATTAAGCAGCGGCTGTACGAGCCATCAGCTTTTGAAAACACCGCAGCCCATCCTTATTGGCTCGAAATCAACCTGCACTTCAGATCGTGATTCCAATATGCTGGCACGAACAATAGCCCATAGCGCGAATTCCGCTACCAGGCGTAGCGTGAATGTTTGCTAGTGGCTTCCGATACAAATGCCTCCCTAGTCTAGAGCTATCTATCATAGCGGGTAGCTCTAGACCCAGGTTTCAGGTCTTTGACGTTCAATGGCTCCGCCATCGATGCCGTTGTTCAATCGACGAACGTCGCCTATGGGTCGATTAGCGACTACTACGCATTGCGACTGATCCACCCTTGCCTTCCCTCAACCTGAAGGACAAGCCATGAACACTATTGCTTTACGTCGCCATCAGCCTTGGAACAAGGGAAAGCTTGTAGGCAGAAAGCCCCGCTCTGAGTCGGAGATATCTGGGCCATTCGGATCAGGCTTCAGCTTGCTGATAAGACACGGGATCTGGCTCTCTTCAACTTGGCCATCGACAGCAAACTGCGTGCCTATGACTTAACCAAGCTGCGAGTACGAGACATTGCGCATGGGGAGCATGTTTCGTCACGGGCCATGGTGATGCGGCAGAAAACTCAGCATCCAGTGCAGTTTGAAATCACTTATCAAACAGGACACTCCGTTGCTGTCACAGAAGCCAAATTCAGTGACAGCTACCTGTAATCGCCCTAATCGTCACTGCCTCACATTAGAGGCCCATCTGCCGCTCGACCAGGTGAATGCATCTGGCTAAAAATCCAAAGCAGCACCTCTGGATGGAGCAATCCGGCGACAAATATTGAGTACCAGGTGTTCTTACCTCGATACAGATCGTCGAGTAACGCGAGCTCGTCCTCGAGAGTCAGCTTAAGCGCCTGTGCGCTCTGTGGATTGCGCTTAAGTGCCCGTACTATGAGACTTGGCTTGCGACAGAATTCAATCCAACGGTCTCGAAGGAAATTCACAATGGACGTTCGCTGCACTATAGAGCGTACGTGGAAATCGATGGCTGCATAATCGGGATGGGTGCTATCTACGCATAACTGCAGCCCTACGTCCGGTATCGCCCCCAGCTTCTCAAACTTGGCCGCGATCAGTCGTTCAGCCAAACAGTCGTCGAAATATGGGTGCAAGATACGCTCGCCGGGATTGGGCCCCTTCAACAGCTCTTTGCGCTTGCTGTTACATTTGCACGCTGGCACGAGATTAAGCGAGAAAACCGCGAACGCAGGGTAGTTTCCTTTCCGCAACAAATGATCGAGCGTTCCTCGGTGAGACGAACCGCACATAGGACACGCAAGATGCTCGGTTTTCTACCCGAGGACGAGCATGGTTCGAGATGTGCAAAGCCGGAAATTAAGCACGTCTCTACAGTGATGCACGGTATGAATGACACCAACAACGAACTCAAGCATCTCATCGCCCCTTTGGCTTTTTTTGTTCAATGCCCTATCGATGACATTACCAACCACGAAGAATTGCCGTTGGCAGTGGCAGTACCTAGATACTTTAATCATAAGCCAGCGATCTGGACGCAGGTACGCTCACGAGGCATGAACTCGTGCCTGTTGATGTGACGTTATTTACGTACGTGAACCAGGATTAGCGGCCCTGCCGTTCACCTCTTTTATCTACCCGCAGCGATAGATTTTTAAAAACAATTCGAGCATTGCTCTCCCTCTCCAGCGACTTCTCACTACGTTCACACAATTCGCCTTTACCCAATTGGATCTGAGGAGGCGGGACTAACGACTGAGTAAACTTGCCATGCTGATAGAATTGCACTCGCTGCTCATAACCTTCCCCTCTTGAGAATTGGCATGAATTCAGATTTAACTGAAGAAGAAATGCGCCGGGCGCTGTTCGGTGGTAGCGAGCATGCTCCGCAATGCTGTGAATCCCCAGCGCAGAAGCCCGTCTCGGATATCGTGATCATGCAACCAGCAAAAGTGGCTGAGAAAAAGAAAGTCGCGAAAACATTTACACCCAGGCTGAGAGTCACGCTTCGAGTGGGCAATGAATTTGAAGGCGAGACGCACGAGATGGTCCATGAGGCCGATACGCTAAGTACCCTCCTAGCCGAGCAAGAAGCTACTAGGGCGGCCAAGAAAAAATTCCGATTTGTGAAAGTGGTTTCGATCAAGTCGATGTAAGAGAGTTTTCACGAGGCTTGCGGGCTGGGCGTGGAACGCCTTTCATTTGGTGGCCGACCCGAACGATCTCTCTAGGATGGGGGATCCAGGCCTGACGTCACTGGCGGAAATCGCCCCAGTACGGCCTGTCGCCGTCGCAATTTATGCCCAATTGCCATCGCTGATATGTGATGGTCGCTTACAGTTACAGCGCTGTGCAAGCGAACGCGGAATGTGTACTTAGTATGCAACTCAAAACGATACCTAGAAATTCACAGCGGCGTTTCTTTACCCTTATACGCATCAAGACTCCCCCTGCTCATTTTGGGCGCCACCTTCTTCGCTTGAAACTTGAGTCGCCCGGCGCGCTTCAGTGGCCCCGAACAATCGTCCGAAAAAACCATCTGACTTAGGCGCTCATGCGCATATTTGAGGTCAAGAGTGTTGCAAGCGAACCGCGGCACACCGCGTCAAATGTGATCAATTTAACTCTCCTCTGGCCTTATCTCGTGGAGCTTTCATTGTCAGTGTGCGGATGACCCGCGGCTTGTCGTAGCTGAGTGAGCTCCGCTGAATAGTGCAACGACAACCTCGTGGCTTCGACCAATTGCGCACTTGCCCGTGAAAGGCCCTCCTCTAACCGCTTGGATTCCGCGCGCGACATACCGAGCTGTTCCTGAAGCGCTTCTTTCGCACCGTCAGCCTTGGCGACTGCTGTCTTCATGGTGGCAATCTCACCGCTCAAACGAAGCGCCGCGTTTTCATGCGTCGCCGCCGCCTTGGCCTGCTGTCGCGCCTCACTTAATAAGCGTTCGTTATCTCTGTTGAGTCGAGTCAGTTCATCTTGCTTGAGCATCAACGTTTGCTGCAGCTGTCGCAGCTCAACCTGAACTTGCTGCACCTGCCCTTCGTGTCGCTGTTGCTCCTGCTCCCGTTGTTCCTTGACCGCGTTACGGTAATGTTCCAGCGCATCGCGTGAATGCAGGTGCTTTTCCTCCAGGGAGCGGATCTGCTCGTCCTTTTCTTGAACACGGAGTTCCAAGTCACTGCAGTTTTGGCTAAGGCGTGCATTGCGGGTGAGTTCGGCCTGCAGGCTTGCCTGACAAATCTGTAACTCATCCGCTTGAAGCCCAAACGCCCCTTTCTGACTATCAAATTCCCGCTGCAAAGAGGCGAGTTCGGCACTCAAGCCGTCGAGTTTTTGCTCCAGCTCGATGCGCTGCTCGTCAAGACGCGCCTGGGCATGCGCAAGAGCTTCGCCGCCCTCCTTTGTCATTCGCTCTAAGAGGCCGGCCACAAGCTCGGTCAGTTCATCGCTCAATCGCTCTCTAGAGGCCCGCGGCCTCGGATCAAAATCTTCGATTTCCTTCAAATATCGGTGAATAGTCGTCTTTGAGCCGGTATTGCCCAGTTCGATGCGCACGGCGTCGATGCTCGGATTCTCTCCCCGAGCCAGCAGCGCTTCCCGGGCTTTTTGGACAATCGCCTTGTTAATTCCGCCGCGCGCCATTTTTTGCTCCTACGATTTCGTACTGGTTTACATACCACGTATATACATAACACTTTACAGCTAGAAAAAGAACAACACGAAAGGATTTCTTTGGTAAAATAATCGAGCGTTATCGCATCATAGGGCCGTTTTTGCCGCCTCCGATGCTGGATCAGGTACGTTTGAAGTGGATGGGTTGATATGGGCAAGGCAGATCAATACCTGCAGGCTGGCACCCGGGACAACACCCGGCGCAGCTACCGTGCGGCGGTGGAGCATTTCGAAGTAACTTGGGGCGGGTTTTTGCCGGCGACCGGGGATGGCATCGTGCGTTACCTCGCCGAGTACGCGGACAAGCACACCATCAGCACGCTGAAGCAGCGCCTGGCCGCCCTCGCCCAATGGCACATTACCCAAGGCTTCCCCGACCCCACCAAAACACCCACCGTGCGGCAAATGATCAAGGGCATCCGTGCGTTGCATCCTGCCCAGGAGAAACAAGCGACTCCCCTGCTCCTGCAGCACCTTGAACAAGCTCTTCAGTGGTTGGAGCAGGACGCGGAGCAAGCCGCCGCTCGCCAGGACCTGGCAGCCCTGCTACGCAGCCGGCGTGACATGGCCTTAGTGCTGATCGGGTTCTGGCGCGGTTTTCGCGGGGATGAGTTGTCGCGGCTGCAGGTTGAAAACACCCATGCGCAAGTCGGAGTCGGCATCACTTTCTACCTACCGCGCAGCAAGGGCGATCGCCAGCACCGCGGCACGACGTTCCGTACCCCCGCCTTGAAGAAGCTTTGTCCAGTGCAAGCGTATGTGAACTGGATCACCGTCGCCGGCATTGCGCACGGCCCAGTCTTTAGAAAGCTCGATCGCTGGGGGCATCTGGCTGAAGACGGCTTGAATGCCAACAGCCTAATTCCACTGTTGCGGCGAATATTTAATCGCGCGGGTGTGTATGGCGATCTGTACACCAGTCACTCGCTGCGTCGCGGCTTCGCCACTTGGGCCGCGGCCAATGGCTGGGATATCAAAGCGCTGATGACTTACGTCGGTTGGAAGGACATGAAGTCAGCCATGCGCTACATCGACCCGGCAGATTCCTTTGGGGAGTTGGCGATAGGTCAGCGACTTCCCTCGTCAGCTATTCCCCAGGCGCAAGCGTTGAAGGCCAATGAAAATCGTTTAGGGTCTGATTAGGTATCGTAACTAAATTTATTTCGTGAGAACGTGCCGAATAAAAAACTGACCTGCGTGGTGTCAGTAGCCAACTCAAATAAACATCTATTTAGTTGAGTTAGATTTTAAATTGACGTTAATTGCACTCGGCGATCATATTAAAGGCAACGCCCTGCTCCGCAAATCTTCGAGTCGTAAAACACGTTTTCCATAGTCTAACGCGGCAGATCCCTGAGTATGTTCTACTGCCCTTGTTTTCCTTACGAAACGCTTGGATAGGGCCCATGCGGTCGGTACTGCATTTAGATCTACAAAATACTCTCTCGAGTTGCTAAAAATCGATACCAAAAAGGGCCGTACGGGCCCTTTTGTTTCCAAAAAAAATCACTTGGTCAGCCAAGACTCAACGATCGCAGAGCCATGCTCTGCTTTCCAATCCTTAAGCGTTTTGTGATTACCGCCCTTAGTTTCAACGAATTCTCCAGTGTGCGGATTTTTATATACCTTCAACTGGCGAGGCTTGCGACTACCGGTTTTGGATTCAGCCGTTGGTGCACGACGACCGGCTTGCGGATCAAGCAGGTTGACCACGTCCTTTAAGCTGTAATCGTATTTTTCGAGCAAATCGCGCAGCTTGGTTTCGAACTCAATTTCTTTCTTGAGACCCGCGTCACCTTTTAAGGCTTCGAGCGCTTGCAACTGTTCGGCGAGGTGTTTTTCAAGCTGGCGAAATTCTGCTAGTTTGGACATGACAGGTCTCGAGCAGATAGGTTACTAAGAGTGTATTGCAGATCTATGATTTGCGCGCGCTTTATGATTTAGCGACTACCGAAATATCCCCCCTTGACCACCTCCATCAGGACCCATCCAGGCACATCCACAAGTGGGATACGCGAGCCATAAAGCGCGGTTCCCTGCACTATGAGTTCGACCACCCACTGCCGGCGTTCAATCCGTTCGCGATAATGAACAGTTTTTGGTAAGCCTGGCCTGCTGCATTTTATTTATCCCGTTCTTCTATGCCATGTGGCAATTTGCTGATCGTGCACAAGAAAGTCGCTGAATCATGAACACTCGTTTTGTTACTTGTTGACTGGTACGTGATAGCCGGCGCCGTCGTTGACCGATAGACATCGACGATCTGTTTTCCCTGTGTCTGATGCCAGCCATAAACCGAATACAGCGACGCCGGAATCCAGACAAAAAACAGCAAAATCAGCACGTCCTTTTTCATACTTATCTATGCTTCCCAAGCAAACGGATTAAAAAGGTAACCCCTGCCCCAAATCGTCTTGATGAGCTCTGGATTTCGAGGGTTGTCATTGAGCTTTCCGCGCAATTTACTGATGTGAACATCGACGCTGCGGTTGATCCCGTCGAAAGGAATGCCGCGGATACGGTTGAGGATTTCGTCACGAGAAAAAAGTGTGCCCGCCGCACTGGCCAACAAGGACAGCAGTTCGAACTCCATAGTTGTCAGATCGATCCTTTGATCGGCTAGGCTCACTACCCGGCCGCTGCGATCGATCGACAACTGACCGAATTCAAGGATGTCCAACGCTGTCGGTTGCTGCGTGGGGATATGGCGTCGCAGCAGAGCGCGTAATCGAGCCAGGAATACCAATGGTTTGACAGGTTTGATTACATAGTCGTCGGCACCGGATTCCAGGCCGAGAACTTGATCCCTGTCATCTCCCTTGGCAGTCAAAATGATGATGGGGATATCGGAAACATCACGAATCCGACGGCACAGGTGCAGTCCGTTCTGATCCGGCAGCAGAAGCTCAAGTACGACGATTTGTGGCTTGAGTTCAACGACGGCCGCCAATGCCTCGTCGCCCCGGCGGACAACCTGCACTGCAAAACCATGCCGGGCTAGGAATTTAGTGATGAGTTTCGCCAGCCTCTGATCGTCCTCTACTAGCAGTGTTTTAACGAAACCTGGGTTTTCCATAGAAGCTCAGCATTAAGACCTTGAGTAAGTGTGTGCCGCCTCAGACCCACGGCACGGTTGAACGACCCATCATCAGCAAGGTGATCACCGGGTGCCTTGCCGAAGGGCGTCTGCATAGGCATTCAATAATAATAACACACGTTATGTTAACAATCTCGAACTGTCGCACTCCCAACGTTGCTGGGGCCGAGTGAGCAAATACGGGCTGAAACCCTCGCATATCTGATTCTGACGGCGCCGTTGCTGGTGTGTGATCGTCTTCCAAAACCAGCAACCGCAATCGGTACGCAATATTAAAATAACGGTCGTTGTGTTTAATCTGGTCGCCTGCTAGCATCGAAATCGCCAAGTGGCATTTTCGAGGAGAAAGCTCTCATGCAACTCTCTATGCGGAAGGCGTTCCTGGAAGACGGGGCCGTCCTGATCAAAGGTTTTCTGAACAAAGATCAATTGGCCGAGTGCCGGGCGGCCTATGACTGGGCTGTCGAGAATCACGGCCCTCATGCGACTCGCATGTTCGACGGAACGGAGCAACAGTCGCACGTCGACAATGCCAACCCCGTCGCCAAGGCCCGTCTCGAAGAACTGGTGACCTCCCTGCCCTTTGGCCAGCTGTTTGCGCAGCTCTGGGGCTCGGAGAACGTGTGGTACTTCGCCGAAGAGGTGTTTCTCAAAGCTGGTGGGCGTGGATCTCGCACGCTTTGGCATCAGGACACGTCTTATCTGCCGTGGGCCGGAAACCACTGGGCCAATGCTTGGATCAGTTTTGAATCAGTGCCGAAGAAAAACGCTTTGGAAATCGTTCGAGGTTCGCACAAAGGACCACGCTACGACGGCACCACGTTTCGAGATCCGAATGATCCGACTCAGCCGCTGCATGGCGGCGATGCATTGCCACGCCTGCCGGACATTGAGGCTTTGCGGCAAAACGATTCCGAGGCATTCGAGATCATTTCGTGGGCCACCGAGCCTGGCGACATCCTCCTGCTGCATCCGGGTTCGCTGCATGGCGGCGCTCCGGTGGATGACGCCTTCCCGGACCGTCACACCTTCGTTTTCCGTTTCTTTGGCGACGACGCCACCTTCCATCCCTTGCCAGAATACAGCGCCGGCGGTTATCCGCAGCAAGGCGTGCTTTTCACTGAAGAGCTGTCGACGCTGAAAGCGGGAGACGCCTTCCGCCACCCAACCTTCCGCCAATTGATATAAGAGGAGCACCGCGATGAGCACTCAAGAACTGCAGCGTCAATCCTTCAACCCTGGCCACACCCAGGCGATCTACGACAACTTCCACTTTTCCCAGGCAACACGCGTCGGCAACATGATCTGGGTGTCCGGCCAGGTCGGTATCGACGAGACCATGGTTCCCGCCGAGGGCATCCAGGCGCAATCCCATCTGGCGTTTCAGTCTTTGCGTACCATCCTCGAAGCTGCGGGCGCGAGTCTGGCCGATGTGGTCGAGCTGATGACGTTTCATACCGATCTGCAGGCCGAAGTGCACGCCTTTGGACAGGTAAAGGACGAATATTTCCCTGAACGTTATCCAGCCTGGACCGCTGTCGGCATTTCCCAGCTGGCAATGCCGGACTTGCGCGTGGAAGTCCGGGCCGTCGCGGTGATTGGCAGCGGTCGACTCTGAACGATTGCATGATCGCGACGTGCCAAGCCAAAATGGCGTTCGCAGCCACTGTCGGCTCAACGCTCAACCAATGGAATCACTTTCTCTCATGCATGATGCTCAAGCGCCTTCCACGGATAGTCAGCACTCCATTGACAGTGATTCCGCGCCCGCTCCACGTCGCGGTCGTCCCGTAGGTAATCGTCTGGAAAAACGCGGTGAACTGTTGACCGCAGCCATCGAAGTCATTGCTCAGGAAGGTTATGCCGGAACGTCTCTGCGCAAGGTTGCCAGTCATGCCGGCTGCACCACCGGCGCCGTGACCTATTACTTTGCCAATAAAGAAGAAATGATCACGGCGGCGGCGCAGAGTCTGTTCGACGAGTTTGACCATTTGCTGGATGCCGATCAGGAGAAAGTCGACGTCAGGGCGATGATCGAGCAATGGTTGAACCTGACTCAAGCCAACGACTCGGCGCGTTGGCTGGCCTTGTTTCAGATGCTTGCCCACGCCCGACACGAACCGGTATTTGCCGACGTTATCCAGAAACGTTATTCGCGCTTCCGCGAGGATCTCGCAAGCATTCTGCGTAAGGGACAAACCCAAGGCATCATTCGCAATGACATTGCTGCCGATCTGCTTGCCGATCAGCTCAGTGCGCTGAGTGACGGCTGGATGATGATGTTGCCAATCGAGCCTGAGCGATTTGAAGCCAAACGCAGCAAGGCCTTGATGGATGCGGTCATCACACTGATTAGCCCCGCTCGCTAAACCCTGCCCTGCCCTGCCCTTCGGCATCAACAAGTTTCGCTTCATTTGCGCAGCGAACCCTGCTTTGTCGCGCCCGCATTTCACTCAAAACCCACGGTTAATCGACATCGCGCCGATTTCACTTTGCTGAATCCCTGTTCCGTCATATATTCGCATAACATCTGTGATTATAATTAAAAGACGGAGGTGAAGATGAATGCGCATCTCGATGAGCTGTCGACGCAATCACGACAGCGACGATTGTTATTGCAAGCGATCGGAGGCGCAGCCCTCGCCGGAGGACTCGGTGTCACCGGTCGTGCGATGGCGCAAACCGAAGCTGTAGATACCTCGATACTGGATGTGGTGATCATTGGCGCCGGGCTTTCCGGGCTCACCTCCGCCAGGGACCTCCAGGCCGCTGGCTGCGAGTCGTTTGCCGTGCTTGAAGCACGCGACCGCGTCGGTGGTCGCACGCTTAACCATGATCTGGGCAATGGCGTGATTTCCGAGGCCGGTGGCCAATGGATCGGCCCGGGGCAAACGTCGATCGCCGACCTGGCCAGACAGCTCGATGTCGCCACCTTCCCCACCTACTACAAGGGCAAGGCGGTGTATCTGATCGACGAGGTCAACATCCAGGAAGATCTCAGCGACGGGCCGAATTCCAATACAGAAGTCGTCGCAAAACTGAACAAGCTCGCCGAAGGCGTCCCCAGCAAAGCGCCGTGGAAAGCCAAGGACGCGGCTGAGCTGGACAAACTGTCGATTGGCCAGTGGCTGGCCGGACAAGGCATCAGCAAAGTCGACAAGATCGGCTTCAACATGTCCGTGAGCCTCACCTTCGGTACCACGCCGGCCGGCATGGGACTCCTGCATTACTTGGCGATGATGAACTCGTCGGACTGCCGCCTTGAAAAGCTCGAAGGGGTCCAGGGCGGTGCGCAGGAATCTCGCCTGGCTGGCGGCTCGCAAATTCTCAGTTTGAAGATGGCTCAGGCGCTGGGAGATAAAGTCCGGTTGGCGTGCCCGGTGCGCAAGATTGTCGGTTGGGATCGTGATGTCGTCGAGTTGCACACCGATCAGGGCATCATCCGCACGCGGCAGGTAATTGCTGCGCTGAGTCCGGCGCTGTGCAATCAGATCGTCTTTGATCCGCCCCTGCCATCCGGGCGTGCCGAGCTGCAGCGGCATTGGCCGGCCCATGCACCGATGCGCAAGACCGTGCACGTCTATGAGCGCCCGTTCTGGCGCGACCAAGACCTCAACGGGCAGATTGTGCCAGTGGACGGTCCGCTGATCTGGGCCTTTGACAACTCCCCGGCGGACGGCAGCCTGGGTGTGCTCAGCGGCTTCGTCAGGACCGGCCAATTACCCCATGACCCGAAAACGGCGCAGGACACCCTGTCGGCGATTTACGCCAGCGCCATGGGCGAACAAGCCCTGCACCCGATTCAGTTTCATGATCTGGACTGGGGCAAGATCGACCCGTGGAGTTTGAGTTGTATTTCCCCCATGCCCCCCGGTTTCTGGACGCAATGGGGCGAGTACCTGACGCCGGCGGTCGGTCGCCTGATCTGGTCCGGTACCGAGACTGCGGAGATCTGGGCCGGGGCAATGGACGGTGCGGTCCGCGCTGGACACCGCGCGGCAATGGAAGCGCTGCAGGCATTGCTTCAACCACGGAGGAACGCCTGATGAAGCGGACTATGGTGTTTGGAGCCATCACCGTGAGCGCAGCGTTGGCCGGATCAATAGCGATTTACGGGCCGGAACTGTGGGCGGGCTATCGTTTCATGCAGGCCGTGGATCAGCGCGACGCTACATACCAGGCCAATGGCGGAGCGTGGCCACAGTTGCAGGACACCTGCGCACTTTGCCATGGCGCCAACGGTCAACCCCGCGACGCTCAATACGCAGCGCTTGCAGGGCAGCCCGCGGCATACATCGAAAACCAGTTGCGCGCGTTTTCCGAAGGGCGTCGCCACAATGCCCAGATGCAGCCGCTGGCGGCCAATCTGACCGACGAGCAGATCAAGCGCCTGGCCAGTTATTTTGCCGAACAGCAACCAGGCGTGACTGAAGTCCCGGCGAAGGATGATGCACTGGACCAGCGCGGTCAGCGTGTGGTCGCCGCCAATGGTTGTGCAGCCTGCCACGGCGAAAAACTCTCTGGCGGCCCCTTGGCTCCGCCTATCGCCGGACAAGGGCAGCTTTATCTGAGCGATCAACTGAGCGCTTTCAAACGTGGCCAACGCAACGATCCGACGCAGGCCATGAATGCCATGGCGGGCACCCTGTCCGATGAGGACATCAAGGCCGTGGCGCATTATCTGGCCAAGCTGAACCCTTGATCCTGCCCGGGCAAGGATGCCCACCGCCCTACTCCGCATCACGCAAAAAAGCCGCCAGAACGGCGGCTTCGAGCACTTCAACTCCCCCTCAGCGCGTTTGCAGAACTGTCATTGCGCCCTTCGCGCGCTCCAGCGCGCAATACGCGTAATACAGGTGCACCAGCAGATAAGCCCAGGTCGTCAGTGCAAGCACGTAGAAGTTGAGCAGCACATTGCTGTCGTCGCCGGGGATCTTGTAGAAGTCGTAGATGCAGGCAATGGTCAGTGAGGCGAGCATGCCAAACATCACACCGATCGCATGCAATGACTCTCCGGCATTTGCCAGGCGTACCGCGAAATATACCAGGTAGACCGAAAACATCACCCACATCAGCACGTAGAAATACGGCAGGAGCGTGACCAGGACCTTGGTAGAGATCAACGCGAGCGTGCCCAACAGAGCGCCGGCAAACATCATGAGCTCCTTGCTCACGGAGGGCTTGTACGCATGCGTTACCGCCATCAGCCCGAGCACGGTAATCAGTGGAATCCCGAAGGCTCTGGAGAACGCGTCGCAGAAGTATGAAATCAGGTACGCATGCTCCGATTCTGTCAGGAAGAAGATCAAGAAGTTTGTCGCGGAAAAGGCAACCACAAACCACTCCAGAGCCAGTAGCAGGTTTCTCTTCTTCAGAAACCTGATGCCAAAGGTCAGACCATTGGCAAGCAGCAAGAAACAGGCAAGGCACAGCACAATATTTCTCGGTTCCATAACGATAGCCTCGGTACAGCTGACAGAAAATTTGATGGGTTAGCGGGATTGAGGAACCAGTGCAGCCAGGTAAGCCGCAATCGCCTGGCGCTCCTGCGCTGACAGCGCCGCTGCCATGGCTTGCATCGCGCCAGTGGGCTCAATGCGCTCGCCGCTGGCAAAAGCGTTGAGCTGGGCCAAAAGGTAGTCCTGGCCTTGTGCAGCCAGGCGCGGGAAGGCGTCGTGGCCCATCAGCTCGGCACCATGACAGGCGGTGCAACCTCGGGTTTTCACCAGTTGTTTGCCCTGATCCTTCAGCCCCTCGTCAGGGCTGACAGCCGCATGAGCAACGACCGATTGCCGGGCGTAAAACTTCGCCAGCAGATCAACTTCATCCGGGCTGAGGGTCATCGCCAGCGGCCCCATGTTGGGCGCAAGCCGTTGCCCGCTCGCGAAGTTGCGCAACTGGGCAGACAGATACGCGGCGGGTTGCCCGGCCAGGCTCGGATACGTCGGGTTCAGCGAGTTACCGTGGCTGCCATGGCAACCGGTGCAGGCATCGGTCAGGTGTGGCCAGTTTCCGCGGTCGGCCTGATAGGCCTCCGTGGAGGTCGTGATGTAAGTCTGCAGCCGATACAGGTCGAGCAGATCACGGCCGAAAACCGCCACCAGCACCGTAATGACCGCGATGACGCCAAGCGCTATGATTTTTTTCATTGCCGCCTCCTATGCCCGACGTAACGCGTTGAGCACCTGCAAGGCGCTGTGGCGTCCGGCGCGCACGGCGCCGTCCATGTAACCTGCCCAGATGTCAGCGGTTTCGGTGCCCGACCAGAACAGGTTGCCGCACGGCGGACGCAGTGCCTCGCCATGTGTCGACCAGAAACCAGGGGGAATCGGCGACACGCATGTGATGGTCCACGGGTCGAAATGCGCCCAGTCGTGATCGTGGTAGGAAACCGGCTCAAGCGCTGCATCCCCCAGGGCGCGTGCATAGATTTCGGTCTGCACACGCTTCGCGGCTTCGGGGTCGGTGGGGGCTGCGGCATTCAGAATGAATGCGTTGATCACGCCGATTTCGCCGTTTGGCGGTGAGTTGTCGTAAGCCCAGATGACTGGCCCGCCGACCTGAATGATGTGACCGTTCAAACCCTTGTCGCGCCAGAAAGGCCGCGGGTAAACCATTGCGGTCTTGCGTGCCGGCGAGTGCGCTGGCCAGGCCCGTTGCAGGGCGGCGCGAGCTTCGGGCAGCGGTGGATCGAATTGCAGGCGTTGGCACAGCGCGGGATGAATCGCCATGATCACCCGGCGCGCGCGGATCTCGCCCTGATCCGTTTGCAGTCTGACGATGTCGCGGTTCCAGTCAGCAATTTTGCGCACCGGGCACGACAAGCGAACCTTGTCGCCCAGCAATTGCGCCATTTTGCTGCTGAGAACCTGTGAACCGCCGACGATCCGCGTGCCTTGCGCGCTGTCCTTGATCGAGTCGAGCCGCATGTATTCGCTGCCGGCCGAATTGATCATCGACAGAAAGTGCAAGAAGCCCATCTTCGCCGGCGTGACACCGCAGGTCAGGAGGAAGCTGGCATTCCACCCTGCGCGGTCTTCCGGCTTGATGTTTTGCTGAGCGAGCCAGTCGCCCGCCGAGAGCTTGTCCAGTTCGGCCACCCTGGGGGATTTCCATGGCGCACCGCACGGCACATCACGCGACAGCTCGCTGAGTTTTGCCGAGACTCTTTCGTCGGTACCGAAGGTGCCTTTCAAATCTACGGCGACACGTCCATCGCCCCCGAGGATCACGGTTTCCCCGTCATAGAAACTGGGAAAGGTGCCGACCTCAAGCTCACGGGCCAGATCCGCTACGGCGGTTTGTCCGGGGCCGATCCACTGACCGCCGGCTTCGGAGATATAGCCGGAACCCAAGTCATGATTGAGGGTGCGGCCGCCGACACGATCACGCGCTTCAAGCACCAGCAGCGACTCACAACCTGCCAGATGCAGATCACGGGCGGCGGTCAAACCAGCCAGGCCGGCACCGATGATCACCACATCAAACACATCGTCCGGACTGTCTTTTTGCAGCGCATCGGCGGCATTGGCCAGGCCAAGGTTCAAACCGATCGATCCCACGGCGGCGGTGGCACCGGCCAGTTTGAGCAATTGTCTTCGCTTCAGATCGGGAGGGGCGTCAGTGCTCATGTTCGATGCCTCACATCACGTTATTGTTGGATTGAACGCCCGTGGCCGAGCGTGGGTGTGGCAGTAAAAAAGTGGCGACGAAAACGCAAACATTCGTTTGTCTTTCTGCAGGCGAATGCCTGCCGGCCCCAGGACTTCAAGGTCAGCGTCACCACGGAAAATCAGCGTGTTGGTTCTATAAGCCTCAACCGTCAGGCATGAGGGCGCGCAACTTTGCGGTTGGTGTATTCGTCCAGCAGATGTGCTCCCCCCAGCGCCACATTCATGGCGCACCACTGCAGCGGTTCGGGCAGGGTTTTCGGGGTTTTATGCCGCAGCGCGCCGAGCAGCGGATGCTCGATACCGCCGATTCTTTCCGCCAGCAGATGGCCGATCAGTGACTGCGAGGCGACGCCGTGTCCGGAGCAACCCGCGGTGTAGAGAATGTTGTGGTGCGACCCGGTTTCGCCCACCACCGGCAACGCGTCGTAGGCCATGCTGACGTAACCACTCCAGCACGCTTGAATGCCGACACCGCGCAACGTCGGGAAACGCACGCCCAGGTTGTCTTGCAACGCTCGGTAGGTCACCTCATCAGGAATGTTCGGGGTTTTCGAGCCGTAGGCATAACCCAGCCGTTTGGTGGTCATCAGCAGCGTATTGCGTGCGGTCAGGCGATGGCTTTCCATCACCAGGTGCGGCGTGGTCAACCCTTCCCGCCCTGCCCAGCCCAGCGATGCCAACTGCTGTGGTGTCAATGGCTCGGTTTCGACCGCCGACACCCGAAACGGTACGACTTTGTCGCGCAGAAGTCCGAGCTGCGGCGTATAGGCATTGGTGGCCAGCACTACTATTGGCGCGCTCGCCCGCCCGCGTGGCGTCCGGCAGGTGATCGTCGGCCCGTCGGAGAACGACTCAAGCGTGGTGTTTTCATACAGCCTTACCCCCGCCTGGAGTGCAGAGCGGCGCAGGCCCATCACGTATTTGCCAGGGTCCAGGGTACCGCCGTGGCGTTGCAGGCAGCCAAACAGAAAGGCCGGTGGAATCCCCCGCGCGCGCATTTGTGCCTGATCCAGAAACTCGGTTAGCGAACCCAATTCGTGGCCCACGGCCATACTTTTGCGCAGCCTTTTCTCCTGCGACGGATGGATGCCCGCCCTGATGATGCCCGAGGCGTTGTAGTCGCAGTCGATCCCCAGTTCGCGCAATCGACCTTCGACGTAGGCGACAGCTTCGTCATAGAACCTGACGATGTTTTGCGCTTTTTCCTTGCCGACACGTTTCAAGAACAGCTCGAACTCAATGCCGATGCTGCCACCCAGATAGCCGGCGTTCCGCCCGCTGGCGCCGAAACCGGCAAACGCCTGCTCTAGCACCACAACCTTGGCCCCCAACGCCGTCAGTTCCAGGGCGGTGGACAGCCCGGCGAAACCGGCACCGATCACGATGACGTCCGCGCTGACATCGCCCTCGAGCTCGGGTTGCAGATCCGCCGGGGTTTCGACCCAGCCACCCAGCCGACGAAAATGCCCGCCGGCGAAGTGGCTTTCCAGCTCTCGTGATTGGTAGGTCATGGACATGTGATGTGCTCCTATCGACTCAGGATGTGAATAGCGACGGCGGCTTCCTCGACACCTTGCAGACCGCCACCGTTTTCCTGGATGGCATGCCGCGCACCGGGTACCTGGCGTGCACCGGCCTCCCCGCGCAACTGCGTGGTCAGCTCGTACAACTGGCCGATCCCCGTCGCACCCAGCGGGTGGCCCTTGGATTCCAGGCCACCAGAGGGATTGATCGGCAGGCGGCCACCCAAGGTGAAATCGCCGCGTTCGGCACACACCCCACCCTCCCCCAGCGGCGCAAGCCCGAGGTTTTCCGCCTGGATGATTTCGCCCATGGCCGAGGCGTCGTGCACTTCGGCCACGTGCATGTCCTGCGGGCCGAGGCCGGCGATTTCGTAGGCTTCACGCGCTGCCAATAGGCTGACGTGCTTGTGCGGCTCGTCGAGCCCGCGCAGGCTGAAGCTGCGGATCACGCTGGCGGCGATCCGCACACAACGTTTCGGGTCGGCACCGATGCGTTTCAATCCCGCCTCGGTACAGAGAATCGCGGCGGCCGCGCCGTCGGATAACGGCGCACACATCGGCAGCGTGATCGGATAGGTGATCGGCGGCGCGGCGAGCACTTCTTCGATGGTGAAGGTCTTGCGAAATTGGGAATACGGGTTGTGCACCGAGTGTTGATGGTTCTTGGCGCATACCGCCGCAATCTGTCGTTGAGTGGTGCCGTAGGTCTTCATGTGCCAGCGACACATCGCGGCATAGATGGCCATGAACTTGCTGTACGGACGATCGGACTCCGAGCCCGGCGGCACCACGATGCCCTCGCCCATTTTCACCAGAGTCGCGTAGTTTTCCTCGGCGGTGGAAACATCCCAACCGGTTTCGAACAATGCCAGTGCCCGCGACTTGTCCGGCACGTTCATTTTTTCGGCCCCCAACGCCAACACCACGTCGGTAGCCCCTGAGCGCAAGCTCTGCACTGCCAAATGAACCGCTGTACTACCCGAGGCGCAGGCGTTTTCAACGTTGTAGATTGGTACACCTTCGATGCCTATCTTGCTGCAAATTACCTGCCCCGGAATCGACAGTTGTCCTTGAAGATGACCATTGGTGATGCCTGCATAGAATACAGCGCGAATATCGGCGCGCAGGGCGCCGGAATCCGCGAGTGCACCTTGCAAGGCCTCCAGTGCCAGATCCTGAAGGCTTCGGTTCAGGTGACGACCAAACTCAGTCATGGCAATGCCGGCGATGTAAATAGGTTCCATCAGATCATTCCCCTCAGATACGTCGCTCAACGTTTTGCCAGTAATGGGCGCGCAGATCTTTCTTCAGCACCTTGCCGACCGGGCTGCGCGGCAATGCATCAATGAAATCCACGGTTTTCGGCGACTTGACCGAGCCGAGCCGGCTCTTGCACAGCTCGATCAACTCCTCGGCGGTGACGGTATGCCCGACGCTCAACTCGACCACGGCTTTCACGCCCTCGCCCCATTGCTCATCCGGCACACCGATGACCGCGCAGTCCTGCACCGCCGGATGACTCCACAGCACTTGCTCGACTTCACTGGGATAAACGTTGAATCCGCCGGAGATGATCATGTCTTTCTTGCGGTCGGTAATGTGCAGGTAGCCGTGCGCATCAACGTGGCCGATGTCGCCGGTGTGCAGCCAGCCATCGATGATGGTTTCTGCGGTTTTCTGCGGGTCCTTGTAATACCCCTTCATCACCAGATCGCCGCGTACACAGATTTCGCCGGTTTGCCCCTGACCGAGGATGTCCCCGGCGTCGCTGAGGATTTCCACGCGCACCAGCGGATTGGGCCGGCCCACCGAAGAAAGGCGTTCGTCCGATGCCAGACGTCCACCGTGCAAATGCTCGGCGGGCGGCAGGTTGGAGATCGAGGCCGGGGCTTCAGTCTGGCCGTAACCGCCGGCCATCACCGGGCCGAAGGTCTCGATGGCTTGCTTGAGTTTGTCCACCGACATCGGCGCCGCGCCGTACAGGAAATACTTCAGCGAGCTGAAATCGACCTTCTGCGTCAGATCCGGCACATCCAGCAGTCGATAGATCACGGTCGGCGGCAAAAAGGTTTCGGTGACCTTATACTTCGGGATCATTGCCAGCATCAGCGCCGGATCCGGTTTGGTAATGATCACCACGGTGCCGCCCCGCGAGGTGCACGGCAGCGACAGCGTGCCAGCGGTGTGGGTCATCGGCGCCGCCGCCAGGTTGACTGGCGGATGGTCATCCCCGTAAGGGAAATTGATCATGAAGTGCGCGCAGAACGTCTGGATGCTGCGATGAGTGTTCATCACCCCCTTCGGCAGCCCGGTGGTGCCGCCGGTTGGCGAGAGTGCCACCACATCGTCGAGTTGATACTCGACCTCCGGTGCCGTGACCGGCTGATCATCAATCCAGGACTTGAGCGACGGCGCCCCCGGCAGGTGCTCGTCGATGCAGATCCACAAACGGATTTTCGGCAGGCTCGGACGCAATGCGTCGATGATCGGCGCGAACTCTCGCTGAAAAAACATCACCTCGCAGTCGAAGGCATCGAGCACGTGACGGTTCTCTTCGGCGCTGTTGCGTGCGCCGACGGGAATCCAGCACAGATTGGCGCGCCAGAGTCCCAGGGTGCAGGTCCAGGCCACCGCGTCGTTGGCGGACCAGACCGCACCTTTCGTGCCGCTGGGTAAACCGGCCGCCAACAATGCGTTGGCGATCCGGCAGGACAGATGGCGGACTTCGGTGAAGGTGAACACCCGATCGTCCTGGATGTACGCCGCGCCGTGCGGATTGATCCGCCAGCCACGGTCGAAGAAATCGATAATCGCCATGTCGGTCACTTCACAGTTGAGTAACGGTTGCGCGGGCCAGGCCACGCTGTTCAAGGAAGCCCAGCAGGTAGCGATGACCGAAGGCTTTCGAGGACGAGGCGAAACCGGTCCTGGCGGTGTCGTTATTCAACAGCTTGACCACGGCTGCGGCGTGCAAGGCGCCGGTGGCGATGTACGGCGTGATGCCATGCACGGTGGCACGCACCGCTGTCAGTTGACCGCGGCCGATCGCGAAGTCGACGGTGCGTTGCAGGGTGCTGCGCTCACGCGGTGGCATGCTCGGGGTGGTCGATTGCACGAGGCTCTGAATCACCGCGTCCTGCTGTTCTTTGGGCAGGTGCTTGTATTCGGCTTCCCACTTCTCGCCCAGGCCGTGGACCATTTTCATCACCGGGTTGTCGTAGAAGCCGACGCAGGACATGCAGCTTCGCACCCGGCCATCATCTTCGAAGAACACCGGCAGCGAGGTGCCGCCCCAAGGCAGGCAGAACACCGCTTCCAGTAGATCGGGGCAGACCACGTTGAAGCTGGCGTTCGGTGCATAAGGCACCAGTTCCTTCTCCCACAGGTAGGCACCGGGGTAACGCACGCCTTCGAAAATGGTCGCCGTAGAACCGACAGTCACCCCGGCAGCACCGGTGCGCGGGCCACGGGTCAGGGTCGCGGTTTCCAGCGAATCGACACCCGGCGTTTCCAGGGCCAGTTCGGCGGCGATTTCGGCGTAGGTGTACATGTACGCCAACGATGGCGACAGCAGCAGCCCGGCCTGGCGATACAGCTCACCGAACTGATCGCGCAAGGCCCGGATGTGCGCCTGCTCACCGGCCGGATCCAGATAATGGCAGCCAGCTTTCAAGGCCGCTTCCACGGCAGTCAGGCCAAAATTGATGAACGGGCCGACTGTGTTGCACACCACGCGCGCACCTTTGAACACCGAGACCAGCGCGTCGACCTCGTGGGCGCATTCAATGATTTCGTAAGTGGCCGACTCCAGTCCGACGACGCGTTGCGCCATCATTTCCTGAGCCCGCGCGGCGTTGCGTGCAACGGCGGTGAACGGGATGTGCTGGTCGATCAACCAGTCCATGATCAGCATACCGGTGTAACCACTGGCGCCGTAGACAACGACAGGATATTTGGCCATCGGGATTTACCTCATTTGTTGTTTTTGGATGAGTGATGTCGGTGGAATGCAGAATCAGTTGTTGGCCCAACCTTCGGCGTACAGCTGCTGGGCAAGCAGCCCCAGGCGCATGGTCAGGACGCGGTTTTCGCCGTCCTCGATCAATGACGACTGGGTGTCACGCAAGAGTTTTTCGATCGGGTATTCACGGGTAGTGCCATTGCCGCCGAACAGACGGAAAGCTTCCTGCACAACAGCCATTGCCTCTTCGGTCACCGTGACCTTGGCGGAGGCGGTAGCGTACGGATGGGTTTGCGGTGAAAGGCGCGCGAAACTCAGCGAACGGCGGGCGACCGCGCGGGCCGTTTCGACCCGACGCAACATGTCGCCCAGACGCAGGCGGGTCATCTGGTGGTCGATCAACGGATGCCCGCCCTGACGCCGTTCATGGCAGTACTGCAGAGCCATTTCGAAGGCGGCACGTGCGACGCCGGTGAACACCTGCCCCATGTGGGTGCCGGCGAACGACCAGGAAGAACTGACGGCGCCGTAGTAGTTGTCGCGCTCGGCGATAGCAAAGCGCCGGGGCACTCGTACGCTGTCGAAGTAGATTTCGCCTTGAGGCAAGGAGCGCTGGCCGATCTTGTCCAGCGGCTTGCCCTTGGACACGCCCTTGAGATCGAGCGGAATAATCAGCGCAATCCCGTGCGGCCGGCCGTTCTCATCGTAAAAACCGTCACCGTAATCGGCACAGATCAAACCCAGTGCCACTTGGGCGATGACGCCGTTGGAGACCCACGCCGAGCTTTGGCCGTTGAGGATGACTTCATCGCCAACCACTTTGGCGGTCAAGTTGCCGATATTGCCGGGCTTGCCCGCTGGCCAGTCTCGCGCCATGTCGAAGATCTGGTTGTCGCTGCCACGGTCGGGTTGGGTGGCCATCCAGCAGCCGATCCGGCCCTGGCAGAGTTCGACCAACTCGGCATTGCCGGCGGCAACGGCCATTTGCAGCGGGAAACCGGCGCAGCCCAAAGAGATCGCCAGCCCGGCATCACCCCAGCCGAGTTCTTCACCGATCAGCGATTCGATCCGCACCGCCATGTCCGGCGGCAGCTGCGCCAACAGCGCCGGGTCGAGTCCGAGTTTGGCGAATTCGGCAAACAGCGAGTAGTAAGGCGAGCCGGGGGCAACCACCTCTTCGGCGGTCATGCGATCCAGCTCGCGACCCAATGGTCGCAACACTTCTTTGGCGAAGCGGTGCACGGAGGCCTGAATCGCAGCCTCCTCTTCTGTCAGCGGGGTTTCGAAACCGGTGAGTCCGGCGGCTGGCAGGGTGAGTGTCGACTTGAGCGAGATCATCAAAGTACCTCCATCGAGAGTGGCAACCGCTGCGCTTGCAACGTGCTGCGTCTTGTTATTTGTCATCGACTCTAACAAGCAAAATTATTTAACGCAACATGCGTTATGTTTATTATTTCGAGCTTGCAAAGACTTCTTCAGGCACGGGAAAACCGGCCGGAAATCAGCAGTTTGTTTGAGAAAAATCGCGCTGAACTGCCGGGAAACCGGCATGGCGCCCGCCTCCCGACATCCACCCGGGTATCAGCGCCGAGAAACGACGCCTCTACGGGAAAACACGATCGGCGAGCCATCCCCGTTCAGCCGTGTCGCCGTGAGCGAAACCCCGTCGCCGCTGGGTTGCTCATGGAAACTTTGGCCACCGTCGTCACTGTGCACGAGCAAGCCGTCGAGCCCTACCGCAATGACTGTCTGCCCGGAAACATCGATGGCGGTGACCGAGCTTTTGCTCTGCAGCGGTACGCGCTGCCAGCGTGCGCCGTCGGCGGAGCCGTGCAGCAACGTGCCGCGTTGCCCGCCCACCAGCAGCGAGCCGTCGCCCAGCACCGCCCCCGTCCACAAAGTGCCGCTGTAACCGGTATCCATGTAGCGCCAGTGCTTGCCCTGATCGTCCGAGTGCAATAACTGGCCGCGTTCGGCGGTGGCGTACAAGCGCCCTTCTTGATCGGCAAACAGCCCCATCAGGTTCAGATCGGCGTGCTTCGATCCTGGCGGAGCTTCAAGTTGCTGCTCGGTCCAGGTCTTGCCGCCGTCATCGGTGGTCAGTACCAGCGACCACAGCCCCACCGCCACCCCTTGCTGCGGATTGAAAAAGTGCACGGCAAACAGCGGCCGATCTTCCGCACTGGACAGGCGTTGCACCTGCCAGGTATCGCCGCCGTCAGTAGTGGCCAGAATCGCCCCCCAGTGACCCACGGCCCAACCCTGACGGGCGTCGACGAAGGACACCCCGGTCAGAGGCGTGGACAACGGCACGGACGCAGCCTGACGGAAACGCCCGCCGTGATCGTCCGACAGCAGCACCACACCGTGATCGCCGACGGCAACGGTTCGCTCCCCGGCGCGGGCAACGCTCAACAGCGTCGCGGCTGTGGCGCTGGCCGTCACGGTCGCCGGAACCGCCGGCAAGGATGACGCCTGCAACAGCGTCGGCAACATCAGAACCAGTAAAGGCATCAGGTTTCGCATGGCTATGTCCTCAATGCACCAGTGAGCCGATCAGACGCACTGGGCGCCGCCGCGGAAATGTCCGCTCCAGCCATACGGCGAAGGCTGGGAGAACGGTCATGGCCATGATCATGTTGACCAGAAACATGAAAGCCAGCAGCTTGCCCATGTCTGCCTGGAACTTCAGATCGGAAAACGCCCAGGTGGCGACGCCCACCGCCAGGGTGATGGCGGTAAAAATCGTGGCGACGCCGACCTCCAGCAACGCGTGCTCGACAGCTTTGGTGATCGGCTGGCCGAGGGCCTGATGCAACTGCAAACGGTTGTAGATGTAGAACGCGTAATCCACGCCGATGCCGACGGCGAGCACCATGACCGGCAAGGTGGCGATGGTCAGGCCGATCTGCAGTTCTTTCATGAACCAGTAGCCGATGAAGGTGCCCAGGGTCAGCGGCAGGCAGCAGACCAGCACGGCGCGCCAGTCGCGATAAACGACAAACACCAGCAGCGCGATTGCGCCGTAGACGTAAAGCATCATCGGCAGCTCGCTGCGTTCCACCTCTTCGTTGATCGCCGCAATCACGCCGGCATTACCGGACGCCAGACGTACGCTCACTCCGGGCTGAGTGAACTGGCTGCGGAACGCCTTGGCCGCGGCGATCACCCGGTGAATTGTGGTCGCCTTGTGATCGGCGAGAAACAGATGCACCGCGGTCATACTGCAATCGGGCCGCATCATGCCGGGCACGCGAGCCACCTCGGCGGCCATCGACGAGTAGTTGGTCGGGTCGATGGGCACCGCGTTCATTTTCGGATTGCCCTCGTTATAACCCTCGTTGAACTGGCGTAGGCTGTTGGAAAACGAGGTCACCGAGACCACACCAGGCACCCCTTGCATGGCCCAGACGAAGCGGTCCTGATACTGGCCGAGCGCAACGTTTTCGCAGTCGTTTGCCCCGCCCTCGACCTTGACCTCGAACACCACACTGAGCCAGTCCAGACCGATGTCGTAATGGCTGGCGATCGACAGCGCATCCCTATTGAATCGCGCATCCTCGCGCAGTTCCGGGGCGCCGGCCTGCAAAGAACCGACGACTCGATCATGGCTTTGCCAGGCGGCCGTGACAAAGATCAGCACCGCCATGCCCAGCACCCAGCGCACGTTGTGCCATTCGCTCAAACGCGCAAGACCGTGCAACCAACGAGCGCGGCGCTGGCGAGAAACTTCCTCGGCGGCAGCGTAACCATCCTGCACGCGGAGCATCGAGGCCACCACCGGCAGCATCGCCAGATTGGTGACGATCTTAAACGCGACTCCTAGTGACGCCGTGATTGCCAGTTCCCGCACCATGGGGATCGGGATCAACAGCAACGTCACGAACGATACAAATGCGGTGACCAACGCCAGCGTGCCGGGAATCAGCAACCCACTGAAACTGGCCCGCGCTGCGCCCTCCACCGATTTGCCGCAGGCGATCTCGCGAATGATGAAGTTGATCTGCTGCACGCCATGGGACACGCCGATGGCAAACACCAGAAACGGCACCAGCACCGCCAGCGGATCCAGGCCGTAACCGAGCAGACGCAAGGCGCCGAACTGCCAGATCAGCGACACCAACGAGCACCCCACCGCCAGCAAGGTGAAGCGCAGCGAATGGCAGTACCAGTACACCGCAGCCGCCGTCAGCAACAAGGCCAGCAGACAGAACTCGAGAACCGCTGACGCACCCACAGCAATGTCCCCGATCTGCTTGGCGAAGCCGATGATCTGGATCTCGAAATCCGTGTCCTCGAACTGACGGCGAATCTGCTGCTCCAGCACCTGGTTGTACGCCACATAATCCAGGCGCTGGCCGTTGGCATCGAATTCGTTGAGATCGACCGTGATCATCGCGCTGCTCTGGTCGCGAGCCACCAACGTCCCGATAAAACCGCCCTGCGCTGTCGAGTTGGCGATCATGGCAATGCTCGCCTCATCGAGACTTTCCGGGGTTACCGTCCCCGGTACCAGCGGGTCCGCACGAAAGCCCTCCTCGGTGATTTCATTGACGAACGCGTTGGGCGTCCACAACGAACGCACGCTGCTGCGCGACACGTTGGGCAGAAATATCAGCGCCTGGGTGACGTCATAAAGACGCTTGAGCCCTGCCTGGCTCCAGATCGTCCCTTGGCGCGCCTTGACCACCACCGTCAACCGGTTCGCGCCGAGCAAGTCATTGCGATAGGTCTCAAAGGTTTCGATGTATTCGTGGCCGATGGGTAACTGCTTTTCAAACCCGGCTTCCATGCGCAACTGCACCGCAAACCAGGCCATGCCCAGGGTGAACAGCGCCAGACCCGCCAACGTCAGCAGGCGGTGCGAGAACAGCCATTGTTCGATGCGCGGCAGGACGCCGCGCACAGGGTTTTGCTTGAGGTTCAGGGAACTGTTCACGGCGCGCCTCACAGGGTTCGGGAAACCACAAGGCCGACGTAATCGCGATCACGCAGCAGTTGATCGTAAGGGGTCTTGCCACCCATGAATTTTGCGTAGTTGGCCGAGATCTGCCAGCTCGCCGGGTTGCGCACGAAATTGAGGTAAAGGTTCATGCTGCTTGCATCTTCGGTGAAGGTGGCCGACAGGTTCGGGGTGCGTCCGTTGATCGAGCGCGAATAGAACACGCCCGGCGTGACCTGCCAGCCGGGAATCAGCGTGTTGTCGTAGGTCAGGCTCAAATCGAGGCTGATGCCGGAGGAGGTTTTGTTGCCCTTGGCGCTTGGCGCAATGGCCGGATCCAGTTGCCAGGTATTGAGGCCGGCGGCGATCGGCTCCCCGGCGTAGTCGTTATGCAGGCCGGAGTATTTCACGACCACCAGTTCGCTCAACAAGGTGCCGGTGCTGGCACCGGTGAGTTCAAGCAAGGTCGGAGAGTTGGACGGCGTCATGCTGTAGATGCCGGTCAGGTGCCATTGCAATTTCTTTGCGTCTTTCCAGCATTTGCCACCGTTAGCGGCACAAGCGTCGATGACCGGGTTGAGTGGTACCGCATCCTTGGGACGGTAGGACAACTCGGTGCCCAGTGCCCAGTCGCCGACCGGCATGTTGGCGCTGATGCCGTACATCATTCGGTCTTCCGGATATTCCCAGGTCGGCGACACGGCGAAGGTTTGCGGATCCACCTGCACGCTCAGTGACGGCAGTTTGTCGTGATAACGCATCACGTACAGACCCAGGTTGAGATCGGTGTTGTCAGGCTGCCAGCGCAGCGACACGCCCCATTGGCCGCCGTTGCGCGCCTCTTTTTCATCGTACCCGTAGGCACCCCTGCCCTCGCCCAGCGCATGGGTCGTGGACCAATAGCTGCCCACTGGCGGCAATTCGCTTTTGTTCCAGTTGAACTGCCAGTACGCCTCGATATTCACCCCGGCGCCAAGCCCCGACGCGAGGCTGAGCATCGGCGCCGGCAGCAAGGCTTCCTTGAGCTGGGTACCGGGGCGCGACAAGGCCATGACATCGTAGGCGTTGGTGTTGTTGATGCCGCCGGCCGCGAACAGACTCTCGCCCCAGTTGATCACCTGATTACCCAGGCGAGCGCGGACCCGCTGGTCACCGACATCAAAGCTCTTGCTCACCCACAGATCCAGCAGCCGCGCCTTGAACTCCAGATCGTCGCGGGCGCTGCTGGTCAAGCCGTCGCTGCCGACGCCTGCAGGGCGGTCGGCCGACAACGCGCCGCTGGTGTCGGTCGCGGCAAAGTCGCGGATCCAGCTGCCGCGCGCCATGAACGTGTAGTCCTCGGGAAATTTCAGCACCAGCTCATGGGTGCCTTTTATGTAATTGGTGAACAGGTCGCCCCGGTCGTAATTCAAGTCGCCCTGATCACCAATCCCGGCGCTGGGCGCCAGACAGCCACTGGGTGGATTGTGCCCGCCGGGGCTGCTGGTAATGAGGTTGCAGCCACGGGATTCAGTGCGCAGTCCCATGCCCACAGCGAGGGTGGAATCGAATGAGCCGCGAATGTTTTCGGTTTCAAAGGTGAACGCCATGGCAAATGGGGTTGCACACGCGATGACAAGACCTGAGGTTCTACTGATTATTTTTTTCATGTCTGTTCCCGAAAGCCGCTGTCAGCGTTCGCTGGTGGCGCGCAGGTTGTCTGAGGTGTAGAAGTCACGTTTCAGGCGCGGATTGCTCGCCCCGTCGGTCAGCCAGCGATGGTCATTCTTGCCGGTGCCGATGGAGGTCATGTCGTACAGGTAGCGACCGTCAACCAGGTTGTATTGCGCCTGGGCTTCCATGTCGCAGGTGCCGGTCTCGTACACCGGGATTGTGTAGCCCTCGCGGACTTTCCAGATTTGCCCCTGCTTGTCGTAGTCCACCGCCATCAGCGCGTTCCAGCTGTCTTCGTCGATGTAGAACAGACGCTTCGGCGCCTGATGACGCATGCCTTGGCGAACAGTGGCCTCGACCACCCACACGCGGTGCAGCTCATAGCGACGCGACTCGGGAGCGATGAAGTCGCGCTTGGCCACGTCCTCAATCTTCGCCGAGTTGTCGTAGGCCCCGAACGAGTTGTAGGGCACGAGCATTTCCTGCTTGCCCAGCAGCTTCCAGTCGAAGCGGTCCATGGGGCCGAAGAACACATTGGATTCATCGATGGTGTATTGATTGTCCAGACCGATTTGCGGCGCGTCGTAGGAATACGCCGGCATGCGCCGCACGCGGCGCTGGCCCGGGAAGTAATAGAACGTGGTGGCTTGCTCGCCAGCCTTGGTCGTGACCACTCCGGCTTGTCCGGCCAGTGCGGCGGGGTCGGTGTAGCTGAAGTAGGTGGCGACTTCCAGACGATCGAATGACGAGAACAGCGCGCTGCCCTTCACGCCCCATGGCGTGTACATGAACCAGTCGGTGGAGGTTCGCAGCCAGTCCTCACTGCCCTTGCGTGGCGAAATGCCGGACACGGTCTTCGACATATCGAAACCCACGCCGCGATAGCGCATTTTCATGTTCCACATGACCTCGGCGCCCGAGGCTGGAAATGGAAACGGAATGCCCGGCACGTAGGCTTCCTGCAACGCTAGGCCGTCGCCGTCGAGCTTGGCGAAACCGACGTTCTTCTTGGTGTTGTCCGCGACGAAATCCGGCACGCCGCAGCTACGTCGCGTCGGGTACACGTCCATGCGGTAGCCCGGAATCTTCTTGAACATTTCCACCTGCCCAGGTGAAAGCTTGCTTGCGTACTTCGCGACGTTGCCCGAGTCGATACTGAACAGTGGTTTGTCATCCTTGAATTTCCATTGCTGGCCGCGCACCTGGCCGTGGCTCCAACTGCCACCTTGGGGACCGGGCGCCGTCCAGGCGGGAATCACCCCATCGGCGCTGGCCGCGGCCTCGCCTCCCAGCGGGGTCAGTTTGCTGCCGAGCAATGCAGGATCCTTGTCTGCCGCCTGTGCCGTACAGAAAAACGCCGAGGCGGCTACGGCTGCGACCAGGTGCCGGATTACGACGCCGGTAGAAAAATTATTATGGGGGCGCTCAATCACTGTGTTCATGGGAGGGATCCTCGTGGGCCTTGGTCAGCAACGGGGCCGTCTTGACGGTGGCAACCCGTTGCCTGCGCTAACCTAATCAACTGACTTGATCAGTTGACCAAGTCGTGTGATCAAAGCAAGCCCGGTGCCAAGATTCGCGGGGCCGGAATTAGTCTTTTCTTATCAATCGATTGCGCGCTCTTCGGAGCGACGGTGCGGGGAAACTGCCGGAGAATGTTCCCGTTTGTTTCGTCGGAACGCACCAATACGGGAAATAACGAAACAGTTGTTACCATTATTGGTGCAACCGTTTCACGTACCGTTTTCATTCATGACGTCGTGCGATTTGTTGATGTAGGATCCGCAAGCGTCGACATCGCCCTCTTCGTTTTCGGGGGCGCCAGGAATAAGGGAGATTGCTGAAGCATGGCCAGAATGGGCGCTGAATTACGCCGGCAGGATTTCGTCGAAGCAACGATCAGAGTGATCGCCGAGCACGGCGTAGCCAATGCCACGACCCGCCGTATCGCGGCGCAGGCCGGCTGTCCGTTGGCCTCGTTGCACTATGTGTTCCATACCAAGAACGACCTGTTTTATGCCGTCTACGAATCGCTGTTCAGCCTGCCCCCGCAAGCGCTGGAACGGGTACCGGCCGGCACCACTGCTGCGGCAACGGCTGCCGAAGTTCTGCGCCAGTTAATCACTTGGTTCATCGATCATCCGGATGCGGCCAGGGCGCAGACCGAGTTGTTCTTCTGGGCAATGCGCAATGACCCGCAAATGGCCAGCAAGATTTACTCGGTGGCGATTGAAGCCACCGAGCAGGCGCTGCAGCGGGCCATGGGAACTGAATTGGACGAAGCTTTTTTAAAGGCGACCAGTCGCTTGCTGATCCAACTGGTAGACGGGCTGACCATTGCCTGGTCGGCCCACGGTGATCTGGATCGATTGCGAACCGAAACCGAGACCGCTTGCACGGCACTGGCCTTGCTGGTGGCCAGTCACTGAGTCGATCCTCACACGCTGCTGACCAGATGGCCGCCATCCACCGCCAATACGCTGCCGGTCATGAAGGCCCCGGCATCGCTGGCCAACAGCAAAAACGGTCCGGCCAGTTCATGCAACTGGCCCAGGCGTCGCATCGGGATCAGGTCGCGGATGTAGTTGTTGCCCTTCTCGCCTTCAAAAAAAGCCTGGTTCATCTCGGTCTTGAAGTAGCCCGGCGCAATGGCATTGACCCGGATGTTGTACCGCGCCAGTTCCAGCGCCAGGGATTTGGTCAGTTGGACAACCCCGGCTTTCGCGGCGCTGTAATGGCTGTAACCGGTGCCGACGCGTAATCCGAGAATCGACGCCACGTTGACGATGCTGCCGCTGCGCCCGGCCTTGGCCAGCCGTTGAGCGGCAACCTGGGCCACACGCCAGACGCCGTCCAGATTGGTCGACAGCATTGCGCGCCACTGTTCTTCGCTGATCTCCAGCGGGCGCTGACCGTTACCGATTCCGGCGTTGTTGAGCACCACGTCGACCACGCCGAAATGCGCTTGGGCCGTATCGAACGCGGCTTCGACACTGCTGCGATCGGTCACGTCGAGTTCAACCGACAGCGCCTGCCCGCAATCCCACTCAATGTCCTTGGCCACTTGCGCAAGCTTTTCCACGCGCCGCGCAGTCAGCACCACCCGGGCGCCGGCATGCGCAGCGACCCGCGCCAGATGCGCACCAATGCCGCTGGAGGCGCCGGTGATCAATACCGTTTGGCCGGCGAGGGAAAAGTTCTGGGCGAAATCGTGAGTCATCAGTGCACCTCGATAAAATTGGACTCGGCAGCGTTGCCGCACAAAACCGGCCGTTTTCCGATACGCCAAACGATCTCCACGACCGCCGTTACCGCATCCGCCGCCGTGGCGTGGCAAGGCACAATTTCCACTTGGCGCATGTCGGAGGCCGGGCTGAAGAAACGCAGCCCGACCACAGCCTGTGGCCGCGAAACCGTATTCGCCAGCGCTTCGATATCCAGCGACGACGTATGGGTCGCGAAAATGGCGCCCGCTTTGCAGATCTGATCCAGCGCGAGGAACACCTGGTGTTTGCTCTCCAGCTTTTCGCACGTCGCCTCGATGATCAGGTCGGCATCCGAAAGATCTGCGTAGTCGATCGTGGTGAATAACAGCTCCATCCGCGGCTGTACTTGTGCGGCGACGAGTTGCCCGCGCTGGACGTGGAGCTGATAATTTTCGTGGATGCGTCGAAGGCCACGGTTCAGCGTGCGCCTGTCCACATCCTTCAGCGCCACGGCAATGCCGACATCGGCAAAGCACATCGCGATGCCGCCACCCAGCGTGCCAGCACCGATCACCGCAACCTTATTGATCTTGCACGGCGCACGGTTCAGAGCGGACAGCGCAAGGCCGTCTTCGAAACGGTAATAGACCTGGTCAGACATGGCGTATCTCAAAACTTGCGGAATACGTCGCCGATGCTGGCAACCGGCAAACCAGGCTGCGCGCGCGCCGGCAGCGTGGAACTCACCGCGCTGAACGCGCCGTACGAGCTGGTCGAGTAGAAGCTATAAATCGAGTAAATGGCGAGTGAGACGAGAGTCACGGTCATGCAGGAAAAAACAATTGGGCGCATCACTAACCTCCATCATTTGACTGGGGCCAAATGCAGTGTCTTTTGTTATTGAAGGTTTTGATTCTGGGTAGCGCGCGCCGCAAAAGCTTGGCAGATCGCGTCAGGTTTTTTGCAGTTCATGACAGTCGAACGCTCTGTAATTCGACCTGCGCGATGAATAAAAAATGTCTCAGATGAACTCATTTGCTCTATTTCGGTGGTTTTCGTTGCAGTAATGAGCTTTTCCTGCACAATTCAGCGTATTGAAATTCGATTCGAGACTGACTGATGTCCCTGACTCCTCAAGATGAACGACTCATCAAGGCGCTGGCCTTGGCCATCGTTGATCGCCCCCGGGCGACGCTCAAGGAACTGGCTGAAGCGGCTGGCGTCAGCAAGGCTACCCTGCATCGCTTTTGCGGCACCCGTGACAATCTGGTTCAGATGATGGAAAGCCATGGTGAGACGGTGCTGAACCAGATCACCACCACCACTGACCTGTTGCACGGCGAGCCGGTGCAGGCGTTGCGCAGTCTGATCAACGAGCATCTGGCGCATCGGGAAATGCTGGTTTTCCTACTCTTTCAGTACCGCCCCGACACGTTTGCGGTAAATGGTGAGGGCGACCGCTGGCAGACTTATGCCGATGCACTCGATGCCTTCTTCCTGCGTGGCCAGCAATTGGGCGCGTTCCGCATCGATGTCACCGCAGCGGTGTTCACCGAACTGTTCCTGACCATGATCTTCGGCATGGTCGATGCCGAGCGCCGTGGACGCGCGGCCAGTGCCAACTCGGCCAACGTGCTGGAGCAGATGTTTCTGCACGGCGCCGCCACCGCCACGCCCGCCCCCTGATCCTCATTTTTTCCCGCAAAAAAAGCCCCGTGACCTATCGGTTCACGGGGCAAAAAAAGGTTGGATGCGCCAACCCAAAGGAGCTCCGGTAGGGCGTTATCTGACGGTTGTCGGCGTGGACCATCCTCCGCCCAGCGAACGGAACAGATCGACCAAAGCGATCTGCCGTTGCGTGCTGATCTCAATAAACGCTGTCTCGTTGACGAAGCTGGTGCGCTGCGCATCGAGATAACGCAGGTGGCTGTCGATACCGCCTTCATATCGAGCCCTGGCCAGACTCAGGGTTTCAGTGCTGGTGTTGGCCAGTGCTCGGCGCGCGGCCTCCTCCCGGCGCAAGGTGTCGGTGGCAGCCAATGCATCGGCGACCTCGCGGAACGCCGTCTGAATCGTGCCTTCATAGGCCGCCACAGCTGAATCCTTGCGGGCTTCGGCCAGACTCAGCCCGGCACTGTTGCGACCGGCATCAAACAACGGCAGCGAAAGGTTCGGCACGAAACTCCAGGAGCGCGAGCCACCGTCGAACAGACCGGACATTTGCGCGCTGGAAGTACCAAAGCTGCCGGTCAGGCTGATACGCGGAAAGAACGCTGCCCGTGCCGCGCCGATATCGGCATTGCGCGCTTGCAGTCGATGCTCGGCCGCAAGAATGTCCGGCCGGCGCTCGATCAGCGTCGACGTGGTATCCGGGGCGATGTCCTGAACCAGCATCGGCTGCGTCGTCAGGCGCTCGGGAATCACTTTTCCTGCGTCCTTTGTCCCCAGCAGCAAAACCAGCGCGTTGAACGCCTGCTGCTTCTCGCGCAGATTGCGTTCCTGCTCGGCCCGCGCCTGCTCCACCAGCCCAAGCGCTTCCTGATAATCCAGCGCAGTCGCCGTACCGCTGGAGCGGCGCTGGCTGATCAGCGCGAACGAGTATTCGCGGCTGCTCAGGGTTTGTTGAGTCAAATCCAGACGACGCTGGGCGCCGTCATGAACCAGATAGGCCTGACTGACTTCGGCGATCAGCGCGATCTGCGCGGCGCGGGCGGCTTCTTCGGTGGCCAGATATTCCTGCAGCGCAGAGTCGCTGAGGCTTTTTACCCGGCCAAACAGATCCAGCTCGTATTCGGGCAGCGACAGGCCGACCTGATACTGGCTGGCCACCCCTGCCCGGCCGTCGCTGGCCAGGTCCGAGGGCAAGCGCTGGCGATTGCCGGACGCGCTTGCATTCAGCCCGGGAACCCGATCGGCCCGCTGAATGCGGTACTGCGCCCGAGCCTGCTCGATGTCCAGAAGGGTCTGGCGCAATGAGCGATTGTTATCCAGCGCAACCTCCACCAGACGGCGCAGGTCGGGATCGACGATGAACGCCTGCCACGCTAATTGGTTGATCGGAACGCCTTGTTTCAGCGACTCGCCCGCCCAGTTGTCCGCGACCGGTGCAACGGGCCGATCATAGGTCGGCGCCAACGAGCAACCGGCCAGCAGCATGGCGATCACCAGCGCAGAAAATCCTGAAATACGCATGTGTCACTCCTGAGTCAAAGCGGGTTGTTCAATGGGCGCTGGTTTACTGCGCAACATCGACAGCACCCAGACAAAACAGATCGGTACAAACAACACCCCCAGCAGCGTCGCGCTGAGCATGCCGCCGATCACCCCGGTACCGATCGCCCGCTGACTCGCGGCCCCTGCCCCGGTCGCCAGTGCCAGCGGCACCACGCCGAGAATGAACGCCATGGACGTCATCACGATTGGTCGAAAGCGCAGCCGTGCGGCCTCGATCGCGGCGTCGCGCAGGCTGTAACCTTTCTCCCAAAGCTCCTTGGCGAACTCGACGATCAGAATCGCGTTTTTCGCTGCCAGACCGATGATGGTGATCAAGCCAACCTTGAAGTACACGTCGTTGGGCATGCCGGCGACCATCACCGCAAGTACCGCACCGATGGCGCCGATCGGCACAATCAGCATCACGGTCAGCGGAATCGCCCAGCTCTCGTACAGCGCCACTAACAGCAGAAACACCACCAGAATGGCCAGCGCGAAGAGTTGCGTGGCCTGACCGCTGGAGACCTTCTCCTGATAGGACAGACCGGTCCACTCGTAGCTGAAGCCGGCCGGCAATTGCGCGGCGATACGCTCCATTTCCGCCATTGCTTCACCGGTGCTATAGCCCGGCCCCGCATCACCGACGATGCGCACCGACGGATAACCGTTGTAGCGCACTACCTGCACCGGACCTTCCTCCCAATGCGTGGTGACGAAGGCACTGAACGGCACCAGATCGCCTGCGGTGTTGTGTACATACAGCTTGAGCACGCTTTCCGGAGTCATCCGGTCGCCCTGCTCGGCCTGCACCACCACGCGCTGCTGGCGGCCAGCGTTGGTGAAGTCGTTGATCACCTCCGAACCGAACGCGGCAGACAACGCACTGCTGATCGATTCAAAACTCACCCCCAGGGTGCGCGCCTTGTCACGGTCGATCACCACGCGCAATTGCGGCGACTCGGCCAGCCCTTCCATCATCGCGTAGAGAATTTTCGGGTTGCCGTTGGCCTGGCCAAGCACCTGATCACGGGCAGCGAGCAATGCTTCACGGCCCAGACCGGCACGATCCTGCAGGCGCAAGGCGAAACCGCCGGAGTTGCCCAGCCCGTCAATCGGCGGCGGTGGCACGGCCATCACCGCACCGTCGTTGGCCACGGCAAATTGCTCGTTCAGCGCATTGACTTCTGCCATGGCCGATTGATCTTCGCCACGCTCCGACCAGTCCTTGAACACCGGGAACGCCAGCGCTGCGTTATCGCCCATCCCGGAGAAGCTGAAGCCGGACACCAGAAACGTCGACTGAACCCCGTCGCGGGTAGCCAAGTAGCGCTCCAGTTGTTCGCCGGTCGCTTCGGTACGGGTGCGGGTCGCACCCGGCGGCAGCTGGACGTCGACGATCATGTAGCCCTGATCCTCCACCGGCACGAACGATTCCGGCAGGCGCAGGTAGAAGAAACCGAGCATTGCGATAATGCCCAGGTACACCAACATCATCCGGCCGGCACGCGCCACCAGTCCGTTGTTCAGCACCGAGTAACGTTCGGTGAGATTGGCAAAACCACGGTTGAAGGCGCCGAAGAAGCCGCGCTTTTCATGGTGCCCTTGTGGAATCGGCTTGAGCAGCGTGGCGCATAGCGCCGGTGTGAACGTCAGTGCGAGGAAACCGGAGAACAGAATCGACACCGCCAGTGATACCGAGAACTGCTGGTAGATCACACCGACCGAGCCGGACATGAATGCCAGCGGCATGAACACCGCCGACAGCACCAGGGTGATACCGATGATCGCGCCCGATACCTGCCCCATGGCTTTCACCGTGGCGTCGACCGGCGACAAGCCCTCTTCGGCCATGATCCGCTCGACGTTCTCCACCACGACGATTGCATCGTCCACCAGAATGCCGATGGCGAGCACCATGCCGAACATGGTCATCATGTTCACCGAGAAGCCCAGCACGTACATCATCAGCAGCGTGCCGAGCAGACACACCGGCACCACAATCGACGGAATCAGGGTGTAGCGGATGTTCTGTAGGAACAGGAACATCACCAGAAATACCAGAACCATCGCTTCGATCAGGGTATGAATCACCTTCTCGATCGCGACATCGACGAAACGCGAGGTGTCGTAAGGAACGGAATATTCCACGTCATCCGGGAAGTAGGCCGACAGTTCGGCCAGGCGCTGCTTGACCGCGGTTGCGGTCTGGATCGCGTTGGCGCCGGGCGATAACTGGATCGCCGCTGCCACGGCGGGTCTGCCATTCAGACGCGAGTTGAAGTTGTAACTTTCCTGACCGATTTCCACGCGGGCGACGTCGCCCAGTTTGACTGTGGAACCGTCTTCGTTGGCACGCAGGACAATGCGTGAGAATTCTTCCGGATTGTCCAGCGTACCTTTCACCGCCAGGGTGGCGGTCAGTTCCTGCTGGCTGCTGGTCGGCGTACTGCCGAAGCTGCCGGCCGGTACTTGCACGTTCTGGCCACGGATGGCCGCGCTGACATCGTCGATAGACAGCCCGTAGCCCACCAGTTTCTGCGGGTCGAGCCAGACGCGCATCGCCGCTTCGGAGGAGAAGAACTGCAGCTTGCCGACACCCGGAACCCGGCGCAGCTCGTTGTTGATATTGCGCGCGGCGTAGTCGCCGAGTGCGGTGGTGTCGCTGTGCTGGGTGCCTTCCTTATAGTTCAGCGCATAGATCAGCAGGAACCCGGCACTGGTCTGCTCCACCTCCAGACCCTGGGTGAGCACGGCTTGCGGCATCCGCGCTTCGGCTTTTTTCAGACGGTTTTGCACGTCAACCTGAGCGAGCTGTGGGTCGGTACCCGGCTGGAACGTCACTGCGATCTCGGCGATACCGTTGGAGTTGTTGGTCGACTCGAAATACAGCAGGTTCTTCGCACCGTTGAGCGACTCTTCGATCACGCTAGTGACCGAGTCCACCAGCACCTTCGCAGAGGCACCGGGATAGGTCGCCGTCACCTTGATTTGCGGCGGCGCGACGTTGGGGTACTGCGCCACCGGCAGCATCGGAATGACCAGCAGACCGGCCAGAGAGATGAACAACGCCACCACCCAGGCGAAGTTCGGGCGTTTGATGAAAAACTGAGACATCGGAATATCCTCGCGGCGACGGCGCCCTTACTGTTTCGACTCAGGCGCCTGCGCCTGGGCTTGGGGCTGACCCGGCACGACCTTGGCGCCTGCCTGCAGGCCACTCAGGCCGCTGACAATCACCTGATCGCCAGCCTTCAGGCCTTCACTGATCTGCCAGCGCGAACCCTGCATGGAACCGGTCACCACATTGCGCGCTTCGGCGCGGCCGTCGGTGCCGACCAGCATGACCTGCGCGCCGCCATCGCTGCCGCGCTGCACCGAGCGCTGCGGCACGAGAATGGCCTGGTTGTCGGTGCCTTGAGGTGTGCGCACGCGCACGAACATGCCCGGCAGCAACACACCGTCGCTGTTGGCGAACTTGCCACGCAACGAGACTTGGCCGGTGCCGCGGTCAACGGCGACATCGGTAAACACCAGTGCTCCCTGACGCTCGTAAGCAGTGCCGTCGACACGAATCGACAACGCCTTGTTGTCGTCGGCGGAGAGTTTTCCGCCTTTGAGCGATTCGCGCAGACGCAGCGCGTCAGCGGCCGATTGGGTGAAGTCGACATACACCGGATCCAGCTGCTGAATCCGCGCCATCAACGTTGCGTCACCCTGACCGACCAAGGCACCCTCGGTGACCAGGGCGCGGCCGACACGCCCGGAAATCGGCGCTGTTACCGAGGCATAACCCAGGTTCAACCGGGCGCTTTGCAGATCGGCCTGGGCCGAACGCGTGGCCGCCTGTGCACTGCGCAACTCAGCCATGGCGCTGTCGTAGTCCTGCTGGCTGACCGCCTCGATCTTCACCAGCGGTTCATAACGCTTGACCCGTGCCTGAGCCTCGAGTGCAACGGATTGCGCACGGGCCAGTTCACTCTCGGCGCGAGCCAGGGCTGCTTTCAGTGGTGCCGGGTCGATCTGGAACAGCAGGTCGCCGGCTTTGACATCAGCGCCCTCTTCAAAACGCTTCTGCATCACGATACCCGGCACCCGAGCACGCACTTCCGCAACGCGCATCGGTTCCACCCGGCCCGGCAGCTCCGACGTCAATGCCAGAGGTTCGGTCTTCACTGCCAACACTTCTACCGGACGCGCCACTTCGGCCACATCCGCCTGTTCATTCGCCGGCCCACACCCGGCCAGCGTGATGGCGATTGCCAACGACCCCGCCATTCTTACTGCACGCAAATTGCCCATAACTCACCCGAGGCTTGATTGAATTTGGTGCGAATGCTACTTTCAAAACCCTAATGAGTCAATATTGTCTCATATGAGAAATGTGTGAATCGCGCGACGATCGCTTGAGGCTTGGTGATGAACCTGATTTCCCATGAAGAACATCTGCTCAAATCGTTGACCGTGGCGGTCGTCAACCGGCCGCGGGCAACCATGAAGGAGCTGGCGCAACTGGCAGGCGTGAGCAAGGCCACCCTGCACCGCTATTGCGGAACACGGGAAAACCTGGTGCAAAGACTGGAAGAACACGCCGAAGCAACGCTCAATCTGATTATCCGCCGCGCCAGTTTGCAGCACTTGCAGCCGCTGGACGCGTTACGTCGATTGATCCGCGAGCACCTCGCCCACCGCGAGCTGCTGGCCTTTCTGATGGCGCATTACCGCCCCGACTTTCTCGATTTCGAACGGGGCGACACACGCTGGCAGTTTTACCTAGAGGCGCTGGACGGTTTTTTCCTGAGGGGGCAGCAACAAGGGTTGTTTCGCATCGACATCACCGCCGCGATTTTCACCGAGCTGTTCATCACGCTGGTGTATGGCCTGGTGGATGCCGAACAGCGCGGGCGTGCCGCCAACGCCGATTCGGCACGGATCCTTGAGCAAATGTTCCTGCATGGCGCGCTGGCCGGTGGTGAATTGCGCGAGCACGCCTGCGTTCCGGAAAAAATGCTCTAACGCTCAAAAATGTGTGAAGGCATCGCTGATGCTGGCGACCGGAGGGTGACTGGAATGATGGACAACTGTGTGGCCTGCGGGCCGGGACTGAAAATACAGCGCACCCGAAACCAGTGCGATCGCAAGCAAAGCAAACAGGAACCGACGCATCGAACACCTCCACCGTCCAGCCGCGGGCCGAACGCAGTTTTATTGTTATTGGTGCTTCGAGTCTGGTCCTTGGAGCGAGGTGAAAGCTTGGCAGATCACGCCAGTGATTTTGCAAATCGTGCCAGTTCTTTTCCGGCCAGCGGTCGGTCATTCTGAGGGTTGAGCGGATGTCTACGGTTCGGGGTATAGCGCTGCTGGGGTTTAAGGCATTTTGTGCCAGTCAGGGCATCGACCCGACTTCGGCGCTGGCCGCGGTGGAGCTGCCTGAAGACCTTCTGGATGCTCGACTCTCCGGCGCGCAGTTCAATGCTTTGATCGAATTGTGCGCACAGCGTTCGAACAACCCGCTATTCGGCGTGCAGTTCGGCTTGCGCCAAGGTACGCAGAGTCTCGGCACCCTGCTCTTTGCCATGCGCAGCTCAGCCACTGTCGGCGAGGCGCTGAACTTGCTGACACGTTATTTTCATATCCATAGCGACGGCGCGCTCGTGCAGCTTGAGCGGCAGGCCGGCAGCGCCCTGCTGCTTTACGACGTGACGGATGGCACCTTGATCTCGGTACGTCAGACCGTGGAACTGGCGATGAGCATTGCCAGTTGCCTGTTGCGCGAACTGCTCGGACACGCCTGGCAACCGAAAGCGCTGCTGTTGCGCCACAGTGCTTCGACCAACCGCCTGGCCTATCGCGCGTTACTCGGCGTGGCGCCGCGTTTCGACAGCCCGGTCAACGCCTGGGTGTTTGATGAGTCATTACTGGCGCTACCGCTGGGCGCGACCGACGCCCGATACCAACAATTGGCCCTGCAACATATCGACGAACTGGCCCGCGTGACGCTGGAGGAGGTGCCGTCTTACCTGCAAAAAAGGCTGCGCAATGAACTGACCCACGGCCCGGTCACGCTGCGTGACATGGCCGAGTACATGATGATCAGTCCACGCACCCTGCAGCGCTATCTTCGAGCGCAGGGCACGGGATTTCAGGAGCTGCTGGACCAGACGCGCCGGGCGATGGCCGCACGCTACCTCTGCGATTCGTCGCTCAATCTGACGCAAGTGGCCGGTCTGTTGGGTTACGCCGACCTGAGCGCGTTTTCCCGGGCATTCGCGCGCTGGAACGGGGTCAGCCCGCAGCAGTGGAAACAACGCATGCAACACTTACCTCGGTAAATCGACATGACTTGCAACCCGTTCATTCGCGCCATCAGCCTGACAGGCTTCGATCCGTTCGCCCGGCGTCAAGGACTGGAGCCGAACCGGATGCTACGCCAGGCGTGTCTGCCTGTCGCGTCACTGCAGCGCCCGGAAGATATCCTGTCCTTTCGCAATTACTGTCGCTTGTTGGCTCAATGTCGGCAGCGCTCGAACAACGCATTGTTCGGTCTGGAGTTCGGCCTCCATCAGGGAGTCGACGTCTTCGGTGACATGTTTTTCCTGATTCACAACACCCGTACCGTCGGCGACGCGCTGCTCGAACTGCGCGCCAATTTCGCCCTGTACAACGGCGCTGCGCATCTCTATCTGGAGATTGCAGACGGTATCGCATTGCTGGGTTATCGAGCCGATGAGCAGGAGATCGACGGCCTGGCTCAGGCCGAAGAACTGGCGTGCGGGATCGGTTTACGCCTGATGCAAAACCTGGCCGGCGAACAATGGCAACCCGAGGCAATCATGCTCCGCCATGCCCCGCTGGCGGATGAAGGCCTCTATCGGCAGGCACTAAGCATCACGCCGACGTTTTCAGCCGCCCACACGGGATTGCTCTTCAACGCCAGTGCGCTGGCGCAGCCGCTAGATTGCGCCAGTGAAGCCTTGCATCAGCTCATCGCTGAACATTTGGCAGGGATTGAACGCCTGTCGACCGACGCGATGCCGGGCTACGTCAGGCAATTGCTGCGCAATCTTTTGCCCAGCGGACGTGCGACGATCGACAGAGTGGCCGATTGCATGTCCGTCAACCCAAGATCCTTGCAGCGCCACCTAGCTGAGGAAAATACTTCATTTCAGCAGTTGCTGGACGAGACGCGCCAGCAATTGGTGCGCAAATACCTGCAGGTCCCAACGATTAGTCTGCCGCAAGTAGCGCACCTACTTGGCTACGCCGACGTCAGTACATTTTCGCGGGCTTTTCATCGATGGTTTGGTGTCTCGGTGCTGGAGTGGTGTAGACAGTCCGGAGTGAACAGGCAGCCCTTGTTGCTTCGGAATCGAGTGAAAGAGCGACCTTGAGCGTATTTGCACTGAACTGTTTTGTATTGGATGTCAGCACTTACAGCAAACGGGATGTAGTTAAGGGGAGTAACGGCAAAAAACGGACGCTCGTGACAGGAAGTCATTGCACGAGCTGTCGCTGACAACGTACCGCATCCGGCCAGCAGTCACCCCTTCTCTTGGGGGCCGCTATCGGCCAAAAGGAGACAGTCAGTTCAGCAATTATTTTTCGCTCCAAATGCCTTTCCTATAGATAGCTGGCCTCATTACTGGGCAGGGTCATCAGCACTGGTTTTTGAGTTCGAATCATTTGTACTATTGAAAACCTCAGATCTTTTGGCGATCTGGCCCGTACTAAAGAATAACTCTGGTGAGTTTGTAATCTCAGTTACCAGTTGTTGAGGATCTAGATCACTAAAAATCATTCCCCCGTCGATGACTATTGCTTCAAAACTTCCCCTTCCAAAAATTTCTGCAAGGGCGTCAAAATCTGCAATCTTTGATTCAAGCAGAATATATAGCTCGCCCTCCAACTCCTTGATGACAGCCAACTGCCGATCCAACCCCCTCTGGGCGGACTCCAGCGTCCAGTTAGGAACATCATATCCTTCTTTAAAAGATTTAACCTTATCGCGAAAAAAATCGGCACCTCTCTGATGCCTCTCCATTCTTTCATCAAAAATTTTTCGAATTGAGTCTCGAACCCGTTCCAATGCTCGTTTGTGACGGCCAATATTAGACAAAGAATAATTTCCGCTAAGCAGAACTTGACAAGCCCTACCTGCAACATACCTTTCGAAGGCAGAAAAAATACTATGCTGCATGAGCGTACGCATTGCTTGCGTCGGATTAGCAAGTTTTCTATGATCATACCAATGTACGCCCGAGTACTCATCGCAGCTCTCGAAATCCATTGCTTCCGCTTTGTGCTGAGTTTCTAAGTCATCCAGAAATACACTTAGAATTTCAAAACAGTCATCAGTATTGGTAGTCACACGGCGGAGGTTCTCTGCATTGAGTATTTCATCTCCTTCGCTCAGACTATCGAAGCAGTCAGCGATCACTTCGGAGATTCGTTCAAGCTTGGCTTTGTCACCAGATATCTGCCGATTTCTTATGGTGACACAAATATCTGTAATGTAATTCAGGCGAGCATGAAAAGAATTTAAAGCTCCTAAGGTAAGAAACATAGGCATGAAGCTATTAGCTAGCTGACCGTCGACCTTTTCTAAGGCCGCCATGGAGGTGATTTTACCACCCTCAACAACACTGGTTGTTTGAAGCCCAGCTAATGGCCCTTTTTGAATAGTCATCAATTCACCGGACGCTCCTGGTCTGAAAACGACCCGATAAAAATCTCCTTCGCCAGATGTAGGAAATTGAGATTGGAGGTGTTGGCTTACGAGTTGAGTCCAGGGCGAATGCAAGGAATGAGTTGGTCTTTTCACCAGCTTTGGCAATAATGGGTACTTGTCAAACTGAACCTTAATTGCTAATTGCAAATCTTTATTGCGACTTCGATTCATAAATATCAACTCTTAGTTAACTTAGGCACGCTTAATTTCGTGCATGCTAATTGGAGAATCCGGCTTGCAGTTCGATCACTCGATCATTCTTGGCGCAAATAGGTGAATCTATTTTCAGTGAATAGCAGCGTTGGGGCAAGACCAAAAAATGCGAAAAATGTACGAAAAGTGGGGACTGATTTATTTTCGGAAAATAAATGGAAAAGAAATCAGTCCCGAATGGCACTTACTTAACAGCTAACCACCTGATCTGAAAGCAAAAAATGAAGAAGGGCTGGTCTTGGTCTACGGTGATAGTTGCGAACACACCCCGACAAACCAAGGACACAGCCCCAAATGGATCGTAGACGTGAAATTCTTCAGCATCAACAGCAACGTTTTCATCGACACGCTTCGGACTGCGATGCCTATGCGTTTTTCAATCTCCTCACGTCTCCCGATCTCTTACAACGCGTCGAGTCTGAACTGCCAGAACATCGGGAACGCCTGTTTCCGCCAATTGAAACGTTGTCTATGTTTCTGGCTCAAGCAATGAGCGCCGACCGCTCCTGCCAGAATGCTGTGAACGACCTGTCGATTAAACGGTCATGTGGCGGCATGAAACCCAATAGCACTCGCACGGGCGCCTACTGCAAAGCCAGAAAACGCCTGCCTGTGGAAATGGTTTCCACGCTGGTCAGGCAAACCGGTGCTTCGATAAGTGATAACGCACCCTCGTCGTGGCGCTGGATGGGACGACCTGTGCGGCTGGTGGATGGCACGACGGTCAGCATGCCCGACACAGCGGCCAATCAGGGCGCCTATCCGCAATCTCGCGGCCAGAAAATCGGTCTTGGTTTTCCGTTGTGTCGAGTGGTGGGCATCGTCTGCCTCTCCAGCGGCGCCGTTTTAGATGCTGCCCTTGGGCGTTTCCGAGGCAAGGGCGGCGATGAACAGACACTGCTCAGATCAATGCTAGACACGTTGAAAACAGGTGACATTTTGTTGGGCGATGCTTACTACGCTACCTATTTCCTGCTGTGCGAGTTGCAACGAAGAGGTGTCGATGGCGTGTTCGAACAATATGGCGCTCGACGGCGCAGCACGGACTTTCGCTTGGGTCAAAGTCTCGGTTCGGAAGATCATCTGATCGAGTTAAAAAAGCCCGAAAGAAGGCCGCCCTGGATGAGTCAGACACATTACGAACAGGCGCCTGAAAGGCTGACAGTGCGAGAGCTGAAGGCTGGCGGAAAGACGTTGGTGACCACGTTGCATTGCCCAAAGCAGACACCTAAAACAGCCCTCAAATCGCTGTACAAGGGGCGATGGCATGTCGAGTTAGATTTGCGAAATCTCAAAGCTACGCTGGGACTTGGAAAGTTAAGCTGCAAAACTCCAGGCATGGCAGTCAAGGAGTTATGGGTCTATCTGTTGGCACACAATCTGATCCGAATGCTCATGGCACAATCGGCTCTATTAGCGGACTGTTTACCTCGCGAACTGAGCTTCAAGCACAGCCTTCAGCTATGGCTGGCGCTGAGACAATATGGCAGCCCCGAAGACGAGGATGGCCTGTCAAACTTATTGACGCTGATCGCTCAAAGGCGCGTTGGAAACCGACCTGGTCGTATCGAGCCGCGAGCCATAAAACGAAGACCTCAAGCCTACCCCTTACTGACCAAATCACGTCGGTCAGCAAGGGCAGAGGTCAGAAAAAACGGGCACCCAAAACATGTTAAGTAAGTGCCATTCAAATCAGTCCCCTTTATCTGTATTGTATTCAAACCCTCGAACGAGCGCGTTTACCGCCCCCTCTGCAACGGCATGATCAATTTCTCCGCATTCCTCTTTCTTGTACAAAATCAATTAAGCGCTGCACCAGAGTTTTCCGCACTAGGGCTCGCCACGCCGATGCATGTATTCCATCAAGCGACGGTAATCAGGACGTTCCGTAAGGTTTGCCTGCCTCTCTGCAATCGCTTCCAGGCAAGGACGAAGATCAGAAGACGGCCACTCCTGTTCGTTCACTACCGCTACCAGCAGGCGTAACGCTGATTCAGGGAAAACTGCGCACAGACCTGACTCGCGAAGCTGGTGAATTGCGTAGTGCATATACTCGATGGGCACTAGCCAGTCGAAAACGGCATTCAGAACGTCAGGAAATTTTGTTCCGGCGGCAATGGACATCCGGACCAGTGATTCGGCGATTTCGGGTGTAACTAGATCTCTGGATTTTGGCCAGATATGTTGCCAGAAGGGCAGGATCCGATTCTGCCAATACTCTTCCCGCTGCTCACCGGCGCCCTCCATCGCTTGTGATAGGGCTTGAGCAGCCTCTTGCAAGGCTTTCAATGGAAACGTAGCAAAGGCCTCACGGAACTCATCCGCGCTATACCCCTCGAGTGGACCTAATGCCGCATAAGTGAAAATTGCAACGAACTGCTCATCGTGCTCACCTAGGTCCTCATAATGGCTAGCAGTGTCGAGAAAGTCAGATTTGAAGGCTAAAAGAAGTGGACGGTACAGGCGCGGTGACCACAAGAATCCCTCCCAAACCCTTCTAGCTTCGACAGGGTCGATAGTCCAGCTGAAATGAGGAAGCAGATTAGCCCTAGTCCAAGCCTCATCAACCCGGAAAAGTGCAATGAGTCTGGAAGCAAGTAAAACTCTGCCATGACGGTATCGTTCCACTTTAGAGTCGCAGATCTCGGTGAAAAGCTGCCCCATCCAATCTGGCAGACGATCACCGTCACTAAGTTCTGATCCTTCCCAAATATTTAACAGCGATTGGGTTACGTGCCCAATGGGGTGATTGATTGCTTCAGTAACTGGCTGATTGATCGGTTCGCCATTGCTGGTCATCCCCGTATCCGCATCTAGCGGCAGATGCATCACCCTACGGATGAGCCTCAAGAACAATGGAATATCTTGAAGATTTGATTTAGATACTTCATCAAGCCAGCGAGTTACATAATGAATTACTTGCGCAAGCACCTCATCTGGCATCGCATTGATCCACGGAACAACATAACGCCATGATTTTTGAGCGATACCTGATTCGCTCCAAACTTGGAAAGCCTCCTGCCAGCGCCTCACGAGCCATTGCCCTTCTCGTGCTAGATCACCCAAGGCACACAGGCTGTTGAGAAGGTGCTTTCTGCACACATCTCTCCAAGTGTCTTCATCGAAATACTCATCATCTGTCGGGGGATTTCGAAGCCATTGGACCAATGCTTCACGCTTGTAAGGTGCAACCCTGATGACACGCTCTTGTTGATAATCAGGGTCCCCGGTCCCACTCATCCAATGAGAAAATTCGTCGCTCTCGTTTTCTGCCAACCGGAGATGCGGGTAAGCTGCGGATAACTCATCAAGCCTCCGCTGAGCCGGATCACCCAAACCAAGCCCACCGGACTGAAGCTTTGCTAAGGCCCTCCAAACGGCACGGTCTACATATTCCTGGTAGCGCTCATCCGTGATTTCTGCCTTAAAATTTACTCTCGGAGGCCCGAGCAAAATCTCCGCCTCCAGCCTTTCTTGAGCAGCTAGTGGCAGCCCTCGCCCTTTCAACACAAGTAGGCGGAAAACCTCGCGCTTAGTGGAGGTAGACCACAACCATCGGCCATTCTCTACGAGTAGCCACTCAGCCCACTCATCCGCAGAAATAGCACCATCCTGACTGGCTGCAAAGAACGCCAAACGTTTGAAGGTTGGATACGGAATCTCAAACCACCTGCGCGCGATCTTTGCCGCAGCTTCAGGATTTTCTTCGAAATTAGCCAGCCACGAATCACGCAGCAGCTCAACGAGTACGACCCATTCTCTGAAACCACGATTCTGCCAGTGAGGGCTAACCGACGGCAGATCCCAGAATGAACGATCCTCAGAGAAATTGGCGCTTCCCAATTCTTGTAAAAGATCCAAAGCATCACAAAGCAACGCCTGGAAATCCTCAATTAGCAATGGCAAAGCCGACGCCCACGCCGAATGAGACGGCTCGGAGAGAGTGGATCGCACATGGTCGGAGACTAATACCAACTCCCAATTCACCAGATTGCGCAGGTCTTTGGACGAGACATCCAGATCGTCTGAAAATCGAAATGGTTTGGATATTGACACCACTGGAGAAAGCAGTGTTCTTAGTTGGAGTCGAAGACTGGCAGTCAGACCATCTCGCTTTAACCGCTCCGCCCAACTATAGAGGTTCAGCCCTCTCCAGGGCGACTTGATCCGTTCGGCCAGGAATAGCCCCCAGAGCTTGCGCATGTGAGGCCCTGGTATCGCCTTTGATGAGCTTTTGCGAAGCGCATCCAGCTCGGCAGTTTTCCCTTCATTCTGAAGCTTGGCAGTAAGCCCAAGCTGATCCTGGATTAAAAATGCAAGCCGCTCGTGGATGCATCCACCCCGCGCAGAAAGCCAAAGTAGAAGGTCTGGATCATCAAGGTGCCTCATAAGCCATCGAGCTATCTGGAACATCACATTATCCCAGTTGCCCGCACGCCCGCTGACAAGCGTCATCGGCGCTGCCAAATGATAAGGGGAAGGCCTTTGAACCAGACTGAAGCTGAGTTTAGGATCAGGTTCCGAGTGAGCAGGAATACCGAAGCGTGCGAGATCTGAGTGGCAGTAGCGGGGATCGCTGAAGGCATCAAGCAGCCACTCCAAGGAAGGGGCAGGGTTGAAATCTGCAAACTGGCGTGCAGGTAGCCCTGACTTGTCAGAAAGCGCCCAAAGCATACGCCCCACGAAATCATCTTGCCGGGTACTGGCCGAAGGCTTGGAGAGAGCGTGGGTGGTCACGATCCGCTCCTTGCCAGTTGTTCCGTCACTGTATGTCTCTGCCCAAGCTTGCAGTGTCTGGTGCAGCCCCCTATGCGAGTTCAGCCCAGACTGAGTGTGGTACAGGATGGGAGAGACTCCCTTTGCCTTCCATTCAGCGGTCTTTTGGCTTTCCTCTCCTGGCGCGCATGATCCAAATGCCCATGCCTGTGGAGTAATTTCTCCCAGCATTCTGTCAGCAGCTAGTGCGTCCATCATGTATCGCAGAACCGGATCGCTGACACTGTACCCGACGAAACATACGACGTAGTTGCGGAACAATTCGCTTACGAAACGGGCTGCCCAACGCTCTGTCAGGTATGCAAGGCCGAAGTCACCACTTGTAATGACCAGTCGGTTGAGTTCATAAAGGGTTGGTTTATCCGGCAGCAGGCCGTGCAGGTAAACCACTCCATCCCAGCGACTATTTTTAGGCAGCGGAAGCATCGGGGCGGCGTAAGTATTGAATCGCTGTTTTGTGCGTCGCCCTGCCGCATCGAACACCCGGTCGAAATTCGTCGTAACGAGCCGTACTGCGCCGCTCCGGCTCTTTCCCAGACTCAGCAATGCGGCGTGCGTGTCAGTCGCACCTTTGCGTCGAAGATTGGGCTTGAGAGCCCTCGCTAAAGCCTCTCTAACAGCGCCGCGCCCGTTCGGCAAGCGACGCTCCAGTAGGTCAAGCGTGGCATCGTACTGATAGCTATCAAAAGCTTTCTGTTCTGCGCTATCAAGTGTGGTCGACGCCTCCTGGTAGATGAGCTTCACCAAGCCTTTGAAATCCAGGAGCCCAGCTGGATAGGAAATGCCGGCCCCGCAAAAGAAGATGACCCGACCCTCCTCATGGGCTTGGAGCAGTTCATCTGGAATATCTGGACCGTTCGTTACAAATTGCATCCCTGCACCGCCTCGCAATTGATGGCAACAAGCCATCTTTTTGCTCGTTATGTAGCACGGGTGAAGCTTTTACGCCATCAATACTACCGGAAGCGGTCCGTCGCCAAGGACTGCTTTTGGCCGATTCTGTTGAAACAGTCGGCTTCGAATTCCACGGTAGAAAAGTACGCGCTTGAGATTGAAATCTGAGTTTTGGGCAGAAGATTTAGGAGTCGGATTTCACGTAACCGCGTGCAAAAGAGGTGTTTTCATCCATCAATATTCGCGCGTTTTGGGCAAGCCGACTTTTTCAACAGAATCGGCCGGTTCCGGTCTTTCGCGACCGGCTACAATCGACCGAGGCTGTGTAAAAACGTTTTTGAGCACGGCAGGTACTCAAAACTGGACTGAAAAATTCGCTTCTACGCGAAATCCACATCTGCTGACGTGCCGATAAATTTCAGATTTAACGTGGACGCGCACATTTCAATTTTGGCGAAGCGTTTTTACACACTCTGGACCCAAAGCGGCCCTTCGGTAGCAACTGTTTTCAGCCACTCACTAGGCCCTGTAAGGAAATGGATGTCGCAGACATCGTATGGAGCAAGCCAGCGAGACCATTGCGGCATAACCTTTCGCGAGCTTGTCGAAGCGCGCCACGATTCGGCGGATCTCCTTCGGGTGTGAGCAAATTGACTATGCGTAATGCATATTAGAGATTGTATGGAAAGTCGCCGAATAGCGATAAAGTATGGCAAAAATAGGTGATGAAGCGGAGTTCACTATTTGTAAATAACCGCCGAACCTGTTTAATCACAGCATGATCACCGTACGGACACTTTTCTTAAAAAGTCTAACACCAGGAGCATGAGACAGAGCAATGAAGCACATCGATATTCATTACCACGAGCCCGCCCTCGAAAATAATTACATCCTGATACTCACATCCAACGACAAGGAAAAGGATGCGCTTAACAACATTCTAAAGCACAAGGCAGAGCTGAGGCTTCAGATACCCAACCGAGGCTGCACCATCGGTACATTGGATAGAAGGCTAATAGTGCATTTGAGCGGCGCGAGTGGCGCATCGAAAGAGGGCTCTATCGCCAACGCCGCAGTCCGATTCATCGACGCTTACTCGAAGCCGAGCCTGATCATTCTGACCGGCATCTGTTGGGGTGCCCCCAATTTCACATCCATTGGTCAGACACTGGTATGCACCCATGTCTTGTCACTGAATGATATGGAAGTCACGCCTACTGGCACTCGTTACAGAAAGAGATCCTTCAATAGCAATACGGTGTTGGACGAAGATCAACTCGCCAGCGTGCCTTGTACCACCGCGACCATGGCGAGCCTGGAAACTCTGTACAAAAGCGATGCGGCCCGCGACGACTTGCTCGCACAGTACCCGGAGGTGAAAGCCGGAGAAATGGAGGCCTTCGGTTTTGTGCAAAGCGTCGGCCAAGTGCCGTGGGTCGTTGTCAAGACTGTGTCGGATTACGGCGGCGACAGCTTCTCGGATATCGGGCAGAAAGAAATTGCTACTACGACAGCCCAGCGTCTGCCTATCATTATCGATTCGTTGTGCCAATCGAATGGCTACAGCTTTGAAACTGTGTCTCCCGCTTACCTTCATCTGTTCGACGCGATGATTGGCGACACCATTTCTCTACACGAACGAGATGTGAAAAAACTAGGCCTAAATGACATTCTCAACAACGAGTATGGCCCTCTACTGCTACGTAAACTGCACAACTACTGTTCTGAAATCGAATATGACAGTGAATTCCCTTATTTGATATGTGACGTTCTTCTCGAACTTGCCCAAAATGCCTTCAAGCACAATGGTTCTAAGACGCTGAGCATCTGCCTGAATGCCACATCGATTACGGTGGTGACCGACAACGACGTGTTCGATATGAACCAGCTAACTACAGGACGCGGAGGGGCGGAGGCCTGGAAAGATTTCTCCGGACGTTACATGGAAAATGGTGAAATCTCCTATCGGGCCAAGAAAAATCAACACAGATTCTCGCTCCACCGAGTCGATAAGAACCTTCGAAAAGCCAAGGAAAACTGTGCTGTGACCATCAGACGCGACACGATTGGCAGCGGATTCCGCGCGCCCAATGGCATTCTGGTATTTGAAACCACCTGCTCATCCATCTTCATCAGTACCGACGGTATCTTCATGCGCTCACGTGCATTTTCGATCATCGAAGACATCAAAAAACACCTTTCACAAGGTCTGGTTATCTACCTGTGCTGCCGTAATTCGGATGAAGCCCAGCGCTACAAAAGCGCAATTGAAGATAACACGGGGCAACTGAGAGTATTTACCGCCTAGATGATGGCAGTGGTTATTTCGCCAAACCCGGGGTTGGCACAACCATGCCGTGGTAGCCAAGAGTCTGCTTTTGGCCGATTGCTGCCAGTGGCGAACATAACTTCTGGCCGGTAGCTCCCTCCTCCAAACGGCAGCTATCGGTTCATTGCATCGATAATCGTACTGAATAGCGACTCGCCCCCCCGCCTGAGTCCGCACAGACCGCTTCACGCCACTCAATCAGACCAATACCCCTTAGCCAACGGCATATCGCGGCCTACTCCGCCTCCGATACGCCCTAAATTTGCCCTAAAGCAATTGCCCCTTGGAAACCGACCAATATGCACGGCCCGAGCTCGGCGAACAACCGTGAACGCCCTTGCCGATCACAGTTCGTGCTCCTGGCGCCGCGCCGTAGCCGCCGCAAAGGCTTTATACATGCCTTCAATGCTGGCGGCGTTCAGCACTTTGTCCGTCTCAAGGCGCAGGACAAAACCCTCAGCGCGGTCACTGGCACGAAACAGATCGTCCGCCGTGTGCGCTTGGGTAATTTGTTAGATTGATGTCCACAACCCCCTCTTGCCCAAGCGAATTATCAGAGCTGTACTTCCTTAATTTTAAATTTATGCATATAAGAGAACGACAAAACACCATACGCAGCCAAACAAATATCCTTCAATTTGGCGATACTGTTATCACTGTCGACCCTGAGAACTTCCCCGAAACCACAGTACCTCTAGCCCTTAAGGTCGATGTAACATTGATTGCAGCGCTACCATTGCTTGAAGTCACAACACCAATACCATTAGTGGCATCCTTTTGGTTGATTTTGATTTCGGAATACAGACTATTGTCGTTCCTCAACCGCACGCCGTAAGAATTAGTCCGGGTTGCTTTTACAGTTACACTTGCTGAACCCGAGCAAGAAAGATTAAGCCTGGTAGACGCTTGCGCCCCTTCTAAAACGTTGTCAGACAAAGTTCCGTGATCGATGCTGGTTTTTCCGTAAAGGTCGCATTTTACCGGCGGTGCTTTCAATGGCGCGCATGCTGTAAAAGGTTCAGTTATCGAACCGGTCGCAATTTGTAACTTTATACATACCGGATTATAACTATAACCGTCGACGAGCACCGAGGTACGCCAAGGTATATTGAATACACCTTGAGCATTAAGCCTGAGGAGTATATCCCCCATCGTTACAGTATCACCTGTTTGAAACGGGATTCTCCATGCTCCCATATTCGCGGTTGACTGAGGCACAGAATCAAACATTACTGTTTCTATAACAACGCATGCATTACCCCAGTCTCTGTTTCCGCAGTATGTTCGCTCAGGGTCTTGAACCGTCCAGTTATTGACTGTATAGAAATACCGTACACCCACCCCCTCATTTTGACTTGAGGTAACGACAAGCGTTGGGGTTGAGTGTGCCCGAGTTGAAAATCCCAAGAACAATACCGCAAAAACAATTAAATATTTCATATTAACAGCCTGATACTGCAATGCCCGCAAGCCATTGCACCAAATTTAAAAACATCATGGATATTTGAACCACGACGACAATCTTACAACGCTACTCATAAGAGACCGTGAAACTCATAATCGAGTAAAACACACCTAAACCAATACTTTTGTTCTGCATTGCTTTAGTCTCCCCTTGGAGGTAAGCGTTGAAGGATATCAGGTTGTCGCCTTTGATCAGGGCTCCCATGTCGTGAATTTTATTCAATACCAAGGGTTTGCCACCCGGCGTTTCCAGGCCCACTAGCAAGCCATGAACGTCAGCGCTTTGAATCATTAACAATCCCGGAGTTTCAGTGCTTTCCGGGCCGTTAAACGATAATTTCACCTTGCTTTTACCGGTGCCCAATTGGCAATTTTGCAAATGCAAGGTAATGGGCCGTCCACGCGTACGACCATTCAGGTAAAGCTCTTTTTCAATAACATTTTTGAAATCCAGTTCAAGCAACTCGTCTTCCATAGCAAGCACACAAGGTTCGTTCACCAGCGTACCCGAGAAGTACAAGTTGTCTTCTGCTGACGCAGTCGATGGAAACCACACAATGACGACAAACCAAAAGCTCAGATATACAGTCCGCATGAGCATAGGGAGTCCTAGTAAAACTCGGCCAACAACAGCGCCGAAGCATAGAAATCGATGCTGGGTAGATCACTGCCAGCAAGCTTGATAGGAACCGCTTCGAGCAGGGGCAAGGCAGTCGGGATGACCTGAATGTATCGAGGCTGGTTAGGGATGAGTTCGGTCCCCCCCAGCATCAGCTTGATGCCAAGGTCCGACACCGAAGACTGCAGTGCCTTGGGCTCGAATACGGCAGGAACGCCCTTTAGCGTCAGGCGCATGCGCCAGGATGCGCCGATGACGGCCCCGGGACAGCTGATCTGATACGGGATTGGCTTGAGGTATCGCTCGCCATCAATTCGGCTGACGGCAAGATTGCCAAAGCTGACATCGATACGCCGACCCTTGTCGCTCACCGCACAGACAGGTCTCGCCAATAAAGTGCCAGTGAATTGCATGTTGTCGGCGACGCACGCCAGGGAGAATATGGCGAACGATAGCCCCAACAGAACTTGAAAAAGAGCGTTCATCGATACTCCACCACCATGGTTGCACTGGCAGAGAAAGCGCCATTGACGATCTCACTGCTTTGTGACCTTTTCGCCAGCACCGCTTGCAACAGCGGTTTTTTGCCGGCATCAAAGTTGGCCCAGGTATTCAACGCAAGCGCAGCACCCTCTTTTTTAAAGGCAATTCCGAGCTCGTTATTGCCCGGTACCGCCAACAAGGCCGGGGAAAACCAGGTTTCGGTGCCCCGCACCTGCATGCGCACTTCGTTCTTCACCGCCTTGGCGCAATCGAGGGTGTAATCAAGGGTGATGGTTTTATACGCGCCATCAATATCGGCGATTTGCACATCCCCAAAAGCCGCCACGATAGGCTTCTCGTTGTTGATCACGCAGGGAATGCTCGCCAAGACAGTGCCGCTGATTGTGACGGTCGCTTCATACGCATCGGCGGACATGGCAGCACCCAACGCCAACGCCAGCATTGCAACCCTAAAAATCACCATGATGCGATCGTCAGTCATAGCTCAGATTCACATTGAGGCTGGCGCGAAACATGCCCGGCCGCAGTGGCGCGGCGGTGCGCTCAGGACGGATGTAATACGTCAGTTGGCTCTCGCCGGGAGAAACAAACCACACGGGAGCGGTACGCCCCAAAACCAAGTTGTTCCCCTGTAAGTCCTGCATACGCAGACCGAAACCACCCGCGCCCCATACTTTGATCAGTTCCGGGGTGTCGGGGTCGGTTACCGCGCTGAAGCTCAACGTGGCCACCGGCTCACTGGCACTCCAGAGCAACGTACCGAGTCGCTCATCGCGCCGCCCTCCTTCACTGCGCACGCAACCGCGCAGCTTCAGCTGTAACGTCACAGGTTTGCCCTGGTCGCCGATTCGGGCGAGATGGGCAGTGTTCAAGTCGCCCAGATCCAGCGTCTGATGACGAGAGCTCGTATCCAGATAACAAGCGCTTTCCAGCAAGCTGCCGACCACCTGGAACTCAGCCGTCTGCACATCATTGCCAGCAGCCAGCGCCGGGATTGAAAGGTTTGCACAGCAGAACGATGCCGCCAGACAGCCGCGGATTGCAGAGATCATGGTGTCGACTCAAGTGAAAAGAACATGGCTCGAGGTTACTTTTTGTTAACGACGGGGCTGGCCGTACAGGCTCCCGCCACACAGCTGAACTGCAATCGCGGACGACCGCCGTAGTCATTGACGTAAGTCAGCACCGGTTTTTCACCCAGTGCCCGGGTGCCTAGACCAAGGTCTTGCTGAGACTTGGGCGCGATCATGAAGGGCTTGAATTGCGCCGGGCTTTCAGTCTTGAGGTCAGGCGCTGCTTCGATCACAGTGATGTAGAAAGGCGTCGGGTTGTTGACCTGATAGCTGTCCCCGCGACGAGTCAAGGTCAGTTTTTCCTGCCAGGGTACTTCGCTCACTCCCACCTTGGGCGCAATCGCCAAAGGCCGATAAAACAGCTTCACTCGAGTCTGCAAAGCGATTTGCAAAGTGTTCGGTTTATCGCTGCGTGGCGGAATTTCACGCAAATTGAAATAGAACAGCGATTCACGGTCTTGAGGCAGCTTGCTCAACTCCGGCAAGCCCTGAATCTTCACCTGACTACTGGCGCCAGGCTCCAGGCGCTGGACGGGTGGCAACACGACCATCGGACTGGTGATTTTTTCCGCTTGTTCGTTTTCGATCCAGCCCTGCGCCAGATAAGGCAACTGGGTGTTCTGGTTACTGATGCTCAGGCTTACGGATTTTTCGCTGCCGGCAAATATCACTCTGGTGCGGTCCAGTGATACGGCGGCCTGGCTCATTTGGGCTGAACCCGCACAAAGCAGAGCGAACACCACCAGGTTGTAGCGTTTGAAGATCATCATGGATTTTTCCCGTGGCAAAAACTAAGTGGCCGCTTTGTCGGAGTCGCCAAGAGGCAGACACAGCAGTTCCAGTTGTGATGTGAGTGAGTCGAGCTTTTGGGGCAGGGTGAAACGGCATTGCGCGCTTCCGCCCCAATTCAACGACATGGTTTCGCCGGGCTTCATGCCGCTCAGGTAAGTCGAACCCTCTTCACCGATAATTCCGGTGTCCTGACCTCGGCTATTCTTGGCTGTCGCGCCAAACGGCGGTGCATCCCGGTCGGCCATCAGAATGGTGACCATGGCTTTGTGGCCGGCAATAACGTCGAAGCGGCGATAACCGATCGCACCTTCTGTGAGCGTGGCCTGAATGACCGACTGAGTCGCTTCCACATCGTCTGGCAAAGCATCCAGGTCAATGCTGGTCTGATTGCGGTAATAGCTGTTGACGTCGGTGACCACCGCCTTACCGAAACTATTGGTGTGCGTGAGGCCTCCATTCCCACGGACCGGCACGCCTGCCACGCCCTGGGTGTCGACGAGCAAACGAGTGCCGCCCATCACACTGTTGCGATGCAGAGCGGCGCCCTGGCCGGTGATCGTCGCACCGCCTTGCACCGACAAACCGGCCGAGGTGTATTCGCCCGTCTGGTAACTGCCACTGGCAACCACTTGGGCCAGATCCCCTTGATGGGAGAGAAAACCACTCGCGGTTTCGCCGTTTGATGTCTTGCCCGCGCTGAGCATGTATTGATTACGCTCGTCGAGACTGTCGTAGTAACTCATGGTGTGTGTATTCTCGCCGCCGCTGACCGATGCGCTATAGCTCACGGATCCGGTACCGCCCCAGGGGATATTGATCGAGAGGTAGGCGCCATCGTCGGAGGCGCGATTCGACTTGTTTTTGTAGGCGGTCATCGACACGCTGAGATTTTTCAAACCACCCACGTCGAAATAACGCGACATTGACAAGCTGAAGCGATCGCTCGCCCGACTGTCCCAGTAGGTTTGATGGTTGTAATTGAAATAGACACTAAGGTCGGCATCGCGAAACTGTTTGCTGACTGTCGTGGTGTACATATTCTTGCTCCGGTTCAGCGGCTGATCGCCGCGCCGGGCTTCAATGAACTCATTCATGCTCATATATTTTTCTTCGGAAAAACGATAGCCCGCGAAGGTCACCTGACTGTCGTATTCATCGAAACGCTTGGAATAGCTGATTCGGTAAGATTTGCCGGTCAACGCACTGCTGCTGACCGGCACGCTGGCACGGGACTGAGTTACGTCCACCGACAACGCACCAAAGCTCATCAGGTCACGACCGACACCCAGCGCAAGGGAGCCATAATCCTTGGCGCCGAGACCGCCGCCATAAAGCGACCAGCCATTGCTCACCCCCCAGGAAAACTCACCGGTTGTGAACACCGGGCCGTCCAGCTGATGCTCCCAGTCGGAAGGTTTGCCACTGGCCAATTTGTAACGAACGGAGCCTGGGCGCGTCAGGTAGGGAATGCTGGCGGTATCCACCTTGAAATCCTGAACGCCGCCGTCCTGTTCTTCCACGTGTACATCCAATTGGCCACTGACCGCATCGTTGAGGTCCTGAATACGGAAGGGTCCAGGCGGTACCTGAGTGTTGTAGAGCACCCTTCCCTGTTGGCTGATGACCACCCGAGCATTTGTCCGGGCCACGCCGGCGATCTCCGGGGCGTATCCGCGAAGATTGGGCGGCAGCATGTTGTCGTTGCTGCTCAGATTGGCTCCGGTATAGCGAAAGCTGCCGAACAGGTTTGAGTCCAGATAGTCTTCGCCGACGATCAGGCTTGAGCCCAGCGACGGTATCGGACGCAACGCATAAAAGCGGCTCCAGGCAAATTGCTGCTGTGATGATTGACCCGCGCTGCGCTGCATTTGCGATTGCCAGTCGCCGCGCAGGCGCCAGGCATCCAGGTTCAAACCAACCGTACCGTTGCCCGTCAAGCTGTCGCTGCGACCGTCTTTGCGGTCGGTGGTCTGGGCATTCACGTTGTAATCAAACATCGCCCCGCTGATACCGTTGTCCCAGCGTGAAGGTGGGTCCCAATTCGCGGCGGTATATTCCAGCTGATCTTGCGGCACACTCAGGTAAAGCCCGGAAGACCCCAGATCACCACGGGCCTGCATGCCGGGAATACTGCTGAGTTGCAGACACGAACCCTCACGCCACCACGTCAGATTTTTCAGCGTCTGGGCTTTGAGGCCCAACTCAGCCACAAGCGCGGGAGAAAGGCAGGCAAGACTGGTTTTCGGATCGTCATCGGCAGTAACAAAGGTAACCGGAAATTCAACTAGCGTATCGCGATTGAGATGAACCATCAGTGTATATTCCCCCGGCATGATGAAGTTCGCCGAAGCGAATACTCCAAGATCCAGGTTTTGACGATCCTTGAGATCCAGTACGTCAGTATTGAACTGAAACTCCGGGGCCGCACTTGTCCAAGTCGACAAACAATACAAAATAGTGGCGGTCAATACCTTACGGTGATCCACGCGAATACAATCCTTGATCGGTTAAGCTGCAGTCGCCTCAGCCAATTAAAAGTGTTGAATACTCAGCTTTATCGTGGCGTGATAATTACCCGCCTGCAGTGAACTTCCGTTACCCACAAGCTCAAGGAAATAATTAAGCTCGATTGCGTCGACAGCGCGAGTTGCACTATCAAGCGGCATGCCTGGCGTGATCACTTTTCCGTGACTATCTTTTATTTGCAATGCCACGCCTTGGGCCACACCGTGGATATCGAAGTAATGTCCGCGGGTGTCGCCTTCGAATGTTAACTTCAAAGCTCGCAATGAACTGGCATGACCCTGGTCATCCAAAGCGCTGCAGCCGCTGAGCAGAATATTCAATGGCCGCTGAAACGAGGCATCGCCATGGATCAGACCGTGCAACGCAGCGGGTTGAAAGACGACTGTCTGCCCTTCGTTGCCCACACTCATGACACAGCCGGTATCCACGATACTCCCTGACAACTGCACACGCCCTTTCAGTGCGCCGCCAACAGCCATCTCGTCGGCATGAAGCGACGCTGCGAAAAGACCGCAAAACAGCAACGGCGGCGACAGCAAAAGCATACTCGAACGAATCATCAATACCTCCGCCAGCGTCCCTGGAGTGCCTACCTGCCAGGCACTCCAGGGCCTCTCAGTAACGGAGCGAGTTATTGATAAGCGAGGGTGAAGTTTGCGAATGTTTCGAAGTCGCCCGGAGTGATTTCAGACGCGGTACCAGGCTCCTCGCCCACACCGGCCAGCGTGTCGCCCTGCAGGTAAGCGCTATAGGACAGGAAGGTGTCACCGTTGGACAGCGTTTGCGCAGGCGACGCGCTGCCCAGCTTGATCAACTGGCCATTGTGGTCGGCAATCGCCAGACTTGCGCCACGGGCAGTACCTTTGATCGCCAGCAAGTCAGGGTTGCTTGCCGGAGAACCGGTGAATGTCGCGGTTGCGGACTTCAGCGAACCCATGTCGCAACCACGTAGTTCGATTTTGAACGGCGTCGGACTGGATTTGCCACCGTTCTTCAGCGCGACGTTGGCGACCTGGTTCATTTCAATGGTCTGATATTGCGATTCTTGAGCGATAGAGCACGGCGCATCAATAATCGAGCCTTTGAAAGTGATAACACCTTTACCTTGATCCACAGCCATGGCAACGACAGACGTTGCAGCAACAGTAATAGCCATCATTGCGCTGGCCAGAGTTTTAACTTTCATTTCATACTCCTAAAATTGATGTTGTCCTTGAGGGGCTCACCGGAGCTCTCTCGAAGCTCGGTATCGATACACCGTTGAGCTGCAACAACTTTAGAAGGATGAGATGTAAAAATGAGTAGGACGTTTCCGACATCACCCTCGGAAGATTCCTACATTATTCACCATATTGTTAAGAGATCAGGGCATTACGCTTCGCGAGCTCGGCCAGATCCACCAGTGACGCCGCACTGAGTTTTTGCAGCAGACGCGTCTTGTAAGTACTGATGGTTTTATTGCTGAGAAACAACTTTTCGCTGATCTGTTTATTGGAATAACCCTGAGCCAGATGTTGTAGCACTGTCAGCTCGCGATCTGTCAGTGATTGAATTCGCTTGAGCTCAGTCCGTTGATCTTCGGTACTGACACTGTCCGAGGCCAGTGAAGGAAAAAAGGTATACCCCGCGTCAACTGCCTTGATGGCCGTGACCAGTTTGTCCAGCCCTTCTTCCTTATTCACAAAACCGCGGGCTCCGAGCTGGATGCAGCGTCGGCATACCGCATCGGCGGGTTTAGAGGTCAGAATCAGGATCTCGCTACGCACATTCAATGCCTTGATCCGGGTAATCACGCTAAAACCGTCGAGCCTGGGAATGCCAATATCGAGAATCACTACTTGCGGTGTCAGCTCACGCACCATCTGAACTGCATCGACCCCGTTGTTTGCCTCTCCCACCACGCGCATGCCGTGCTTCTCTAACAGGATCCTGACGGCAAGGAGGATCACCGGGTGATCGTCAACTACGAGAACGCTATGCATTGTTGAACCTCTTGAACGCGCTTGCGACTGAACAGTGAAGCAGGGAACAGGAAGGCTAACACTTTTAGTCAACAGGACCGATCTGTAAGACTTGAAGAAGATGATCTTGGGAAATTTCCCAAGAAGTATCGGAAATTTCCCATTTGGACACCGAAAACTCGCCAGCACACTCGTTGCCCCCTCCCCTCGGTGTAGATGTGCGATGCGAGACTTGACAGTTCTGGTGCTGGAGGACGAGCCGTTCCAGCGGCTGGTTACCGTGACCGCGCTTGAAAAGCTGTTGCCGGGGACGGTTCTGCAAGCCGCTGACGGCAAAGAGGCAGTCGCGACCCTGGAGGGCTGCGAACAGGTGGATATTCTGCTGTGCGACCTCAAGATGGCCGGCATGGATGGCCTGGCCTTCCTGCGACATGCCACCAGCAGTGGGAAGGTGCGTGCGGTGGTCCTTTGCAGTGGGCTGGATCCCGTCCTGCGCCAGGCTACGGTACTGATGATCCATTGCCTTGGTTTGACCTTTCTCGGGGACCTCGGCAAACCTTTCAACATTGGCGGGTTCAGCCAACTGGTCAACCGTTACCAGATGCTATGCAAAGTCGAGCCAAAGTTGTTGTCATCGACTGAAATGCCGTCCTTGAACGCAGTGCTGCAAGGCCTGGACAACGGCGAATTCGAAGCCTATTACCAACCCAAGGTGACCTTGCAGGGCGAAGTACTTGTTGGTGCAGAAGTACTCGCGCGCTGGGTGCACCCAGAATGGGGCGTCCTGGCGCCGGCACATTTTTTACCGGTGCTGGAACAGCACAACCTGATCGACAGGATGTTTTGGCACTTGTTCGAACAGGGCTTGGCCCTGCATCAGCGAATGAGCGCGCAAGGCATGATAATCAGCCTGGCGTTCAATCTGCATCCAGCCCAATTAGCGTGCAGCACTCTGACTGAACGTATCCCCAGAATGCTCAAGCGCGCGCGCGTGCCCGCCACTTGCATCATCTTCGAGATCACCGAATCGGGACTGCTCAGTGCGCCAGCCAACAGCCTGGAAAACCTTGTCCGGTTGCGTATCCTCGGCTGCGGCTTGGCCATGGATGATTTTGGCGCGGGCTATTCATCGCTGGATCGGCTCAGCGAGTTGCCGTTCAGCGAGATAAAACTGGATCGCGCGTTCGTCAGCAAGATGCAAAGCCAGCCCAGGAGTGCGGCGATCATCAGTTGTTCGGTTGCACTGGCGCAGGCACTGGACATCTCGCTGGTCATAGAGGGCGTTGAAACCACCGAGCAACGCAATCGCCTGATCGGGCTGGGTTGTACCACTGCGCAAGGATATCTGTTTGCCCGCCCCATGCCGCAAAATCACTTCATCGACTACTGTCGGACCCTTCTGATCGCTAATGCAGAAGCACTGAATAAAGGCAAAGGCTTTGAACTATAATCCAGTCAGCCATGACGGCTCTGCTGTATCGCGAAGCGCGCACACAGGCCCCTCCTGCATACGACTGGCTCCAGTCCCCTCAGATTCACTCGGCCGCTTCCCAATGTACTTACGCCTTCTCTGGCTGATCTTGTGCACGTTGTCATCAAACACGCTCGCACAGGCTGCACTACCGTCGTTCGCGCCCCATCTGCTGACCAGCCAGACGCACATTGATCGTCAAGACATCGGCATTTCCACTCAGGACTGGCGTTGGCTGCGCCACAAAGCCGAGCTCAAGATCGGTGTATCGCCTGACGAACCGGCGCCGTTTTCGGTCAATGCCGAGAGCAATCAATATGAAGGTATAAGCGCTGACGTCGCGGCATTAGTGGCACAACTGCTGGTGCTCAAAATCAAAATTGTACCCTTCGCCAGTGCTCTAGCCGCTGAGCAGGCACTGGAAGCAGGCAGCATCGATGTCATAACCCGTCATGGCAGCTACGAGTCGAACCGCAATCTTGTTTTCAGCAATCCCTACGCGCGTGACCGGCTAGCGGTGTTCAAGCGCAACGGAGAATTACGCGAATTGCCAACCGACCTGGTCGGCATGCAGGTGGCGGTCACCGGCGAGCATCTGCAAGCGTTGCAACATCGCTACCCGAAAGCTGAATTGCAGGTGTATACCAGTCATGAACAGGCCATCGCGGCGACCGCGTTCGGTCAGGCCGATGTCTATGTCGGCAACCTGTTCAGCGCCTACTACCAGATCAACCGGTCGTTCTATGGCTACATACGTTTTGAACGCTTCAGCGATCTTTCTTTCAGCGGCTACAGCTATGCCATGCGCGCGGACAATACACGATTGCAGCGCCTGCTCAATGTCGCCATTGACACCATCGGCAGCGATCGACTGAACACGTTGGCCAAGCGCTGGGTCGGCAACAGTTTCATTCCCGACGAAGAACCCATCGGCCTGACAATGCAACAAATGCGCTGGATCGAGCGTCATCCGGTGGTTCGACTGGTCATCAATGACGACATGGCCCCAGGTGCTTATTTCGATGCCAACGGTGTATTTTCCGGGGGTGTGGCTGATCTGCTTGACGTGATAACCCTCAGTACCGGACTGCAGTTTCAAGTGATTTCGCGTAGCGGCGGCTACCCACAGATCATTCAAGCCTTGCACAAGGGCGAAGCCGATCTGGCGTTGATGACGGCCAGCCCTGAACGAGAAGAGTATCTGCGCTTTTCCACACCGGTGATCAACGGTCCCTTCGTGTTGCTGAGCAAAGATGATCAACGAGGTAAACTGGAAAACCTGGCTGGCAAGCGCGTCGCCATCCCTAGCGGGCATGTCGCAATACCGCAATTGCGCAAAAAATTCCCCAAGGCCATCGTGATCGAAGCCGGTGGCACGCTGGACTCAATGAACCTGCTCTACGAAGACAAGGCCGATGCCGCCGTCATTGCATTGCCCGCAGCGCGGTACTACATCGAACGACTGTTCCGCGACGAATTGATCATCAACCATGTACTTGATTTAGGCCCCAGCACCGTCAACTTCACCTTGCGTCGCGATGATGCAGAACTCCAATCCATCATTGACCAGGTGCTGCTAAACCTGGCTCCGGATGAACTCAGTGCGATCGCTAACCGTTGGCGCTCTCCCCCCGGAATGAGCGGTCAAACGTGGATAGATTACGAACGGGTGATCCGCCAGGTCGTCCTGGGGGCGGCGTTGCTTTTGTTGTTGGCGTTATTGTGGGTGTTTTTTTTGCACCGCCAGATCAAGGGCAGACTCAGGGCTGAACGCATGCTCAATGACCAACTGCAGTTCGTCGAAGCGTTGACCGACTGCATGCCGCCACCGCTGCATGTTTGTGGTATCGATGGTTTCATCCTGTCGTGTAACCGCAGTTTCCTGAGAAGTGTCGGCTTGGACAAAAAACAAGTGTTGGGCAAGACACTGAACGAGTTGCCTGCCGCCAACTTCAAAAGCCCGTCCCAGCTCCTCGACAATTACCAGCAAGCGCTGCTCGACGGTCAGACCATCGAGTCGACCCAGATCATTGAGCTGCAAGGCAGGGCGATATCCATCAGCCATTGGGTACAGCCTTTCCATGACTCCCAAGGTGCAATCAAAGGCATTATTTGTGGTTGGCTGGATATCACTGAACACCACCAAATGGTGCTGCAATTGCAGGAAGCCAAGAGTCAGGCTGATTGCGCCAGCAGGGCAAAAACCCGTTTCCTGGCCACTATGAGCCATGAAATCCGCACGCCGATGAATGCGGTGATCGGCATTCTGGAATTGGCACTCAAACGCGCCAACAACCATCCCATCGACCGCGCCAGTATTGAAATAGCGCACACGTCGGCAAAAAGCTTGTTGGGTTTGATCGGCGATATCCTCGACATTGCCCGCATCGAATCGGGGCGCTTGAGTCTGTCACCGAATCGCGCCAATTTGCGCGAGCTGATCGAATCAGTGGTGCGTGTGTTCGAAGGGCTGGCCCGACAGAAACGCCTGCGTTTGATTCTGGAGATCGATGCGAGTCTGAACTGCGATGTGCTGGTCGATGCCCTGCGCTTCAAGCAGATCCTCTCCAACCTGATCAGCAATGCGATCAAATTTACCGAGGAAGGGACGGTCACGATCAGCATCGTGGGCGCTTTCATCGATAGCAATAGGCTGCACATCAGTCTTAGCGTTGAAGACACCGGCGTTGGTATCAGTACTGCCGATCAGCAGCAATTGTTTCGCCCTTTCGCGCAAGTGCAACGCAATATGCCGCACACCGAAGGCACCGGGCTTGGTCTGTTTATCTGTCGCTCGCTATGCGAAATGATGGGCGGCCAATTGCACATGAGCAGCACGTTGGGCCGCGGTACGCAGATCAACATCGAGTTACGTGTACAAGTCCTTGAATCGCTCATGCCCCCCTTGCTGGTGCCACCGCAGCCGAAGCAGCGTTACAGCTTGCAGGTATTGGTAGTCGACGATCATCAAGTCAATCGCCAGGTGTTGTCTCAACAGCTGCAGTATCTAGGCCATGAAGTGACCGAGGCCGAGAATGGTCAGCAGGCCTATGAGTACTGGAGTTCGCTCCCGTTCGATATCGTCATCACCGATTGCCAGATGCCAGTCATGAACGGCGCAGAACTAGCCAGAACCATTCGGCGAGAGGAACTGCAAAACGCACTGGACGCTACTGTGATCATCGGCCTTACCGCTGATGCCCAGCCCGAAGAAATTGAACTGTGCATTCGCGCAGGTATGACCGACTGCCTGATCAAGCCAATGGGTATCGATGAACTCGATTCGCACTTGCTGATGCACCATCAGGCCGACGACTTCGATCTACCCACGGAGGCGCAACTGCCCGAAGCTTCGGACTCGGTGCAACTGGTTGATCTTGGCCCACTGGAGTTGCTGATCAGCAGCGACCCCCTCAAGGTCCGGTTGATCCTCGATGAGTTGATCAAGAGCAATCGCAAGGACTGCCAACTGATGCTTGCGTTGCTGCAAGAGGGCGAGATCGAAAAACTTGCGGAACTCGCTCATCGCATCAATGGCGCAGCGCGAGTAGTAAAAGGCGAGCACCTGGCTCAATGTTGCCGCAGGCTTGAAGTGGCGTGCATTGATCCAAACGTTTCCTTGGCCCATCTTAGCGAGCTGGTTAACCAGCTGGGGGCGGCCATTGATACGCTTGAGCAAGCGTTGCTGGGTCTCAACATAGGTTGACTTGCATCAGCCGAGTAAGTCCAGCGTCGCCTTAACTAAAAAATCTACCCATTCTTTAACCTCATCATCGCAGACCTTTAATGTTTGCCGGTGCTCAGCGCGTATGATTCAGCACTGCTGCAGCGTAACGCCATAGTCGTCACTGGAAACTTGAGCCGCTTCGTTAAGCCGCTCACGCAATGCGGCAGTGAGCTGCCGCTCCACCTCCCATGGATCCGACAGGGCTGCGAGCTGCGGTGCTAATTGCGGCGACAAGCTCATCAGCGAATGATTGAGAGACCGAGCCGTTTCATACGCGGCCTTCTGCACAAAGCTGATTTCCACCAGCTCACCCTGTGCCTTGCGAAACTCCATCTCTGCCATGCGCGCCAGGTAATGCTCTCGATGCGCTCGTGCTTTCTGAAAGTCTGGAGTCTGCCCATGAGCAGGATCAGCGGGTGGCGGCGCAGCCATGTTAGTCGGCTCGGATTGGGCTGCGACGTGGCTGTAAACATCACGCTGAAGCCGCTCCTGTTGGTGGCGAGCGGCGACGGCCGCCTTGCTCGGGTCGGCGGTGTCGCGGATCAACGCTTCGGTGGCCAATACGTCGACCTGCTTGCCATTGGGCGACAGCACCAGTCGACCGTTCTCCTTGAGCCAGGTGATGTAACTCGGTGACCGGCCGATGTGCGCGGCGAAGGCGCTCTTGGACAGGTACGTGGCTGCGGTCATAAGCCCTCCTTTTCAGCGGCTTTTCAATGAATCCTTTCAAGATTTCAGTGGATTGAAATTTCAGTAAGCTGGCGGGCTTCCCACTAACAAGATCCCGCGGGTTTCCGACCCCGTGTCCTTTGAAAGTCCTCAGGGTCCCCGACGTTTTTTGGCAGTCCCAGCGAAAGCAGAGGACGCTGTCGGCAAGTGTTTCGTTGGCCAAAAGGCTGTCTTATCGAAAATTGCCGCATAACGTTGAATCGTTAAGTCTTTGGACAGTTCGTAAAGCATTGCAGCCTCATGTTGTAGCAAGCCGATAATTTCGACGACGCTGTTGGCCTCAGCAGCGGTGAGTTTGCGGAGGATGCTCAACAGGTCAGCAGCGCAGTTTTCATTTACCGACGCGGACTCAACCAGTCTCAGCTGTAAATTCTGAATGTCACGCAGAGGCTTCATATGCTTGTCCTTCGTCATGCGAGTTAGCGATCGCTTAACCCCCGACTTTCATGGAAGGCAGAAATTCTTCCTATCAGACTGTTCCTAAAATCATGTGGGAAACTTCTCCTACTCACCTCACTTACGTCGGCCAGTCAGCCAGCTCTGCATCCGACTGTGAAGCCCATGCCACTTCGAAAGACGGACATCCCTGCGTACGTTTCAGCTAGAGAGAATCCGCGAGTTCGATAACCCGTGTAGGGGGCGGCCCTCGGGGAGGACCCGTGAAATCTGCGCCCTGCCCGGCCTGCCCGACTCATACCTTCGGCTCGGCCTCGCTCAGGTCCAGCCGCTTGGCCACCCAGCGCTCGTACAAGCCGATGGCGACATCCGCGCCGGCCATCGCGGTCAGGCAACCCAGCGCACCCGCTGTCCAGATCGACAGGCCCGCGCCGAACAACAACATCATCGCCGACACGCCGCAAACGATGCAGGCACCGGACCGAAGTGCTAGCCGGCGCAGTAACGACCAGCCTCGCGCCCCATCCTTGTCAGCGCGCCACATCTCGCCGGACACACCACCAACCAGGGACAGCGCAATCACCAACCAGATCGGCATCTATGCCAGTGCCTGTTGCTCGTTCGTCATCGCCCTGCCCCTTAAACAAAAAGACCCGGCGCAATGGCCGGGTCAGGTGGTGGGTGGCCTGCCGCGCTTTGCGGTCGCACCCATCGAAGATAGCCCCTTTTTACAGGTCGATTCTGGTGGCAGCAAGACCGTTTTAATGCCTTCCGGTGAACGGCTGGCGAATGTCGGTGAATATCTATCCCGGCTGTCTTTTGCTTTTCTGGCGTCCCATACGTCCCACCTTTCTAAAACAAGGTGGGACGTCTGAAAGCCCCGCAGATTGGGGCTTTGCCCCACCGTCCTACTTTTATCTCTCTTTTCTCGTGTATAGAGAGAATATTTAAAAACACGCGTGCGCGTGAACACGCGCATTGATGCCCGCTACGCATACACGGGCGGGAGGCATGAAAAAGGTGGGACGGTGGGACAGCCCAAGAACGACGGGGCCTGCGCCCGTCCTACCACCGCAAAAAGCAGTGGGACGGAGGCAGGCCAGTGGGACGGCGTGAGCCAGAGTAATGCCCACGATCAAGCCGCTTCCATCAGGAGGAAGTGCTCAACCACGATGTGAGCGTCATGCAGGCGCTGGTAGTAGAGGTTGCGTGTGCAGCCACTCTCAGCCAGACGCGCAGTCAGAGGCGCATCAGGCTGGAAGTAATGCACCTGGACCACCGTCATCAACTCGGGATCAAGGCGTTTCTTGACGATGCGCTCGATGTCCAGGGAGGCCTCCAGCGGCACCCTGCTCCCGCGCCTGCCGCGCAAGAGCTGAGCACCGCTCTCCATCATCATCGCGACCATGTTGCCGCCCGAGTAACCGGCGGCGACCTCATCGCTGTTGGGTTTAGTTGCATAGGTCCGGGATCAGAAAACAGATGTGATCTCGATGACCGCAAACTTCTGACCATCCTCAACTGGGACTGCACACATGGTGCGACGACCTTCGTCGTCCGAGTCTATTTCGACGCTGACTGAAGAGACTTCAGTGACTTCAAAGGGGCGCACGAAATAGCCCGGTACTACCACGCCTTCATCCTCACAAGCAGCAAGGACCTGCAGATTCGGATCCAGCTTTTGTAACTGCTCTATGAGATCCTTCACCTTCATTGTTGATGCTCCTTATGTCTGCCGGCCACTGCCGAGAAGCCCTCTACGTAACAGCCCGAACACAGAGGCACTAGCGCCAGAGGCAAAAAACCCAGCACGGGGATGGGTTTGTACGGGCTAACTAACCAATCTGCTTCAGTACATAGGTCTGGTCATTCTGACCATGGTTAACTATCCATTCCACTGTCCGGAATGGTGCGAGCGGTCCCCTCACCCCTTGCGGGTCTACCAGATGATCGCCCGCCAACCTGAAAATCGGCCCTCCTGGAGCGATAGGCACCCCCGTTCCATCGATCAAAATCCCAATAGGCTCTTGCGCTGCAGGGTTCTTGAATACCCCCCAGCGCCCCTGCAAATAGGTTTGGTTCATATCAATTTCCCATTAAAAACATCAGTGGCAGAAGAGTGCTTCAAGATGTCCGAACGGGCAAGAGTCTGTGGTGCGCTCCGCGAGGATCTATGACTGGCATATTAAAAAAGCCCTGCGCGGGGCTGGACTATTTCTGAGGCAGCTTTCGGCCAAAAGCGGCCGTCCGTGAGCCGCAGCTTTCGGCTAGAAATAGACGTTCAACGCTAGAATTAAGCGGATGGTAAGCCGTCCAACTGGATGAATGATTAGGGCGCATTCCAGTCAATTGTGATGTCACCTGTGTTAACGAAGAGAGCGACCTCCGCAATCGAAAACTGGATGCCTCCCATTGCGGTCACTGCATGCCAGTAGCTGTATTGCCAAATTTCTGGCGATACGTGGACGCAGCTTCCATGAGCACACACAAAATATTTTCCCGTCTGAATATATCCGTTGAGCGCATCGCCCCCAAAGATACTGGCTGACCGCTACGAAGGTGAAAAAGTTGAGCAAGGCAAGCACTAGCGTTGGGTACAAAACCCACCGTGCTCGATTCGACAAACTCTTGAAAGTGAGATGCGATTTCATGAGCCCGAATTACTGAACACACGAACCCTTGGGTCCGGTTATACGACCCTGATTGCGTCCAAAAACCTAGACGCCCCCTATTCTGGTTGGGACTTATCTTCTCTTGAGACTGGGGACTGCTTTTTTCTGAGAAATAAATAAGTCTCCTTTTTCAATGACAAAAGCTACCGTTACAGTAGCTTCTGCCAGCGACAACTTATTTTTTTGAAGATTTGCTAGGTTTCAAGTCGGGATTGTTTCCTTGCGTGTCTTTATTATCACGACGACGCTTGTCAACTTCACCGGTGGATTTAGCGATTGGTTTTGGGCCTGGTTTAAGCGCCATAAGCTTTCTCCTAAACGTTGATATTGATTGTGGTTTTTGCACTTATCAATTTCTCATAAAGTAAATTTCCCCTTTGCCCTCCTACCAAGGTTGGTTTCTTAATTCTATGGCCAGCGCACCAAATTCAATTCCTTGATTCGAACCGCCATGGCACTGTCAGATACTCTGAATTGCTGAGCCAAAGAATTGATTGCCTTGCCGTTGAATCTGGTACAGCGAGCCAAAGCTATTTCTCGGTCGAGTGAATTTTGCGAGGCATAAAGAAGGGAATTTGGATCGTTAGCGTTCAGGTGAAAACAACTGACGTCGTTAAAATGAAACTGCCCCTTGCATCCAAATTGGGTTTCAAACCGAGCAATCACAAGCTTAGGGGGCATAAGGAAACACGCTGCGAAATAATCCGCTTCGCGCTCAATCAGAGGTTTGGTCGATAGTGAGTGATAGCCGCCTATCGGCCGGTCCCTATGCATAATTTCTTGCTCATGAAGCAGGAAATGGCCTATCTCATGAGCTGCTGTGAAACGGCGTTCATGTAATGGGAATTCGGTAGAGACTGCGATTTTTCCGGAGCGCCGATCAAATATCCCAGCTGCTTGGAATTTCTGACCTTGTGGAGCAAATCTTGTGGAACCAAGGGTCGGGAGCTCCAGATACGTCAGTCCCAACAGTGAAGCCGCAACTGCGGGATCGAGCATGCTTAATAGTGGAGGTTGTCCGCCAGGCCACAGAGCTTCCTTGTGTGCCCAAAGGCCTTCGTGAACCCAATGCGCTGCTTCTTGGATGTATTCTCGATCCATTTCGCCACCACCACATATTGTGCTAGAAGCAAAAATAACCACAATATGTAGGACATTCAACCATCTCGCCGTCAGATTTGGATCCAGCTGACGAACGGCGTTGAGTAGGTCAAGCTCATGAGCAAACCACCATGCAGACGGTTTCAGGGATCGAGCCTTCCGGAAATAATCAAAATGGACACGAATTTATTTTTTCGCTGATTTTGGTATTGGGAGTGGATTGGTTGAGTGGGTGGATGGAGCCGGGGCCGGTGAGTTAAAGCGTAGGTTGGGAAGCCTCTGAAACTGGATACGGGCAAGTTTCCACAAGTCCGCTTTCGGCCAATATCAGTCGTTTCTGGGCTGCAAAAATGAATCTGTCTCCGTTTTCTCTCTTGATTGTTTTAGGCACCTAGCTACATTGATAGCAAATTGATATTCCTCAGGCTTTCAAGGACGACCCATGCGCATCCAGCACGTAGAGATATCGAACTTCCGAAAGCTGCTTTCTGTGCGAATTGACTTCGCTAACGAGACCACACTGCTCGTAGGTGCAAACAACAGCGGAAAATCCTCCGCCATGCTGGCACTACGGAGATTTTTGGTTTCGAAGGCTTCTGCTTTTCGGCTCCAGGATCTGACTCTTTGTCATCTCGCCAAGCTGGACGAGATGGGGAAGGAGTGGGAAAACCCGCCAGCAGACTTTGAAATTCCTGCAGCCAAGGACTGGGCCGACTGGCTCCCCAGTCTGGATATCTGGGTCTCGGCAGATCAAGGAGAGTTCCACTTCATCCGCGATCTCATTCCCAGCTTTGAGTGGCGCGGGGGGCTTGTGGGAATGCGCTTTCTGCTTGAACCAGATGATATGAATACGTTGTACACGGACTATCGCAAGGAGCGCGCGAGGGTTGCAGAGCTTGAGGACGCTCTAGGGAAGGAAGACCCGCCTGGTAGCCCGCTGACACTATGGCCGCAGAGCCTTCATGATTATTTGAACCGTCGACTGGGAGATAAATTCAAGATTCGGTGGTACCGCCTAGATCCAAAACAACTTGAGAAACCTGACAAGTCGACTCGAATGGCGCAAATGCAGCAACTGAGCCCTACTGCCCTGCCCTTGGAAAGTAATCCTCTCAGCGGATTAATTCGAGTCCATGAAATTAATGCACAGCGGGGATTCGGCGACCATTCGGACGACAATCAAGGCGATAGCACTAGACCCAGTGGCGCTCGAAAACTCTCGGAACAGCTCAGATCCTATTACTCCCGACACCTTGATCCAGGTGACAGCCCCGATATCTCAGATCTCGAAGCTTTGCGGGCGATAGAAGCAGCCCAGTCGGCATTCGATACGAAACTAGGTAGCAGCTTCGAACCCGCTATTAGAGAGGTCGAGGGATTGGGCTACCCAGGCCGAAATGACCCACGTATCAAAGTCGCAAGTCGCTTGGCAACAACTGACGGCATGAACCATGAAGCGGCCGTCCTGTTTGAGTTGGATTCAATCCAGGGCGCCCCTGGAGCACCTCCTCTTCACTTGCCAGAGACCGCTAACGGGTTGGGATATCAAAACCTGATATCCATGATTTTCCGGCTGATGAGCTTCAGGGACGAATGGCTGAGAAAAACCAGGGCCGCCAGCACGGAAGTAATAGACCGCGTCGAGCCCATCCACCTCGTACTTATTGAAGAGCCTGAAGCCCATCTTCATGTTCAAGTGCAACAAGTGTTCGTGCGGCACGCCTACCAAGTTCTTTGTCGAGACGCTTTGCTTGAACGCTACCCAAATCTGAAAACTCAGCTTTTGGTGAGCACGCACTCCAGCCATGTAACACATGAAGTGGAGTACCAGAACCTTAGGTATTTCAGGCGACTCCCAGCTGGGATGTATGACATCGGTGTACCGGTGTCGACGGTTTCTAATCTCTCTAACGTGTTCGGCGAGGGAACAAAGACGAAGGAGTTCGTAACCAGATATCTGCGGGCACAGCATGCAGACATATTCTTCGCCGATGCCGTCATCTTGGTAGAGGGTTCAGCAGAGCGAATGATGCTGCCGCATTTTTTGCGAAATAAGTTTCCATTCCTTGACCGCTGCTACATCACAACCCTCGATATCGGTGGCAGCCACGCGCACCGGCTAAGGCCTTTAATTGACGCCCTGGGCATCCTCACACTGGTTATTACAGACCTCGATGCAGGGCTAAACAAAGCTGCAGTACCGGTGCAAAGAAACGCAGATCAGATTACGAACAATCCGACATTGCGGAGCTGGATGAAGCTGATGCATCTGGGCACCACAGTGGATGAACTTCTTGAGCTGCCAGCGAACAAAAAAGAGCACCAAATCGACGACCTGTACTCGGTACGCGTTGCCTATCAAACTCCTATTTCCACCCACCTTCCCGCTACTGGTGAAGCAATACAAGTTCTTCCAAATACCTTTGAAGACAGCTTTGTGCTTAGCAACGTCCGTCACTTTGCGGAAAAGACAGGGAGCACTGGTCTGATGAAGGCTTTCTTCAAAGTTTTAAATGAATCGCAAACATCTGAAGCCGTCGGGAAAGGGTTTTTCAACGAACTACGCGAAGGAAAGAAGGCAGAGTTTGTCCTGCTCGTGTTGGGGGATAAAAACTTTTCCAACCTCGAAATCCCTGTATACATCAGTGACGGCCTCAACTGGCTTGAGTCCAAATTGCGAAGCAAACAAAAAGAGCTGCTGGTAATTCCGCCCGAGGGCGCGGAGGTGACGCCATGAGCGAAGCAGCTGCTGCAGATGCCGACACCATTATGCAGGCTTGCCTGAATCTGGCAGACCCAAAGAGTTTTTTTCTTTACGCAGGTGCTGGCTCAGGAAAAACCCATTCACTCGTCGAGGCTATCCGCGAACTCAAAAGTCGCGAGCGAGAACGCCTGACGTTCGAAGGCCGGCGCATTGCGGTGATCACTTACACAAACGCAGCCTGCGACGAGATTCTTCGGAGGTTAGAGTTTGACCCACTAGTGGAAGTCTCGACTATTCACGCGTTCGCATGGTGCTTAATCCAAGGATTCGACAACGAGATCAGAGAGTGGCTAAGGATCAAACTTCCCCAAGACATCGAAAAGATCGAGGGTGAGCTAGCACGCTCGAGAGGCGACAACAAAACCTCTCGAGCAAACAGACGGAAGCTACAAAGCAAGATACGCAGACTTGAGAATCTCGACGAGATTACGAAGTTCATCTACAGCCCCACTGGCGACAACAGAGAGCGACAAGCACTCAATCACGATGAAGTCATCAAGTTAACTGCGGCATTCGTTTCTGAACGCCCGTTGCTGGATGTTCTCGTAGACCGTTACCCAGTTGTATTGATCGACGAAAGTCAGGATACCCACGCCCCAGTAATGGAGGCTTTTCTGAAAGTCCAGCAATTGGCGAAGACTCGCTTCTGCTTGGGGCTGCTGGGCGACACTATGCAACAGATTTACGGCCATGGAGTAACGCGCCTTGATAAAGCGATACCGGGTGACTGGCTGAAACCTGAAAAGGTCGTTAATCGCCGCTGCCCTCGTAGGGTTGTAGAACTTATCAACGTGATTCGAAGCACTGCAGACACCCATCAGCAGACCCCCATGCCTGATGCCATTGAAGGTTTAGTGCGCATGTACTGCATTAGCGAAAACCAACAGGCACCGAATCTTGAGGAAGGAATCGCTCATTCAATGGCTGCACTCACCGGCGACGGAGAATGGGCTACCGGCCCTGAAGGCCGGAAGACCTTGATCCTCGAACATAAGATGGCTGGACGGCGAATGGGGTTCGAGAAACTGTTCACGCCCTTACATGCGGTTGAGCACCTTCAAACAGGCTTGCTGGATGGAACCCTGCCTGCACTTCGCGTTTTCAGCGAAGGCGTTCTTCCCATCCTCAACGCTAAGAATGATCCCTTCCTCCTGCTTGAAGCCGTACGCTCTCGTTCTCCCTTGCTGAGCAAGGATGTTATGCAATCAACAGGAGATCAATCGGCCCACATACAGCGCGTAGAGAACGCGACACGAGCTCTGCTCTCTCTTTACGAAAGAAGCGATCCAACACTGAGCGAGGTCGCAACGCTTCTGCTGCAAACTCAACTGCTTGATGTCCCTGAAAACCTGGTTGGGGCAATGGTGTTAGGAGCTCCTGGTGAGGCTCCAGATCCTGAAGATACGAACGCGATGACCAACTACGCCTACCAGCAATTTCTGGAGCGTCCATTTTCGGAGCTGGCAGCCTTTGCGAGTTACGCGGATGGCCTTTCAGCCTACGGCACACATCAAGGGGTGAAGGGGCTGGAGTTTCCACGAGTCATGGTTGTCATCAACGATGAGGAGGCAGGCGGCTTCTTATTCAGCTACGACAAATTGCTGGGTGTAAAAGAACCAACAAAGACTGACCGGGACAACGAGCGTGACGGCAAGGACAACGCACTAGCACGTACGCGTAGGCTGCTTTACGTGACATGTAGTCGGGCTGAAAAGAGCCTGGCGATTGTCGTATACACACCCCAGCCTGCACTCGCCAAGCAAAACGTTGTTGCTGCTGGCTGGCTTAAGGAGAGCGAGGTCGAAATCCTGTGAGACCTGCTTCTTAGGATTGAATCGCCCGAGTTGCGTAGACGCTTCCGGGTCTCACAGTGAGTCTATATGAGCGAGCCACTTTGTCTGAGCGGGCCTTCCACCAAGGTCTGCTTTTGGCCGAAAACGGCCGTTTGAGAATGGCCGCATTTTGGCCGATTGATGACGGCCTCAACGATTCCTAGCATAGCCGTAATCGCATGATCGCATCTGTTATCGCTTTTGCGTTTGCATCCAGTGCCCCCAAAGCAGCGACGGCGTTATCAGCGGCAATGTCTGCGCCATCCCCTGAAATCCAATGAGTGATCTCTTCGATAGCCGCACCGAGCGCATGCTGGTTGTGCAGCAGCAGCGTCAGCGCATCGGCAGTGGCGATATTGGAATCCAAGTTACTTGGCATTTGTATCGTCCTTGAATGATAGGTCTGAAAGGTCAATTCCTGTTTACCAGAAGAGATTAGACCAAGCATCTTTGCTGGCATTAGCGGAAGTGTTATTAGTTTTTTGTAGTTGATACCGGTTTTTTTCGGGATCTTGGCTTACGCCTGGTCTCGGGAATCTGACGAGTCTGAGTCAATTGCTGGTCAAGGGTTTCAGCCCGGGCTAGCTGCGCCGCGGCATGCTGCTGTGCTTGGCTTAGTTCGCGCTGGGCCAACTCCAGCTTTCGTTGCAGGTCGTCATGCTTTCGGCTGGCGGCCTTCAACTGGTTTACTGCGGCCTTCCCCTCCTCTCGGGCGCGATCGATCTCGCGATGGGCGCGATCCTCAACCCCACGCAGATAACTGTCCTGAGCTGTTCGCTCCTGTTCATGCTTCTGTCGTAACGCCTCGAAATCCTGCTGAAGTGCCTGGTTTTGCCGTTGGGTATCAAGCCGCTCGCACAACAACACGTCACGCTGCTGTTGCAGCTCCTCAATCTGCGTCTGCCGCTGTACCAGCAGCAGATCCAGGTCAGCTAACCGCGATTCGGCCGCCTGACGCTTGGTCACGGCCTCTGTGACCTGTTGGCGCCCCTTTGCTAAATCCTGACGCACTTGATCCTCGACCGTCGCCAGTCGTTCACGCTCGGCCTCCAGTACTTCGCGCTGCTGAGCCAACGCTTGTTCGGTCATACTTGCGCTAAGTGAATCGCTTGCTGCCATACGGCAACGAAGGCTCGGGACACCTCACTAAATAACGCCGGCAGTCGCTTTTCTCCGTTCAGGCGTTCGGCCAAACGCGCCCACCAAACATCCAGCAACCCGCCAACTCGCGCCGGACTACCTCGACCCAATTCCAGACGCACGCGCTCCACCGTTGGCCGCTCACCACGGGCTAGCACCGTATCCGCCGCGGCAAACACCTCGTCTTCCGGTACTCCTACTGCCATCGCTGATCTCCGCGTATATTAGGTCTGATAATTGAATGTTATCCGAGTTTGTTTTTTGGATACTGCAAATACGATACGTTTAACGTATTAAGTCGTACGGTGCAGGCATCACTCCGGCAAACGCAATAACCTGGGTGTTCATCAGAAATGTGAGCTGTATCATTTGAATTGGGAGAAATCTCCACCAAGAGAAATTGAAGGTGGCGCTTACTCTTCAAGGAAATTGATTATGCAAACATGGATTCTCGCATTGCCAAAAGTGTTGACAAGGCAAGCCTCGAGCAATAACGTACGACTACTTGCTCTGGGATTCGCGGGCGTGAAGCCTCCACCCGGAGACCCAAGAAAAGCTCACTTTGATAGTGGGCTTTTTTACATTCGTAACACGGCGATTGGCCTATCAAATGCCCCAGCTCAGATGCTGGGTTGGGCGGTACTCGACACCGCATAGTGACTCAACGCCCTTCCTGTTGAGTACCCATTGATCGCTTTATAAATCCGTCAAAAAAAGGTATTGCGAAAACCGTATCACCATGACTTGGGCCAGAGATAAGCCCTTTCGCGATCAAGCTGCGGCGAACTGATGCGACCGCTTTGACTCTATTATTTCCCATTCGATCGGAAATCTTTCCCGTACGATTTTTTTCCGGGCAAATATCAGCCATGGCCTGAAGGTACTGTTTTTCCCTCGCATTAAGGAGGTCAAAGCAGATCCGAAAAAATCCTTCATCCAGGGATGCTAAAGTCGACCTCAATACGTTTTGTAAGACAGTAACCGTGATCGTGTCATCGCACGCCACACCCCATGCTTGCTTGCACCACTCCTGGATAATGTACGGATGCCCTCTGGTCTTTTCCACGATGAGGTCGACAGCTGCTGTCTCGAAGGTTATGCCCTCATTACCAGCGGGCTGAGTAATGGCTTGAGCAGCATCCTTCCCAGAGAGGAGTTCAATGCCCGGAAAATAAAACAATCGCTCGGCGTACGCCTTAGCATCGCCCGCAAGCTCACGAAGGGGGGCTAGGCCGGCGCCGACGAGCATCACTGGCAGGCGCGATAGTGAACATCGTTGCAAGGCCGAAATAAGCGTGCCCAATTGACTCTTCTCAAGATTATGAGCGTCGTCGATAAAGATCACTAATGCAGTTCCTCTCGACTTTGCTGCCAGCCCGGCGCACTCGAGGGTCGTGCTTAGATCCTCCAATCGCCCTCCATTGCTGGGAGGTTCCCCCTCTGCCTCAGAGCTGGAATCAACTTGTATGCTAGTAAGCGCTCCCTTGAGAGTCGATGCGGAATACGCAGTTTGGTGACAGACGCCTTGCTCGATGGCTGTCGGAGCGGAGATGCAACTGACGCACCGCAAGAACTCACGCAGCTGAATAGCCAATACGACGGGCGTTGATAATGTTTCATGGCTCGTAAGCTGAAGGGTGTAAACGCCTTCCCTTTCCGCGTCGAGCCGCATTTGCTGCAGCAATACAGTTTTACCCACGCCGCGCACGCCGACCATCAGCACGCTCTTCGCAGATCGCCCAACACGAAGTCGAGCGATCGCAACCCGCACCGTATTACGCAACGCGTCTCGTCCCGCCAGTATCGGAGGGGGCAAGCCAGCACCGGCAATGTAGGGATTGTGAGCGAGGTTCATCGGTGTATCAAAGCCATTTGGTCCCATACCTCGCGAGGGTTACTACACTAGCTGCAGAGTGAGGTCGCCCTTGGCCAGTCCACAGAGTCGTTAGAAAAAAGGGGGGCATGAAGCCATTGACCAAAGGAACGCTCTCCCCAAATTTCGAAATCTCATGTCCTTCTTAATTAGTGAGTTTATCCTTGTGCGATAAGCTCTTTAATTTCAAGGGGCAAAGAGCGGGAGCCATATGATCTGTACACTCACTTGACTGGGACGTGTCGACGGATTAAGCATGTTTCTATTTCAACCAGTTCTCTTGGGGGGGCTCGTTTTCGTCGCCGTAATAGCCCTCGCCTTTTGCACGCTCATTTTTCCAGTAGCTTATGATTTCATTGATACTTTCTACGTTGTGCGACTCTATCTCCCAAAAGTCAGATTGCCTCCAATCATCGAATATCTGCTCTTGCAGGATGGTCGCAGCTACCAGGGGATCCATATGAGGATCAATCAACTCCTGGTGGCTTTGGCCGCCATTCAGCCATTCACTAGCGCTATATCCGTCGGGCAGGTTGCAAAATCGCCACCATCCGCGGTATGTGCTTGAGGATCGAAGAGCGCAGTCGGTGCAAAAATCTATCTCATCCTTTTCTGTCCAAACGCCCTTTTTGATCATGAAATCGCGGTCTGCATCACGATCCAAAAAAAACATTTCGTGCATCAAAGGATCATTTTTCACCCAATCATAAAATTCACAGCCGATGTCCGATTTTCCCCAGCGCAGAACCGTTGATATGACCGCGGCTTTCGTCGGGCCAAACACCCAATCATACTCATTCAAAAATTTCGGTCTCTCTGAGCTTTTTCCCTCGCAAGCGAAAGCAAATTCGTCCTGATACGTGCTCCAAAATTCCTCCAACTCATCTAGCGTTCGCAAGCGGACAAAAAACGCTCCATGTTCAAGGAGCGTACGCTCTGGCAAGTCGATGCAGACGGGCGACCGTGGCGGTTTGATTTTCATAGAGGTGTCAATCTCAAAATGCGTCGTGCCTCCTCATTTGACGCCTTCCTTTTGTCAACACTATGGACGGCGTCCCGTCTCTGGCATTGATCCTCCCGCTGGGCGACGTTATCCGCGTCCGCAAGCGCCGTCATTGGAGGTGTGTTTGCCAATGGCCAATGAACGCCGTCATTTTCTTAATGCAGACACCAAATCGCCAGAAAATGAACACTATAGATTGTAGCTCTATAGAGTTCAAAAAGGCTTCATCGTTCCTTTTGTGGATAAGCAAAATGGAACTCAGGGAAGCATTTGCCATTGCGTTACGAAACTCGCGGATTCGCCACGGCTTGACCCAAGAAGATTTCGGAATCGTCAGCAGCAGGACGTATCTCAGTACGCTTGAGCGTGGCCTTAAGAACGTCACATTGGAAAAGGCATCGGAGCTTGCCCACAGAATGGGGGTTCATCCGCTTACCCTCCTTTTTGAAAGTTTTTTGATCCTAGATTCGGATACAGATTTTAACTCACTGCTTGAACGTATTCGGTGCGAGATCAACACGGATCCAAACTCATAGCTTGCAGCCGGTTATGCAGAATTAGCGCGGAGCGAAATCTGGTCTCTCGTACTTACTCAGATGTCTGGACCTTGCGCGCCTGACGACTCCGTAGGCGCTCCCTATAGGAAAATCTTCAGATTGCCCCGATGTCGAACCTGCCAGATGGACAAATCGTTCCGGAGCCACGGCAACTACCGCCGACCAGTCTCTCACCGCGGCGTATCTGCAATGTCCTGAAGCGCCGCAGCATCAGAATGCTAACCCTCGTGTTAACTGAACCAGTATCTTCTCGATCCAGCGGGTGCCTCGGATAGTGGAAAGAGTCGCGAATCGTCGCCCACGCACCTGCCTCGTTATGAAGCTTCGAGCGGAATTATCTGGTCGCGCTCCAACCGGATAATGTTGCCAAGATCCCACAGGCTCTGCCATTGTTAGCCGAGTGACCAGCTTTGATCATTCAGTGGATTTTCCGATCGGAAGCGTTCGAGAAGATATGAAGTCTTTTAGCCGCATACGATAGACAATAAAGGAATTCTTGCGCCAAGCTTCAGTAAACAAAGGGTCCCTCTTGATTCGCCATTCGCTTTGCACCTTTCGCGACCGGCAGCAATCACCATGACTACCAGTGCTTGCTATCCGTCCGTATAGAACTCAGCACGAGCGTAATGAAAACTATCCAACGACTGAATGAGAGTCATACGATCATGAGCGAAAGCGAACGCTGGACAGTCAAATGCCAAGAGGCTTCCGATGGATCTGGCGACGTAATCGTCGATCTGCCCCCAGAATTGCTTACCCGATTAGGTCTAGGCCTTGGGGACGAGTTGACCATCGAAGTGGTAAATGGCGCGATAGTCCTCAAGCCGAAGCGAAATACAGCGCCTTCCCCCTGTACTCAGCCCTAGCCCGCGGAGCATCCTTAGCTTCAGCAGGTTTACTCAGGCGCCAACGTCTTGAAACCAGCAAGCACGACAAGATTTGCGTCCGAGTTTGAACGTGCGAGTTCTGCGCAGGGGATTTTAGCCAGACAACTTGATCCCCGCCAAACTCACCTTTCGGTTAGAACACTATTGTCGATGGGCCGGATATGGACACTCCTGAGTGTCACGCCCCACTCAATCGCCTCCATTGTAGAACGAGAGTCAAGCTATGGTTACCCATTAGAGGCAGAGAGGGCTGAAAGTTAGGAGCTGCATTAGGAGTGCATACTAGCTCCCAGTGTTAATCTGATATTTCGCAACGCCTGGGGATACCACGAACCTCTTCCGTGCACGATACCAATTAAAATGTATCCTCACCTGAGCAATAAGAAAGCCCGTCGTACTTCAGATACTTTTAGCACATCCCTTCGGATTTAGCGGTCAAAAAGCTCGCTTTCAGGCCGCTCGCCTAATCTCATACCTGAGCAAACACCTGCCTGTCGGTATCGCGCTTCTTGCCGAGCGATGAACGCATCTAACTTGGGCCATTTCCCCCTAGGAAAGATACCTAAAAATTCATGTAAGTAAGCAAAATCCTCCCTGCTCAGATCTCCGAGATAAATAGTATTTTCAATTCCCGATGCTAGAGGAAAATAAACCTTAGCCACTCCACAATAGCGCTCGAAAGTCGAGAAATATCGCTGCGAAATAATCTCGAGCAGCATACCCAGCAGCAGCATACTTCCAAACCTACTACGAGGATCACTAAGTTGGCAGCAGATAAAAAGATTTTCTTTGAAGGTAAGTAGATCAGAGTGTTTTTTCACCCTTCCCTGGTGAAAAAAAGTTCTGGCGACACCTGCATCAGTACGCCCATTCGGTAGCTGCAAAAAAATGCAGTATAGGTGTCTAAACAGCTTACCGTCCACCTCTTGCATTTTGCCGCATTCGACTGCCAGATTCATCCATTTTTTAATTTTACTGAAACAAACATAACGCAGCCTTACAAACTTTTCGTTTTTCCAACTTGACTCAACTGTTTCTTCATTGCAAATCTGAACGTAAGCATCCCAAGCTTTGGAATAGGTTGCACGCCCTTTCAGCCTCAGCAATTCAGTTCTATGTATTCCACAGAAAACTGAGTACGAACTGCACCAATCCTGCCGCCACGCTGGAATCTTCCCCTCTCGCACATCATTACGGAGACAATCCGGGCAAAACCAATATCGATATTCCCAACTGACAAGTCCTTCATTTCGAAATCGGAAATAGACGGACATCAAATGCCGATCGACTTTCAAGATTTGACATGCTCGGACAAAAAATTCGGCATTAAAGTCAAAGTCAGGATCAGCGACATTGATAAGGTTTCCACTCCAAGTCCAACTAGGGCGAGCAAGTAACTCTGTGCGTTCAGGCATAATAGTCGCACGACTTTGACAGCACCGAAATAACCATGAACTGAAGGTTTCAGCATCACAGGGAGTTGGAATGCAGGAAAACAGATTCATTAATATCCCCATGGATTTTGGGCGGCCCATTTCAAGCACTGAATATCTATGCGTTCTATATTGCGTCGAATAGCATATGAAGCTGCGCACCTTAACAGCTCAATTGTTTTATCCATCCGACCTGAGGATATCGAGATTATGGCTCGAGTCATTTCCTCAGTATATAAATTTGAAGGGAGCTTGAGCGGCAGTAATTCTTCGATTTCAAAAAGAAACGACCTAAACGCCTCACTCTCTGTCCAATCTTCTAAGGGAAATTCGAAAAATCGTCTTTTGAACTCATCGTTTGACGACAAAGCTAGTCGGGCGGACGAAGTTCCAAATCCAAACATCTTTAATCCGTATACAGGCCCTACGAGCTTCTTTAAGATAGACATATTTGTCCGCTGCTCCTGCTTAGGTCGAAGCAGCGCATCTTGAAGCTCATCAATCACGACCCCCCATATTTTCCGTAATTTTATGGCTTCTCCCAATTCGTTGGGGATATCTATCTTAGAGTCTAATCTTGCCGAAAATTCAAATGGTAGTTGGAGTGACTTTGCCAATTCGACTCGCAGACTTTTCTTAACTGCAATTTGTGGATCTTCGGCCATATCAATAAACAACAAGCCCTTGCTATTAACTACTCGATGGCGAATTTGAGAAATAATGGCGCTTTTCCCCGAACCACCTGGCCCAATCACCAACAAGGATGGCGCCGTCTGTCTTTGGGGCACCCCCACCATATTGTTCATCATTCGGAATATTGTTTCACCAGGCTGATAGTCAACCCAGACATCTTCTTGAATAATTGAAATTCGACTTTCCGCATCCCTATCCACTAAGTGTCGACGATCCGCCCGAATGTGCTCTATATCCATGGAACTAATCCTCGGATTTAAATTTATTAGGAGTTTTCGAATAATTGGGTTTTGTCGTCGGCATCCTAGTTTTGCTGCCCACTTCAATTTCAGGAAATGCGACACCATAAACATCTGCAGCCGCCTGCTGTCGCCTAGCGCGTTTTGTTAGCCGTTCGCTGCTATTTTCAATATTCTGCTTTTCCCTGTAATGCGAAGTTGCCTCAGGGAAATCTAAAGATCCAGCACGCACCGCCGCAACATGGAAGCGACTAGCTCGGTGTTCCTCGAGAGTTAAATCTGACAGCGTCAGGTCCGATGTATTGATAGGATAAAAAACCCCTTCTATTTTCACCCAGATCTGCCGCATTGAGAATGGATCATATTTTATGAGAACTTTTTTCGTACCTACAAATGGACCAAGAATAGGATCCCAGTAAAAACGACCTTTAAATTCGATACCATTTGGCTTGATGACCCGCGTTTCTTCAGGCATAAAATGCAATCTGAATTGGTGGGAGTCTGTCACCTGCGGGGGATAAGGAATGCCTCCGCTTGGAGAAAAATAATTTAACCAAACCTTCCTAGGTGAACTCTTCAAGGCTGAGTGAACTGTAGAGTGGTAGAGGGCAACCTCCCTAGCAAACCAGGCGCAGAAATCGGAAAACGTCATCGTTGCTTTTTTTTCGCTATTCAAATTCCGCCTAGCTACTGCATTAGACATAGTAGTGCCTTTTAAGAAATGCACTTTACTCGTCATCATTGTTCCAATAAATCGCTCGACATGGCCTCCATAGTGCTTTCTTCCGATAGGACGATACATTGCATCAATGCCGAATAGATGGCACCCTGCCTGGAGCTTCACGCTTCTGAACTCGGCAGCATTATCCATATAGATAACAGCAGGCACGCCATAGAAAGGGTAGTCATCAACTTGCATCCCCAAACCTTTTACAAAATCGTCTTTTCGTAGAACTGCATGACTTAAGGCGCACGCGACTGAAACTGCAGATGGGGCGTGCAAGCTCAAATAATAACCGAGCAAGACTCTGCTATGCACATCGATGACAACAGTGAGCCAAGGCCTTCCGATTATGTGAATTCGATCGTTGGCCAAAATCAGAATATCTACTAAGGTATGATCAATCTCAACCCAACCTAGAGGTCGTGATGTTGTTAGTTTGCCGGGACGAGGTTGGTGTTTTTGATTCGCAGCATCAGTTCCAAGCTTGATTTTACTTCGTTCATACTCTGTTAGTATAGACTTTATTCTTTTTGTCACCACCTGCCGCGAGGGCGCCGCCAATCCCAATTCAATGCATTGTACTTCCACCTCCTTCCAAACCTTACTGAATGTAACTCCGCGGGTATTATAGATTCGCTTTATAGACTCTATAATTATTTTCTCAATATCGGGTTTTAATAGTGTCGATCCCGATTTTCTTCCTCGCTTATTGGTTAGCATCGAGAGCGATCCAATTGCGCTGTCGTGCATTCTCATCAATTTATACACGTGATTTTTTGTTATATTTAAGCGAGCGGCAGCATTAATGACAGTTAGCGAGCCGTGTTTTAATTGCTCGACTACTTCAAATCTCGTGGCAGCCTTCTCCAGCTCTTCTAGTGTTGCATTGGCCGCCAACCTATTTGACAAGGCAGCGCCCCCTACAGAGTCTGACTGCGTTATAAACTCTATTTCAGTGAGTTTTACTATAGCTAACTCACCACTACTGACAAATAGGACCTCAATAGTCGTCAGATCAATGGCTCTCCGTATGACTGAAAGCTTCCCCTTAGCCACTACACGCATTCCAGGCTCAATATTTACCGGCACTGGCGAGTCCTCTTATAGAGCGTCAATAACTCTATAGTCGAAATCACAGCACATTCAACACCATCGAGAACTATTCATGCATGTATGTAAATTAGCGAGTTTATCCCTTCGGGATAAACTCGCTAATTTACATACACATCTTAAGCAATGGATGAAACCGTACGAGCCGGAACCGGCTTTCGCTGCCCGGTTAGTTGGCAGATAAAACTGGGCGTTGCGAGAGGCAACAAGGGGTGTTTGAAAATGATAAAATCAGCAACTGCCCAGTCTTTTTTATCTTTTTTAAATATCAAACTGTGTAAGCTGTTGTTTGGATTGTATTTTAGTATTTATCTTTTTTTATCATCGGTCACAAAATGCGCTTACCGCATACGCATCCCCCTCTCAATGCCTTTAAAAATGACCAAGACTCTTGGCCTGAAAAGAAAAAGCCGATCATTGACTGAGCCAGCCGACAGTTGAAACCGGTGATTGCTCGCGGTTGCAACTGGCTCACAGTGCGCAAACATTCGAACCGGATACTGGCGATGCTCGTGAAGATCGGCGACTGCGCGAGGCACTGTTCGATCTGAGAGACGCCCTTTTATCGCATCTACAGAAGCAGACACACGAGGCAAACCATTCCTGATCCAAACAGAACCACTCAAGCGATAATTGGCGTCTAAATGAATCGGTCAGCCGACTCCATGTAGGTCGCCAGGTCGATTATTTGTCGAAGGGAAACTATGGTGCTACCGCTGCGCTTGCGGACGCCATTTCGTATCACGAGCTATGTTCGATCCCAATCGCAGTCTCAAGTATTCTGGCCCGGGCCAATACAAGGTCATCAGAATCAACTGTGGATCTTGCTGGGGACGAGTCACTTGAGCAATGGCAATCGTATTTGAGGTAACTGTTATCGAGCGCTATCGATGATTTGACCTCCGTCCGGGGTAAGGCTGTAACCGGTCAGGAATTGTGCATCCCTGCTGGCGAGGAACAGTACGACCGGCGCAATATCCTCCTCAGGTGATCCATAACGGTTAAGTGCGTTGGTTGGCGCGGGCGTACTGGCATCAACCCCCCAAGTGTCAGCGACCGGCATGACGTTGTTAACAGTAATGTTGTCAGCGCCCCACTCCCTTGCTGCCGAGCGAGTAAGAGCACGGACTGCCTCCTTCGCCATGTTGTACGGTGCATAACCTTGCAAGCCAATCACACCTGCCAGCGATGCAAAGTTAATGACACGCCCTTCCCCACTGGCTTTGAGATGTGGGTAGCAGGCTTGCATCGTCCGTAGATAGGCAATCGGCCCCATCTCCAAATTGCGTTGCAGCTGCTCGGTCGACAAGTCGAGAACGGAGGATGAGACCACTGAAGGGTCAAAGGCATTATTCACAAGAATATCGATGCGCCCATATTCAACCACGACCTTTTCCACGGCGACACTGATCTGACTCGGGTCGGACACATCGCAGACTACCCCGAGGGCGGTACCGCCCGCAGCCTGGATCTCAGCGACAACACCGGCCACATTCTCAGCCGTCCTTGAAACAACGGCGACCTTTGCACCTTCTTTTGCAAAGAGCTCTGCGGTAGCGCGACCAATACCACGACCGGCTCCGATGACAATGGCTACTTTTCCGTTTAGTCGGGACATTACGATCTCCAGTTATTTAGAGGTTAATGAATGAGCCGCAGCTACTTGTACGTAAGGTGACGGCACGTCACGAGCGGCATTTTGGGTGACAAAAGAAGTGATCAGCAGCGCGAGACAGATAGCCGCCGGTAAGGCTCCGCTAGGCTTGCGGACATTTAAATGCGCGAACGCTGAGAGCAGTAGGTGATAAAGCATGCCGGCGTAGGCGAGATCACTAAGCGAGACGTTAATGCGTAGAAGGATGGCAACCACGGCCAGGATCTTCACCGCAATGAGCAGCGGCATCAGGGTGGCGGGATATCCAAGGTCGGCGAGTGCTTGACGAACCCATTCCCTTTTGACCAGGTACATCGTCGCCGAAGCCAAATACAACAACGACAGAAGTGTTGTGCTGATCCAGTAAATGTAGATTTCAATCATGAGACTTTTCCTAAGCAGGCATTGATGCGTCGACTTAGGTCTACGATGTCGCCTAATATGAAAAGCTACAAGTAGGATGAAAAAGTGGTGCTTAGTATGGAAAACCAGACTATTGATGACGATCAGATCAACATGCATGAGGAAATGCGCCGTGCATTCGCGCTCCTCTCAGGCAAGTGGAAGCTGGAAATCATGTGGTTGTTGAACCAGCGAATCTATCGCTTCGGAGAACTGCGTAAAGCGATCAGCGGTATCACTCAGCACATGCTGACAGCACAGCTTCGTGAACTTGAAAACGATGGCCTGGTATCGCGAACAGTCTTCGCAGAAGTCCCCCCACGCGTCGAATATGAGATGACGGCAAAAGCCCGTGCGCTAGGGCCAACGATGGAGGCACTCGCGCTATGGTGGAGTGAGTATGGTAAAAGCGTACCGATGAAACCAAGCTCGCGGGGTCGTAAACCTAAAAGCGGTTGAGCCTGAGTGTCTCGCCCGATTGATCTTCGAATCGCTCTGAAGCAGGTATGCGCAAATCGCGACCAATACTGCGTTACCTGCCCTGGTCAATCTACCTCGTCCCTCTACACGGCAAGCACTTCCAATATTTACGTAAGGGGCCATGTGCGCCTTGCACCGGGTCTAGATCTGGAAACGGCAGTTCGTCAATCTTCACCAGTTGCGACTTGCTTGGTGCCGCGCGACAGATGTCCGCGTGCTGTGCCGCCGGGCAAGCGGAGACCACCAGAAAGTCGTCGCTGGAGCTCAAGTTGCACAGACCTGTGCCTGCGGGTAGCAACAATGCATCACCGGCCCTGGCTTGGATTACAAAGCCATCAGGGCCGCCCAGCATCAATCGAGCGTGGCCATTGGCGATGCCAAGCACCTCGTGCCCTTCAGCATGATAATGATGATAACCGTATACCCCGTTACGCCATTGCAGAGGCCAGCCATTAGTGCTGAAAGCTGCCTCAAACTGTGAAGCCAAATCGATGTGCTGACTTGCGATTGCGTTGAGGTATACGAGTACAGGTAGGTTCGGATTGTTGGGAATCCAGCCATTGTGCTCAAGCATCAGAATTTGCATAGCAACAGCTCCTGCTTGTGAGCCGAACATTGCTAGATCTCCGGAGCATGACAACGCTCGCTAGCAGTTAAAGTCATCTGCCGTACCCATTATCGAGCAGGCAGAAACACTCAGGGCTTCGAGCGCTTATTTGAAAAGAAAAAAGCTCCCGGATCGCTCCGGAAGCAAACTGCTGAATACGCAACTGAGGGTGACCAAACCGCATGAGTGCGAGTGCTCTTCTCGGCACGCAAATCATGCCTGCGGATTCAAGCAGGAGGAAACTTGTCGGCAGAGCAACAGGAGCTGATCAGGAGATTTTCATCACTCCTGAACATCCATGAAGTCCCTGGCCCAATTCAAATATGTTTCCGGCAATGTGTAGGTATAGGCCAGCTCGGTTGCGCTTAAGTTTGATGTGCTGCGAGTGAGCTGGCGTTGTTCACGAAGGCAGTCGTAGGTAGCCTTGATGGACGCGAAATATGCGCTATGACCTGCAACGATGATCCGCACTCCTAGCTTCGCTAGCCGTTCGTTATCGTTGAGTTTTGGGTTTCCGTAGGTGACCAACATTAATGGAATAGAGATGTACTCTGCGACCTGCTCAAGATGGGCAACATCTTGTATGCCAACGATACAAATTCCGTCCGCGCCAGCTTGTTCATAAGCACGCATACGGTGAGCGACCTCCTGCACCGATAAAGCTGATGCGTTAGTTCGAGCAATAATCGAAAGCTCCGGATCGACGCGTGCTTCTAGTGCTGCCCGAATTTTCCCTACCCCCTCATTAGTGCTAATGAGGTCTGTTGATCTACAGCCAAATTGAGCCGGAAGAAGAGTGTCCTCAATCGTGAGCGCGGCCACCCCTGCACGCTCCAACTCCTGAACAGTTCGCATGACGTTGAGTGCATTCCCATAACCGTGATCAGCATCAGCGATGACAGGCAACTGCGCCACACGGCCTATCCTGGCCGCCTGCTCGACAAATTCAGTCAAGGTAATCAGTGCGAAGTCTGGCGCGGCTAAAACCTGCAGTGATGCAACTGACCCACCCAGAATGCCCACTTCAAATCCGAGGTCGGCGGCAATGCGTGCTGACATCGGATCAAAGACAGAAGCCGTCTGAAAACAGTTACCGGACGCCAGCAGCACGCGAAATGAACGGCGTAATGCTTGATGGGAAACTCTGGGCACGATCGCTCCTCACTATGGCCTTCATCGTGGGAACGATCAGTGCCAATTCAAAAGTGCGACGAGACTATCACGCAGAAAATTGAGGGTGATGACGTTTCAGAATGGTTCGATGCGCAGATGTCATTACCATTGCTTGAGGGTACGATTTCACGTGATTCGAACCTTGGAGCTTCGATCAACTGGCTGCTTTTCCATGAAGATCGCGGGAGGCGCCTTCGAGTGTTTTCCATAAGCTGCGCATCGTAGGATTCTCATTAGTTATGGAGCAGTAGGAACGTATCTCCAGTCGTGTACTCCATTCATCACCACCCGCTTTCACCAACTGACCTCGCTGAAGCTCGTCAATTACAGCGCTCTGTGGCAACCATGCAACGCCGTATCCCTCTATCGCCATTCGCATCAAAAGCATCGCCATGTCTGCTTCATAGCAGCGCTCCAACACGCTCACAGATGGCCCATTTTTGATGACGATGTCTGCAACGCGTCCTAAGAAAGTGGTGGCCGTGTAGGCCAGGTGTGGAACAGGTTTGGTTGACGTGCCAGGCAAGCGATACAGCGGATGCCCTTTCTTGTCTGGTGCGCACAATGGAATGAAGGCGTCATGTCCCAACGTCAGGCTGCCGAACTTTGCTGGATCTAGAAGTATGGGCGCCAAAGGGTGGTGATAGACGATCATCAGATCGCACCCCCCTTCCTCCAACGCGATGACCGCGTCATGAATGTTCGCGGCGACGACTCGCGCATTAAACTGTTCATTGTGCTGCTGAAACTGAGTTAGCCACTTCGGTAAAAATGTCATCGACAAGCTGTGCCCGGCGGTCACCTGAATGGAGCGCCCTGGCATCCGCTCTACCTCCCGCAGACTCGAACGCAACCTCATTAGTCCCGCCAATGCTTCGCGGCTTTCCTCACAAAATGTGCGACCAGCTGGAGTCAGTTGGACAGGATAGGTACCACGATCCACCAACTCTGCGCCCACCCACTCTTCAAGCGACTTTATGCGCCTCGACAACGCCGACTGGGTCACACAGCGAACCTCGGCAGCCCGAGAGAAATTCTTCCACTCCGCGACCGCTAAAAGATCATCCAGCCATTTGATTTGCATAACCACACCTCATGTCCCGAGTGAGCAGTTTACGGCCCCGGAGTCAGCGCAAAGCAGCGATTTCGAAAACTATTCCAAAAACGCATGAGCCTATCGGGATTACTCATCATGCCCCTGCAAACCCGACCATAGAATCGAAATCGTAGAAGCGAGGCCGAAGAGCTTCGACCGAATGAGACTTGTCTCCTGCCAAGTAAAAAAAGCAAAAAAACCACTTGAGGATAGCTCCGTGAAGAAAAATAAACTTCCGCGTCGGATCGCAATTGGCATCGCCTTAGGCGTGCTTGTCGGTTGGGCGTGCCATCACTTCGCAGGGAGCGAACAAAACGCCAAAGAGATAGCGTCTTACTTCTCGATGGTCACTGACATCTTTTTACGCATGATCAAGATGATCATCGCTCCTCTGGTATTCGCCACCTTGGTCGGCGGAATTGCCAGCATGGGAAACTCTCGCTCCGTTGGCCGCATTGGCCTAAGAGCCATGGTCTGGTTCGTCACCGCTTCGGTGATCTCGCTGGCAATCGGCATGGGCCTGGTGAACCTGTTTCAGCCTGGCGCAGGACTGAACATGGGGGTCGTCCAGCACGCGGCGAGTCCCGTTGTAAACACCGGGGATTTCAGCCTCAAGGTTTTCATCAGCCACGTGTTTCCACGCAGCATCGCTGAAGCAATGGCCAACAACGAAATCCTGCAAATCGTGGTCTTCTCGTTGTTCTTCGGTTTTGCCTTGGCGGGTGTGAAGCGAGCAGGTTACACAACGATAGTCGATGGCATCGAAGAACTGGCCAAGGTGATGTTCAAGGTCACGGACTTTGTCATGGCCTTCGCGCCCATCGGTGTATTTGCAGCCATCGCATCAGCTATCACCACTCAAGGCCTCGGATTGATTGTTGATTACGGCAAGCTAATTGCCGAGTTCTACCTGGGCATTGTGATTCTGTGGTGTGTGTTGTTCGGTGCTGGCTACCTGTTCTTGGGCCGCTCGGTATTTACATTGGGTAAGCTGATTCGCGAACCTGTTCTGTTAGCGTTTTCTACTGCCAGTAGCGAGTCTGCATATCCCAAAACCATGGAGGCACTAGAGAAATTTGGTGCGCCAAAACGCGTTTCCAGCTTCGTTCTACCGCTGGGCTACTCATTCAACCTTGATGGTTCAATGATGTATCAAGCATTCGCCATCATGTTCATTGCCCAAGCCTACAACGTCGACCTGAGCTTCACACAGCAACTGCTAATCCTTCTGACGCTGATGATCACCAGCAAGGGGATGGCAGGTGTAGCGCGAGCATCGGTGGTTGTGGTGGCGGCGACGTTACCCATGTTCAACCTTCCCGAAGCAGGCATTTTGCTGATCCTCGGCATTGATCAATTCCTCGACATGGCCAGAACTGCCACCAACGTGGTTGGCAATAGCATTGCAACTGCAGTGGTTGCCAAATCAGAGGCACATGAAGAGGCTGAAGACGAGCCCGAAAACGCATCTGCAATCCCTACCCAAACTGTAGCCAGCGCTTGAGAGCATAGAGATGAAAGGTAAATCGAAGCCGTCCAGCAAGTCATCGTTTGCTCGCAAATTAGGTATCGTCGGCGGACTTGGATCACTGGCCGGCGGCGATCTTTTCTACAAGTTGGTGAAGTCCAGAGCGGTTTTGGAAGATCAAGGCCGCTACCACTTCCTGTTTGAGCAACACCCCTTCAAGGACGTCCTTATGCCCCTTGATCAGGGCGCCAACATGAGCTCCAGAAAGTTCTACGTGTTCCAGGTTTGCCAGACATTCGAGGCCAGCGAAGTAAACGCAGTATTACTGCCTTGTTTCGCCAGTCACACGTTTCGTGAGGAGATCCAGGAAGAGATAGGAATACCTGTCTTGGACATGATGACGGCATTGCGCAAGCACATCGATCATGTCGCGGAGCCTGGTACCACGTTGGGCATCGTCGCTTCGGACTATGTCAGGCACTCCGGGTTGTTCGAGCGCTATTTTGGCACCGACTTCAAGCTGGTCTATCCCCGTGACACCGAGCAGTCTGGGTTAATGGACGCCATGTATGGTGTCAACGGCATCAAAGATGGACACCTTGATGGTGTGCCAGTGGAGTGCGTGTATCAGGCATGCCTCTCACTTCAGGATCAGGGTGCCACGATAATTCTGCCCGGCATGACTGAGCTCTCATTGGTCTGCGGTGATCTTCAAAGACGTGGCCTGACTGTCCTGGATATCAACGAGATTTATGCGACTTTTGCCACCTTGGAAAAAGGCCAGTCAACCCGCCCGCCATTTAAACTTGGGATAGTAGGCGGAGTTGGGCCGGCGGCAACGGTCGACTTCATGGGTAAGGTCGTGGCACACACACCCGCAGGCCGCGACCAGGAGCACATCAAAATGGTGGTAGAACAAAACCCCCAGATCCCTGATCGCACGGCCAACCTGCTGAATGACGAAACTGATCCAACGATGGCGATGTACGCAACATGCAAGCGGCTGGAAAGCGCTGGCGCCAATGCCATAGCCATTCCTTGTAATACCGCTCATGCATTTGTTGAGCGCATCCAGGCACATCTTCGTGTGCCTATCGTGAATATGTTGACTGAGACAGTAGAGGCAATCGTGCACAGATATGGCGCAGGCAAAACCGTTGGCCTGCTTGCTACTTCCGGCACGATAAAAAGTCAGGTGTATCACGAAGCAGCGCGACGGGCTGGACTTCAAATCATCATCCCTGGCGCGAACTACCAAACGCTGGTGATGGATTCGATCTACGGAGATCACGGAATCAAGGCGGGGTTTACGGAGGGCATTTGTAGGGATCAGTTACTCACCGCCGCAGAGCATCTATGTGAACTGGGTGCAGATGTACTCATCCTGGGGTGCACAGAGCTTCCATTGGTGCTCCAGCATAGCGAATCCTACATGATCAGAAATCATGAGGTTGCATTGGTCGACCCGACAACCATTTTGGCATTGAAGTGCATCGAGCTAGCCCAAGAAAATACAGCAAAGCCAAGTCAGCCAAATGGCCTTTAGAGCTGGAAAACCTGCTCTCAATTCCAATTCCTCATCTAGCAAAAAGGCCCTTTTCGGGCCTTACCGAAAGGTGACCTTGTACCGCCGAGAGCACCGAAGTGGCAGGCCGTGTCCACTGAACTTCAAGGTCTACGCGATACCCTGAGCGCCAAGACTGGCATCCACTTCGACGTTCAACCCAAGCACCTCATAGACCCGAGAAACCACCAGCATCGTCGCCTCCTCAACCGTTCCTTCATTACGGCACAACATCCAACCGTGATCCTTGACCGCTTGCTCGAACATTTCCGTACACGCCACATGCTCTGCGTGCTTCTGGATCACAGTGCCGCCCAGTCCTCGTGATCGGTTAGCAGCTCTGGCCCATGAAATATCCGGATCGGTGACGACGCCGACATGCAGATCTGGCACCCGCACATCTCGCTCCATATTCAATTGAAGAATCTCGGCAAACGGGATGGTTTGGCGAAACGCCGCATCCGAGGGATACCAGCGATCGATCAAGATGATGCTGTCCAGCGGCTGCTTCGTCAGAACGTTCTGGGAGATCCAGCGACGGCTATCCGCAAGGCGCTGACACACAGCCCACTCCAGATCCCGGCAAGGATTTCTCGCCAGAGTGTTAACCAAGGCCATGGTTTCACCCCTGAACGGATCGCTTTTTCTCTCGCAAAGCCGGATGACTTTCTGGTTGCCCGCCCTCAGTACTTGCGTAACGGCCTCCAATAGTGTGGTTTTGCCGGTGCCTTTGGGCCCATCCAGAGAAACGAACAGCGGACGATTCATTGTTCACGCAACAATCAAGACATTGATGCCCACTCTAACCTCATTTCCGGTATTCCATCAGCGCATCCCTGCCCCTTGCTGATACTCCCGCGGCGTGCAGCCAAACTCCCGCCGAAACACCGTGTGCAGATACTGCGCAGATTTAAACCCACAACTGCGCGCAACGTCGGCAATCACTGAATCTGCATCTTTAAGGCCGCTAGTCGCCGCCGCCAATTTAAAACGCAAAATCTCGTCATGCACGCTACAACCACGCTCGCTGCGAAAATGCGCTTCAAGTGACGAACGCGAAACACCAACATAAGCCGCCACCTGCGCTGTTTTAATTCCTTGGCAGGCATATTGGCGAATGAACAACAGCGCCTGCATGACGTACGGATTGCCCAATGGCTGGTGCAAACTCGACACCTGCACGTTCACAGCATCCGGCGGGATCAGGATCTGCGTGCCGGTCGACGGCATGCCGTGCAGCATCTGGTGGAGTAATTGCGCGGCGGTTCGGCCCATGGTTTCCGTGCCCTGAATGACTGAACTCAGCGGGACTCGGGTCAGGCTGCGGGTCAGCGGATCATTGTCGATGCCGATCAAAGCCACCTGCTCCGGCACGGCAATCCCGGCGGTCAGGCAGGCTTGCAGTAACTGGCGCGCGCGGGCGTCGCTGACGGCGATGATGCCGATGGGTTTGGGCAGGCTTTGCAGCCAGGCGATCAGTTGTTCGACGGCGCTGTCCCAGAGCGGCGCGCTGGTGCCCATGCCGCGATAGATTTCGCCGTGCAGGCCGTCGCGTTTCATCAGTTTGCGAAAGGCTTTTTCCCGCTCCTGTGCCCAACGATTGGCTTGCGCTTCCGGCAGGCTGAAGCAGGCAAAGCGCTGCAGTCCTGCCTCGATCAAGTGCGTGTAGGCCAGCGTTATCAGTGCGTTGTTATCGGTGGCGACGTAGGGAATCGCTTTCGGATAGGCGCGTTTATCCTCGTACGAGCCCCCTACCGCTACCACCGGCATCTGGATATCGGCCAGTGCCTCGCCAATCAGCGGATCGTCGAAGTCGGCGATGATCCCGTCGCCCTGCCAGCGCTCGATGCCTTTCAAACGACAGAGAAAGTCCTCTTCGAGAAACAGGTCCCAGGAGGCGCGGGTGCTGCTCAGGTAGTTGCCGATGCCGCTGATGATGCCACGGTCGTAGATCTTGCTGCCGTTGAACAACAGGGCGATGCGGTGAACAGGCGGTACGGTTTTCATTGTTTTCAGGCTTGTTCGAGGCCCCCTTCTCAAGGAGACGGTTTGCACAGACTAGGCGCGTGGCCGAAGAAGCTCAATACGCAAAATCGCACCCCGTGTTGATGTTTTTCATAATCAGCGGGTACAGGGCCGTTGCTAGTATCGAGACACCGCCAAGAACAACAAGGACAAGGTCCATGCAGTATTTCCCCGATGTCGATGCGATTCGCTACGAAGGCCCAGACAGCGATTCTCCCCTCTCCTTTCGTCACTACGACGCCGACAAACTCATCCTCGGCAAACCCATGCGCGAACACCTGCGCATGGCCGCCTGTTACTGGCACACGTTCGTCTGGCCGGGTTCCGATGTGTTCGGTGCGGGGACGTTCAAGCGCCCTTGGCAACATGCCGGCGACCCGATGGAACTGGCCATCGGCAAAGCAGCCGCCGCCTTCGAGTTTTTCTCCAAACTGGGTATCGACTATTACTGCTTCCATGACACCGATGTCGCTCCGGAAGGCAGCTCTCTGAAGGAGTACCGCAACCACTTCGCGCAGATGGTTGACCACCTCGAGCAACACCAGGAAGCCAGCGGTATCAAGCTGCTGTGGGGCACCGCCAATTGCTTCAGCAACCCGCGTTTCGCTGCCGGCGCCGCGAGCAACCCCGATCCCGAAGTGTTCGCCTGCGCCGCTGCCCAGGTGTTCAGCGCCATGAACGCGACCCATCGCCTGAAAGGCGCCAACTACGTGTTGTGGGGCGGTCGCGAAGGCTACGAAACCCTGCTCAACACGGACTTGAAACGTGAGCGCGAACAGCTGGGCCGCTTTATGCGCATGGTGGTCGAGCACAAACACAAGATCGGCTTCACCGGTGATCTGCTGATCGAACCCAAGCCGCAGGAGCCGACCAAGCATCAATACGATTACGACAGCGCCACCGTGTTCGGCTTTCTCCAGCAGTTCGGGCTGGAGCACGAAATCAAGGTCAACATCGAGGCCAACCACGCGACACTGGCCGGTCATAGCTTTCATCACGAGATTGCGACGGCGGTCTCGCTGGGGATTTTCGGCAGCATCGACGCCAACCGTGGCGATCCGCAAAACGGCTGGGACACCGATCAATTCCCTAACAGCGTCGAAGAAATGACCTTGGCCACCTATGAAATCCTCAAGGCTGGCGGCTTCAAGAATGGCGGTTTCAACTTCGACTCCAAGGTTCGCCGGCAAAGCCTTGATCAGATTGATCTGTTCCATGGCCACGTCGGTGCTATGGACGTTCTCGCCCTGTCCCTGGAGCGCGCAGCGGCCATGGTGCAGAACGACGAACTGCAACGGCTCAAGGATCAACGCTACGCCGGTTGGCAGCAGCCGTTCGGGCAGGCGGTGATGGCGGGTGACTTCAACCTTGAGTCGTTGGCCGAGCACGCGTTCACCAACGAGTTGAACCCGCAAGCGGTCAGCGGCCGCCAGGAAATGCTCGAAAACGTCGTCAACCGCTTTATCTATCGCTGATCACACAGGGAGTCTGCGGGCGCATCGACGCGGTGACATTTCTACGACAAATCTGTGCCTGCGGCGCCGGCGGATTCTCTACAGTTTTACCAGCCCGATACTCATCGTCAGGCCGTGTCTTTCCAACAAAAATAAAAGGACGCCCCACTATGAAGAACGTAAAACGCACGCTATTGGCCACTGCCCTGGCGCTGCTGTCACTGCCGGTGATGGCTGATGCTGCCCACCCGAAAATCGGTTTCTCCATTGATGACCTGCGCCTGGAACGCTGGTCGCGTGACCGTGATTACTTCGTCGCGGCAGCGGAAAAAATGGATGCCAAGGTCTTCGTGCAGTCGGCCGATGCCAACGAACAGAAGCAGATTTCCCAGATCGAAAACCTCATCTCCCGGGGCGTCGATGTCATCGTCATCGTCCCGTTCAACGCCACGGTGCTGACCAACGCGGTGGCCGAAGCGAAGAAAGCCGGGATCAAAGTCGTCTCCTACGATCGGCTGATCCTCAACGCCGATGTCGACGCCTACATTTCCTTCGATAACGAAAAAGTCGGCGAAATGCAAGCCAGCGGTGTGCTGAAAGCGGCGCCCAAGGGTAATTACTTTTTGCTCGGTGGTGCGCCCACCGACAACAACGCCAAAATCCTCCGCGAAGGCCAGATGAAAGTGCTGCAACCGGCCATCGACAAGGGCGATATCAAGATCGTCGGCCAACAGTGGGTGAAGGAATGGAACCCGACCGAAGCGCTGAGCATTGTTGAAAACGCCCTGACCCGTAACGACAACAAAATCGACGGCATCGTCGCTTCCAACGACGCCACGGCCGGCGGAGCCATTCAGGCACTGGCGGCGCAGCAACTGGCCGGCAAGGTGCCGATTTCCGGACAGGATGCTGACCTTGCCGCAGTCAAACGTGTGATCGCCGGCACGCAAACCATGACCGTGTACAAGCCACTGAAACTCATCGCCACCGAAGCGGCGAAGCTCTCGGTACAACTGGCACGCAACGAAAAACCCGCCTTCAGTTCGCAGTACGACAACGGCAGCAAAAAGGTCGACACCATCCTGCTCACGCCAACCCCGCTGACCAAGGACAACATCGACCTGCTCGAACAGGACGGCTTCTACACCAAGGCGCAAATCGCCGGGAAGTGATCTCCGGTAATGCGAAAACCCTTGTGGGAGCGAGCCTGCTCGCGAAGGCGTTGTGTCAGTCAACGAAGCATTGTCTGAACCGACGCTTTCGCGAGCAAGCTCACTCCCACAGGTTTCGTGGTGTGTGAGTCTTTGATATACGAGCCCTGTCCATGTCCGACTATCTGCTGCAAATGAACGGCATCGTCAAAACCTTCGGCGGTGTCAAAGCCCTCAACGGCATCGACATCAAGGTCAGGCCCGGCGAGTGCGTTGGCCTGTGCGGCGAGAATGGCGCCGGCAAATCCACGCTGATGAAAATCCTTTCGGCGGTCTACCCTCACGGCACCTGGGACGGTGAAATCCTCTGGGACGGGCAACCGCTCAGGGCGCAATCGATCAGTGAAACGGAAGCCGCCGGTATCGTCATCATTCACCAGGAGCTGACGCTGGTGCCCGACCTGTCGGTGGCCGAAAACATTTTCATGGGCCATGAACTGACGCTGCCCGGCGGACGCATGAATTACCCGGCGATGATCCACCGCGCCGAAGCGCTGATGCGCGAATTGAAAGTCCCCGACATGAACGTAGCGCTGCCGGTGTCGCAGTACGGCGGCGGCTATCAGCAACTGGTGGAAATCGCCAAGGCCCTCAATAAAAAGGCCCGACTGCTGATCCTCGACGAGCCTTCATCAGCCTTGAGCCGTTCGGAAATCGAGGTGTTGCTGGACATCATCCGCGACCTCAAAGCCAAAGGCGTTGCCTGCGTCTACATCTCGCACAAGCTCGATGAAGTGGCCGCTGTGTGCGACACCATTTCGGTGATCCGCGACGGCAAACACATCGCTACCACCGCCATGGCCGACATGGACATTGCGCAGATCATCACGCAGATGGTCGGCCGCGAAATGAGCAACCTCTACCCCAGTGAGCCGCACGACATCGGCGAAGTGATTTTCGAGGCCCGGCACATCACCTGCTACGACGTCGACAATCCCAAGCGCAAACGGGTCGACGATATTTCCTTCGTCCTCAAACGCGGCGAGATCCTCGGCATCGCTGGGCTGGTCGGTGCCGGCCGGACCGAACTGGTGACCGCGCTGTTCGGCGCTTACCCCGGCCGCTATGAGGGCGAAGTATGGCTCGACGGGCAAGCCATCGACACGCGCACGCCGCTCAAGTCTATCCGCGCCGGCCTGTGCCTGGTGCCGGAAGACCGCAAGCGCCAGGGCATCATTCCGGATCTGGGCGTCGGCCAGAACATCACCCTCGCCGTGCTGGACAACTACTCGAAACTGACCCGCATCGATGCCGAAGCCGAACTGGGCAGCATCGATCGGGAAATCTCGCGCCTGCATCTCAAAACCGCCAGCCCGTTCCTGCCGATCACCAGCCTGTCGGGTGGCAATCAACAAAAAGCCGTGCTGGCGAAGATGCTGCTGGCCAAACCCCGGGTGTTGATTCTCGACGAGCCGACCCGAGGCGTGGACGTCGGCGCCAAATACGAAATCTACAAGTTGATGGGCGCGCTGGCCGCCGCCGGCGTGTCGATCATCATGGTCTCGTCGGAACTGGCCGAAGTGCTCGGCGTTTCCGACCGCGTGCTGGTGATCGGCGAAGGTCAGTTACGCGGCGACTTCGTCAACCATGAATTGACGCAGGAACAAGTGCTCGCCGCCGCCCTTAGCCAGTCTGGCAGCCATAACAATAATGATCGGAAATCCGCGTAAATGAATCAGGTCAAACAACTGTTCACTCGCTACAAAATGCTCGCGCTGGTGTTTGCCGTGGTGCTGATCTGGCTGTTCTTCAGCTGGCAGACCGAGGGCGGTTTTCTGACCCCGCGCAACCTGTCCAATCTGCTGCGGCAGATGTCGATTACCGGCATTCTTGCCTGCGGCATGGTGCTGGTGATTATCAGCGGCGAGATCGATTTGTCGGTCGGCTCGTTGCTCGGTCTGCTCGGGGGGCTCGCGGCGATTCTCGATGTGGTCTACCACATTCCGCTGTTGGCGAACCTGAGTCTGGTCGCCCTGTGTGGCCTGATGATTGGCCTCGCCAACGGCTACATGACGGCTTACCTGCGCATCCCCTCGTTCATCGTCGGTCTGGGCGGCATGCTGGCTTTTCGCGGGATTCTGCTGGGGATTACCGGCGGCACGACCATCGCGCCGGTATCGCCGGAGCTGGTTTACATTGGCCAGGGTTATCTGCCCCACGCGATCGGCACTGGCCTGGGCATTCTGTTGTTCGCCCTGACCGTGTTCCTCACCTGGAAACAACGGCGTAATCGCGCTCTTCACGGCCTCGCGGCGCATTCGTTAGTGCGCGACGTCATCCGCGTGTTGGTGATCGGCGCCGTGCTCGCCGGTTTCGTGCAGACGCTGAACAGCTATGACGGCATCCCCGTGCCGGTCCTGCTGTTGCTGATTCTGCTGGGCGTGTTCAGCTACGTGACCAGTCAGACCGTGTTCGGCCGCCGCGTCTATGCCGTGGGCAGCAATATGGAAGCGACGCGCCTGTCCGGGATCAATGTGCAGGCGGTGAAGCTCTGGATTTTCGGGGTCATGGGCGTGATGTGCGCCCTCGCCGGCGTGGTCAACACCGCGCGCCTGGCCGCCGGTTCGCCTTCGGCCGGCAGCATGGGCGAACTCGACGCCATCGCCGCGTGCTTTATCGGCGGTACTTCCATGCGCGGCGGCTCCGGCACGGTGTACGGCGCCCTCCTCGGCGCGCTGGTCATCACCAGTCTGGACAACGGCATGTCGATGCTCGATGTCGACAGCTACTGGCAGATGATCGTCAAGGGCAGCATTCTGGTGTTGGCGGTTTGGGTGGATGTGAGTACGCGGACCGGGCGCCGTTGAGCCGTAGGGGTCACGCTGCGGGTGCCGGCGACGGGCTGAGAATTTCCATGAGGAAATCGATAAACACATTGATCCGGCTGGAGCCACGGTGATTGGGTAAATACAACGCGTTGATGCAGGTGCTGGCACTGCCGGGATTGACCTCGTAATGCTCAAGCAAGCGGGTCAACCGGCCGGCTGCCACGTCGTCGCGCACCAGCCAGTCAGCCAGCAGCGTCACCCCGCCGCCACCGATGGCAGCTTCGCGCAGGATGTCGGCGTTGTTGCTTTGCAGGCGCCCATGGACATTGAGCTGAATGGGCGCGTCTTCATTCTGAAAGGTCCAGTGCTGGTGGGTGCCGCCGTAATCGAAACGCAGGCACTGATGCTCCAGCAAATCCCGTGGATGACCAAGCGCCGCGCTACGCGCCAGATACGCCGGACTGGCCACCACCCAGCGTTCAAACTGCCCCACGCGTTTGCTGACGATATCGTCACTGACCACCGACGATCCCAGCCGTACCGAAACGTCGATCTGCTCGCTGAGCAGGTCGCTGACCTGATCGCTCAGCGACAGACTGATCTCCAGGCCCGGATGCCGTTCAAGCAAACGGCTCAGGTGCGGCGCGATCAGGCGTCGGCCGAACTCCACCGGCACGCTGATGCGCAGACGGCCTTGCGCTTCGGCGCCACGATCGGCGACGACAGCATCGGCTTCGTCGATCGCGTCGAGAATCGCCACGGCTTTTTCGAAATAAGTCTGGCCGGCAACGGTCACGCTGGTGTTGCGCGTGGTGCGATTGAGCAGGCTCGCGCCCAACTCGTGCTCCAGCCCGGCCACTTGCCGTGTCACTGACGACGTGGATATCCCGAGTTTGCGCGCTGCCGAGGAATAGCCCCCGCAGCGCACGGTTTCCACAAACATCTTCAGTGCCAGCAACTTGTCCATAAGCGGGGTCCGGTCGAAAGGGAACGCTGACGATTGTGCATCACTGTTCCCCCGACGTCTTGTACCGCCGTGCTTGCCCGCACTTGCCGGATGTTCAGACATCGGCCTTGCGGCTCAGGAACAACCCGAGCGCCAGCGCTGGCAGCAGCGCCACCGCGACGGCGGACAGGTTCCAGCCGAAGTGCTCGTACAGCGGACTGGCGACCAGTGAGCCCAGCGCGCCGCCGACGAAAATGCTGGTCATGTACACGGCGTTCAGGCGCGCACGGCTGTGGGGATCGAGGGCGTACACCTCACGCTGGCCGAGCACCATGTTCAATTGCACAGCGAAATCCAGCAGCACCGCGCACACCACCAGCCAGACATAGCCGCTGCCCGGGAGTGCGGCGATCAACAGCGAAACCGGCGCCAACAGCAATGCGACCAGCGTGCCGCGACGACCATGCCCGGCATCGGCCAGACGCCCGGCAATCGGCGCGGCAATGGCACCCACGGCACCGACCAGCGCGAAGATCGCCACGTGGGCCTGAGTGAAGCCGTGGTGACGCATCAGTTCAATCGGTGCGAGGGTCCAGAACAGACTGAAACTGGCAAACAGTAAACCCTGATACAGCGAGCGCTGACGCAACAGCGGATAGCGTCGGGCCAAGGCAAACACCGAACCAATCAGCGCAGCATAAGAGGCCTTATGCGTCGGCAGTCGACGCGGCAGTGCCACAGCGGTAATCAGAGCGATGACGGCCATCAGGGCTGATGCGCTGTAAAACACCCCGCGCCAGCCGAACACTTCAACCAGCAGGCTCGACAGTGGCCGTGACAACAGAATGCCCAGCAGCAGGCCGCTCATGATATTGCCGACGACGCGGCCACGGCTGGCTTCGGGCGCCAGGTGTGCCGCCAGCGGCACAAGGATCTGCACGGCCACCGAGGTCAGACCGATCAGCAAAGACAACACCAGGAACAGTGACGGCGAATGGGTCAGTCCGGCGCACAACAGCGTGACGCTCGCCGCCAGGGTGAAACCAACCACCAGCCGGCGGTTTTCCATCAGGTCGGCCAGTGGCACCAGCAGCAATAGGCCCAGCGCGTAACCAAACTGCGTCAGCGAAACGATCAGGCTGGCATTGGCGCTGGAAAGACCGATCTGCGGTGCAATCAGTTCGACGATTGGCTGTGCGTAATAAAGATTGGCCACGACCGCGCCACAGCAGAATGCCAGGAACGCGACCATCAGGCCGGACAGTGAAGTTGGCTGTTCGGCGCTGGCCGCAACGGCTGGATTGCCCGTGAGCATGATGACACCTCATTGAGTTCAGGAAAGTGCGGCCAAGGCTACTGACCTATGGCGATACGCAGAATCCACGCGGCGGGCAACGCTGTGATGCGTCCGGCGCAACGGCGCAGGCGTTGCTTCTCGCGCAACGCGCTGTTGCGTGCGCCGCTGATTCTCCGACGCTGGTGGTTTCTCTACGCTTTGGCCTCTGGCGCTGTCGTCCCATGCGGCGCCCTTCCCCGGCCATCACAAGGAGCGTTTCCATGACCCGCAGCCCATCCGTCCTGTCATCGCCTGCCGCGTTTTTTCCTGTGCCATGAACAGCTCATTTCTGAAGTCCAGAACGCTATGGATCAGCGTTGCAGTCGCCGCCGTGCTCGGCCTGATCGGCGCCGTTTGGCTGATGTGGCGCCCGGCGATTGCGCCAATCGAGCGCTCGACACTGTTCGATGTTGCGCAGTTGAAACGCGGGGCGCGGGTGGTCGAGGCCGGCGACTGTGCGGTGTGCCATACCCGCCCCGGTGGTGAATATCTGGCCGGCGGACTGCCGCTGGTAACGCCGTTCGGCACGCTGTACAGCACCAACATCACCCCGGACGCTGAGACCGGTATCGGCCAATGGTCACTGCCGGCCTTCGAGCGGGCGATGCGTCAGGGCATTGCTCGCGATGGTCACTTGCTCTATCCGGCGTTCCCCTACGTGCACTACCGGCGCATGAGCGCAGCAGATATCGCCGACGCTTATGCCTACTTGATGAGCGGCCCCGCCGTGCACGCGCCGGCCGCGCAGAACCAGATGAATTTTCCGATGAACATTCGCCCGCTGGTGTCGTTCTGGAACCTGCTGTTCCTGCACGGTGAGCCACTGACGCCGCTGGCGGGACGTACCGAGGCATGGAATCGCGGGCGTTATCTGGTCGACGGCCCGGGGCACTGCGCCGGCTGCCATTCGCCGCTGAACCTGATCGGCGCGGAAAAATCCTCGGAGTATTTGCAGGGCGGCATCGTCGATGGCTGGCAAGCGCCCGCGCTGGTCGGCATGGGCCAGCGCGGCAACCCGTGGCGTCGTGAGCAACTGGTGGGCTATCTGCGCGCCGAGATCGTCGATGGCCACGGCACACCAGCCGGGCCGATGCGTCCGGTCAGTTTGAGTCTGGCGCGCTTGCCCGCCAGTGAAGCCGAGGCGATTGCCGAGTATTTGCTGAGCTTGGAAAACCCGCCTTCGGTGACAGAGACGACGGCGAAGACGCCTGCCAGTGAACCGGCAGACCACTCGACCGGCGCCCTGCTCTTCAGCAGCGCCTGCGCCGGCTGCCATGGCCCGGCGGCGCCGATGCGCAGCATCGATGGTCGCCCGGCGTTGCAAAACACCTCGGCGTTGCAAGCGGCCAGTTCGCGCAACTTCCTCAAAACCGTACTTGAAGGCTTGCCCGCCACACCCGGATCGCCCGGCCCGCTGATGCCTGCGTTCGCCGCCAGCCTCGACAACGCGAAACTCGGCGCACTGGCCGCGTATCTGCGTCAGCAAGCCAGCCCCGATCAGCCGTGGACCGACCTCTCTTCCACTATTGAAGCGTTACGTCAGGAGACGAAATGAGCCAGATCACCCTCAACGTCAACGGAGCCGCGCAACCGCTTGAGCTGGAGCCGGACATGCCGCTGCTGTATGCGCTGCGCAATCACTTGAACCTCAACGGTGCCAAATACGGCTGCGGTCTCGGGCAATGCGGTGCCTGCACGGTGATCGTCGATGATCAACCGGTGTTCGCCTGCCTGACACCCTGCGCCGGCCTCGAAGGCAAAAAAATCCGCACCGTGGAAAGCCTCGGCAGCGCGGAAAAACCTGGCCCTCTGCAAGCGGCGTTCATCGAGAAACAGGCCGCGCAATGCGGTTACTGCATTGCCGGCATGCTGATGCGCGCGCAGGCGTTGCTTGAGCACAATCGACACCCGGATGAGGCAACCATTCGCGAGCACATGGCCGGCAACCTGTGCCGCTGCGGTACGCATTTGCGGATCATCGAGGCGATCAAACAGGTGGCCGGGCACAACGGGAGCCTGACATGAGTGAGTCGAATGAATTGAACCCGAGCCGACGCGCCTTCCTGCGCGGCGGCGCGTTGCTGATGGCGTTCACCCTGCTGCCGGTGGCGCGGCGTGTGTTGGCGGATACGGAAGTCGATACGCTCGGCACCGTGGTCCTCGCACCCGACCTGCCCGGCAGCCTGCGCACCAACCCGTTTCTCGACGCCTGGATCCGCATCGGCGCCGACGGCATTACCGTCTACACCGGCAAGGTCGAATTGGGCACCGGGGTAAAAACCGCGCTGCTGCAAATCGCCGCCGAGCGTTTGCAGGTGCCGGCTACTTCCATCGACCTGCTCACCGCCGACACCGCGCTGACGCCCAACGAAGGCTACACCGCCGGCAGCCACAGCATTTTCGACAGCGGTACCGCGTTGTATAACGCCGCCGCGCAGGTGCGCGAAATGCTCGTCGATGCTGCTGCGCGCAGTTGGCAGGTTGATGCAGGGCTGCTGAGCACCCGCGACGGTGTGATCGAAGGCCCGGCTGGTCAGCGGATGAGTTACGCCGACGCGGTCAAGCATGTCGATGTGCATCAATATGCCAAGGCTCAGTCACCGGCGATGGCCGCCGCTGATTTCAAACTGATCGGCCATTCGTTACCGCGCCTCGACATCCCGGCGAAGGTCAGAGGTGGCGCGGCATTCGTCCAGGACATGCGTCTGCCGGGCATGCTGCATGCGCGGGTGATCCGCCCGCCCCGTCCGGGCTGCACGTTGCAAGCATTCGATACGGCGTCCATTGAGGCGTTGGCTGGCGTGGTCAAGGTGATCCGCGACGGCAACTATCTGGCGGTGGTCGCCCGGGATGAGTGGCAAGCGATCAAAGCCATGCGCCGTGCCAGCGAAGTCGCGCAATGGAGCGGCGGTGAGGCGATTCCCGAGGCGGCCGAGATTCATGGTCTGCTCAAACGTCTGCCCTCACGGCGCTATCCGATCAGCAATAGCGGCACGCCGAGCGGCGCGGCTGACACGCGTTTTCAGGCGCGGGTCACCAAGCAGTATTTGATGCATGGCTCGATCGGCCCGTCCTGTGCGGTGGCCTGGTTCAAGGACGGCACGCTCACCGTCTGGACCCACACCCAAGGCGTTTACCCGCTGCGCGCCGGCATTGCCGAAATGCTCGGTCTGCCACCTGAGCGGGTGCGCTGTATTCATACCGAAGGCTCAGGGTGTTACGGCCACAACGGCGCTGATGATGCCGCCGCCGATGCGGCATTGATCGCGCTGCGCGTGCCCGGTACGCCGGTGCGCGTGCAATGGATGCGCGAACAGGAAAATCTTTGGGAGCCATACAGCTCGGCGATGGTCAGCGAAGTCGACGCCGGCCTCAGCCACGGCCGCTTGCAGGACTGGGCCTACGACCTCTGGACCACGCCGCACAACGAACGCATCGTCAACGCCGGGCGTCTGCTGCCGGCACGCTTGCTCGCGCGGCCTTTCGCCTCGGCGCCCTCCGTGCCGATCGCCCAGCCCGAAGGCGATGGTGATCGCAACGCGGTGCCGCTGTACGAGTTGAACTCGACGCGCATCAACATGACCTTCGTCACTCAGATGCCCTTTCGCACCTCGGCCATGCGATCGCTGGGCGCGCACATCAACATCTTCGCCATTGAGGCAAGCATCGACGAACTGGCGATCAGGGCAGGTATCGACGCAGTCGCCTTGCGTCTGGCCCATCTCAGCGATCCGCGTGCTCGCGCGGTCGTAGAACGTGTGCGTGATGAGATCGGTTGGCCGCAAAAAAACAGCGAGCCCGGCGCCGGTATCGGTTTCGCCTTTGCCCGCTACAAAAACATCATGGGTTACTGCGCCATCGCGGTGAAGCTGCGGGTGCATCCGCAGACCGGCGAAATTCGCATCGATCACGTGGTGACGGCGGTGGACGTCGGCCAGATCGTCAGCCCCGACGGCCTGCGCAATCAGGTCGAGGGCGGCATTGTGCAGTCCGCGAGCTGGACCCTGTACGAAAAAGTCGCCTACGACGCGGGGGGCATTCGCAGCTACGACTGGAGCGGTTATCCGATTCTGCGTTTCACGCAACTGCCGAAAAAAGTCGACGTGCACTTGCTCGACCAACCGGGACAACCCTTTCTCGGTGCCGCTGAAATCGTTCAGGGGCCGATGGCCGCCGCCCTTGGCAACGCCGTCGCCAATGCCACCGGCCGGCGCTGGCTGAACCTGCCGCTGACCCGTTCCAACCAGCCCGCCTGAGCCACGCCCGTGTTCATCGCTGATGAGCACGGGCGCCGTTGCGTTGCGCGCAAAACAGCGTAGCGCCGGTCACCGATTATCACCCCCACAACACACGGTTAAGTTAGCGGCACTGGTTCGCGGCCCCGCTGCCGCGCTTGATTTTCCTTTATGAAATCTGGAGCTACCCATGACCCGTCGCCTGTTCCAACCCCTCGCACTCGGTCCTTACACCCTCGCCCATCGCGTGGCAATGGCGCCGTTAACGCGCTCACGCGCCGGCCAACCGGGCGATGTGCCGACACCGATGAACGCCGAGTATTACCGCCAGCGGGCCAGTGCGGCGCTGATCATCACCGAGGCCACGCAAATCTCCCGGCAGGCTCAGGGTTACGCCTGGACGCCGGGCATCTACAGCCCTGAGCAAGTCAGGGCGTGGCGTGACGTCAGCGCGGCGGTGCACGAGGCCGGCGGGTTGATCTTCATGCAACTGTGGCACGTCGGTCGGGTGTCCCATCCCAGCTTTCAACCCGATGCCGGCCTGCCGGTTGCGCCCAGCGCGCTGCCGGTGCCGGGCAAGACGTTTATCGTCGACGAAAACGGTAACGGCGTCTGGGGTGATGTACCGGTGCCGCGCGCGCTGGAAACGGCGGAAATCGCCGGCATCGTCGAGGACTACCGCGTGGCCGCGCGCAACGCATTGCAGGCAGGCATGGACGGTGTAGAGATTCATGCCGGCAACGGTTACCTGCTCGACCAGTTTCTTAACAGCAACAGCAATCAGCGTGACGATGCCTATGGCGGCAGCGTGGAGAATCGCGCGCGGTTTCTGCTGGAAGTGGTTGCGGCCGTGGCTGAAGAAGTCGGTGCCGAGCGGGTCGGCGTACGCCTGACGCCGATGGGGCGTTTCATGGGCATGGGTGATGACACTCCGGAGGCGACCTTCGGCCACCTCGTCGAGGCGCTCAACCAATGGAATCTGGCCTACCTGCACCTGGTCGAGCCGGCGATGGTCGGCACAGTCAAAGATGAAAATTTCGACCCGCGCTGGGACGCGATCATTGCCCAGTTGCGCAAAACGTGGAACGGCGTGCTGATTCTGGCGGGCGGCTACGATGCGCAATCTGCCGAACAGGCGCTGATTGCCGATCGTGCCGACATCATCGCGTTTGGCCGGCCGTTCCTGGCCAACCCTGACTTGCCGCGTCGGCTGCACGATGGCCTGGCGCTCAACGCGCCGGATCCGAGCAGCTTTTTCGGTGGGGATCAGCGTGGGTACATCGATTATCCATTTCATGCCTGAACAAATGCAGACCCGCATCTCATGAATGTGTAAATCCCTGGAAGCAGGGGCCGATGCGCCCCTGCCCTATCAAGTCATACGATCTCTACATTTAATCAAATAGGTAAAAATCCACCATAACGCTGAACTTATGCGTAGCTGTGCGCTTTCAGGTCTATTGCCCGACGTCGCCGAATGCGATAAAACGGGCTGGTTGTACGACAACCTAATAAAAACCAAGTCGTTCGAACGGCTAACAATCCTGAGATCTGCCATGCCTCGCCCTACCGCTGCGCAAACCGTACCGCCACCCTTCCCTCGCTTTCTCGCCGTAATCATTCTGCTGTGCATGGGCTGTGCGTTTGCCGGCAATCATGTGGCGGCGCGAGTCGCATTTGATGATGGTGCGGGAGTGTTGCTGGCGATTTTGATGCGTTCCGGCGGGACCTTGCTGGTGCTCGCCATCCTGGTGCTGTGGCAAAGACAAAGCCTGCGTTTGCCGGCGGGCGCCTGGCGTTGGCAACTGTTGCTGGGGTTGCTGATCACTGCGCAGAGTCTGTGTCTGTATTCCGCTGTCGCGCGGGTGCCGGTGGCGCTGGCCCTGCTGGTGGCGAATGTATTCCCCATTCTGCTGGCATTGCTCACCTGGGCGCTGGGTGGCCCGCGACCGAGCGCACGCACCGCGATATTGATGGGTTTGATTCTATTGGGCCTGGTGTTCGTGCTGGATGTCCCCGGGCGCCTCTCGACCACGACAGACGTCAGTGCGCAATGGCTGACCGGTGTCGCGCTCGCATTCTGCGCCGCCAGCGTGTTCGCCTGCGCGCTGTGGATCACCGACCACAAGTTGTCTCAGGTACGTGGCTCGGTACGCAGTCTGCTGACCATTTTCATCGTGTTCAGCAGCGTCAACCTGGCAGGGCTGACGGGCGCCCTTCCCGGCGGATTGAACCTGCCCGCCACCTCGACCGGATGGCTGGCCCTCGCCACTCTGGTGGTGCTGTACGGCACAGGTTTTATCGTCCTGTTCATTTCGGTGCCTCGCCTCGACATGCCGCGCAACGCGCCGGTCATGAACATCGAGCCATTGGCAACGCTGCTGATGGGCTGGATTGTGCTGGACCAGATGCTCAGTAAAGGACAGATTCTCGGCGGGGTGATCGTGGTCACGGGCATCGTTCTGCTGACTTATCGTAAATCAGTGGTCAAGGCTGAGGTTAAAGCCAGTGCGTGAGGGGTTCTCGCCATTGGTCAGGTTCGCGATTAACCCAAAGCAGTATCGAGGAACATCATCACTCCGAAGCCGAGCATCAGTCCCAAGGTCGCCGGGGTCTCATGACCGTTGCGATGAGTCTCGGGAATGACCTCATGGGATACCACAAAAATCATCGCCCCGGCGGCCAAACCGAGTGCAATGGGATATCCCAACGCAAAGCTGCTGGAAATACCCAGTCCGACAACTGCGCCAATCGGTTCCATCAACCCAGAACCCACCGCAATCAGTGCTGCGCGCAGTGCGGAGATACCGGTTACGCGTAATGCCAGGGCGACTGCCAGACCTTCGGGAATGTCCTGAATGGCGATGGCAGTCGTCAGCGGCAGTCCCACCTTCATATCGCCGTTGGCAAAGCTCACGCCAATCGCCATGCCTTCCGGCAGGTTATGCAGTGTGATTGCCAGCACGAACAACCAGACACGATTGATGCGCTGCGCATCCGGCCCGCGGCGTCCGCTTTTCTCGTGTTCGTGAGGGACGAAACGATCAAGGCCGACCATCAGCGCAACGCCCAATCCCAATCCTGCAACGACGACGCAAGCTGCGAGCAACGGGTTACCGCAAAGCGCCTGAGCCGCTTCTATGCCCGGCAGAATCAGCGAAAACGAACTGGCGGCCAGCATCATTCCGGCGGCGAAGCCGAGCATGATGTCTTGGGTTCGGGCGGCGATGTCTCGTAACGCGATCGCTACGACAGCACCGATTGCCGTGGCAGCGAAGCCGGTCATGCCACCGATAAAGGCGAAGTACAGATTCTGTTTGTTGGTCCCGACGAAGGCACCATACCCGCTAATCAGCAGGAAGATTGTCACGCCGATCAGAATTGACCAGAAGACGCGCCCGCCCCACCCGGAGCCTGAGAATCGGGCGAACCAGGAGCGAGCGGGTGCGGCTGATGAGGTCAACGGCTCGGGCATGGAAATCTCCTGTTTTGTTGATTCGATATTTTCAGCGGATGCGGATAACCAACGTACATGACCTCAGTGGTAATCGTCTCCAGCGACTGCGCGCAGGTACGCAACGTCTGCTTCTCTGCGCAGGTCGCGCCACTCGTCCCAGCTGAGCATGCCCAAGCGGTCCATTTCATCCGACTGGCGCAGCAGTTCGTCGTGATAGGCGTCTGGACAGTCCCTTCGCAGTTCAAGGTTTTCCAGTGCACGTTGCCAGGCCGCCAAAGCGAGTAGTTTGGTTTCTTGTGCGAATGTCAGTTGATTTTTGAACGCGTTCATTTCGCCCACCCCGAACATTTCCCGGTTGAGCCACCGATATCGAGTTAGGTTCAAAATGTCTGCAGAAAAGCGGATGACTGAAAGCTTTCTGCTGACGTGGCCACTAACCAGTCCAGCTCATGGATGGGGGTTACGGTATGTGGCAATCGCCCCGCCACTCAATTCAGTGGTCGGGGCGATGCGATTTGTTGCGTCAAGGCGTTATCAGGAAGCATCAATCCAGATGGTTTTGATTTCAGTGTATTGATCGTGCGCCCAGATCGACTTGTCGCGCCCGCCGAACCCCGACTCCTTGTAGCCGCCGAATGGCGTAGAGGCATCGCCTTCACCGAAGCAATTCACCGTGACAATCCCGGCACGGATGCCGCGCGAGAGTTTCAGTGCATGGCGCAGGTTGCCGGTGTAAGCCGATGCTGCCAGGCCGTAGGCCGTGTCGTTGGCCAGCTCAATCGCTTCGTCAACGGTCTGGAACGTGGTGACGCTCAGTACCGGGCCAAAAATCTCTTCCTGGAACAAACGGCTATCGCGACTCACGCCGTCAACGATAGTCGGTTCGACGAAAATATCCTGGCGGGTTTTGCCGCCCACCAGCACATGCAGGTTTTCGTCGCGGGCCACGTCAAGGTAGGAGCGCACCTTGTCGAAATGCGCTTTGCTGATCATCGAACCCAGGCGGTTTTCAGGATCCAGTGGATCACCCATTTTCCAGTCACCCAAATGAACCTGCACACGCTGCAGCAGTTCATCCTTGACGTCGGCGTGGACGATCAGGCGCGAAGAGGCCGAGCAGTTTTCACCCATATTCCAGAACGCGCCGTTCACCACGTGCTGAGCGACGAGGTCGATGTCTTCGACATCATTCATCACCACGGCAGGGTTCTTGCCGCCACATTCCAGCACGATGCGTTTGAGGTTCGATTCGCTGGAATATTTCAGGAACAGCCGCCCGGTGTCGGTTGAGCCGGTGAAGCTGACCATGGCCACATCCGCGTGACGCCCCAGCGGTTCGCCCGCCTCTTTCCCTCCCCCGGGCACGACGTTGAACACACCGGCGGGAATCCCCGCCTGATGCGCCAGTTCGGCGACGCGCAAAGTGCTCAAGGTAGTTTCCTTAGCCGGTTTGACCACGATCGAACAGCCCGCGGCCAGCGACGGGCCGATTTTCCAGGCGAGCATCAGCAGCGGGAAGTTCCACGGCAACACCAAGCCGACAACGCCAATCGGTTCACGCACAACCATGGTCACCGCACCCGAGCCGACCGGCGCCGTAGCATCGTAGATCTTGTCGATCAGCTCGGCATGCCAACGCAACGTATGAATCGTTTCCGGCACGTCGATGTTCTGGCATTCGCGAATCGGCTTGCCACTGTCCAGGCTTTCGAGCACCGCCAGTTCATGGGCGTTGTCTTCCAGTAACTGGGCAAAGCGCTGCAATACCGATTTGCGTGCGGACGGCGCCAGTGAATGCCAGCGTGCGTCATCGAAGGCTTCCTTCGCAGCGGCGACGGCGGCATCGACGTCGTCGGCATCGCACGCGGCGATCTCGGTCAATACCTGTTCGGTGGCCGGGTTGGTCGTGGTGAATGTCTTGCCCGATCTGGAGGCGCAGAACTGGCCGTTGATGAACGCTTGGTTGCGAAATTCGAGTTTCGCAGCCAGTTCGAGGTATTGCTCTTTGCTCAGCAGGTCTGCCATTTCAAGCCTCCTCGACGATACGCGCGACGTTTTTCTGCAGGGTTTTGATCACGCTTTCCAGCGCTAGCTTCTCGGAAGGCTCCAGCGGTTGCAGTGGCGCCCGCACACCGCCGGCACGCAGGCCACTGAGTTCGCTACCGTGTTTGATCGACTGCACGAACTTGCCGCTCTCGAGGAAATCCATCAACGGCAGCATCGCCGACATGATCCGCCGGCCTTTATCGAAGTTCTTCTCCAGTACACAGGCTTCGTAGAGCGCGATGTGTTCGCGCGGGATGAAGTTCGAGCCGGCGCATACCCAGCTACGCGCGCCCCAGGCGAAAAACTCCAGCGCCTGATCATCCCAGCCACAGGACAACTGGATCGACGGATGGGCGTGAGCCAGACGGTGCAGGCGACTCATCTCGCCCGAACTTTCCTTGATCGCGGCGATGTTCTTGCAGCCAGCGATGGCTTCGAAAAACTCGTCGCCCATCGCCACGCCCATCCGCGACGGATAGTTGTAAAGCATGATCGGCAGCCCGGCCGCCTTGTCCACGGCGAGCACATGGGCGGCAATTTCCTTTTGCGTCGGCAAGGCATACGGTGGCGAACCGACCAAAATGGCGTCCGCTTCGAGTGACTTGGCTTTTTCGGCGAAGTACACCGAGTCTTCGGTACGAATGCCGCCAGTGCCGATGACCAGAGGCAAACGTCCGCGGATCACGTCTTTGGCGCGCTCGGCGACGGCCACGCGTTCCTCGGCGGTGTGCGCGTAATACTCGCCGGTGGAGCCGCCAATAACGATGCCGTGAACCTTGGACTCGATCAGATATTCGAGCACGTCGGAGAACGCCGAATAGTCGATCTGGCCATCAGCGGACAACGGGGTAATGGCAGGGGTAAAAATTCCGTCAAAGTTCATAGCGTTTTCTCCAGTGGTTCAATGTTCAATCCGTGCACCCGACGGCATGCCGGGCAGACCTTGGTTTGGCGGTGCAAGCCTTCAGGACGGCAGCGGAGCGACGAGGCTGCAGCGACCGGCCAACGCAGACTCAGCTTTCTCTCCCGGCGCGGTACTGCCCCCACTTGAGGTTCATGTTCACCCCAAGCGAAAGGAACGGTTCTGGCGGGTTGCTGTTGGGCCCCGGCGCCTGCAGCAGGAAGTCAATCAGTGGGTCACGCTGCCCCGCCAGCCAGTCAGCAAGCAACTTGCCGGTGACGGTTCCGCGCGTGACACCCAGACCGTTGCATCCGAGCGCGCCATAAACATTGGGCGCCAGTTCACCGAAGAAGCCGTTGTGGTTGCGCGACATGGCCAAGGCGCCGCCCCAGGTGTAGTCGAACGTCACCTCCGGCAACATCGGGAAACGCTGATCGAATGAAGCCTTGTGCCGGCGCACGAAACGTTCGTTGTATTTGCTGTTGCTGCGGCCATCCGGGTTGAAGGTGAAACTGTTGCGGATCAGCAGGCGGTTATCCGGGGTACGCCGCACCGTAGTGCCGAAGGGATCGGCTGGAATGGCGCCCCAGAACGGTTTGCCGCCCAGGCGCGCCTGTTCCTCTTCGGTCAGCGGTCGCGTGATGCTGGCGTAGGTGTAGATCGGCAACATCCGCCCTTGCAGGAAACCGAAACGCATGCCGAACGAGTTGTTCGCCAGAATCAGCTTGTCGGCGGTGATGCTGCCGTGGGCATGTTTGAGGAGCGTCTTGTTACCGTATTCCACTTCCAGAATCGGCGTGCGCTCATACAGCGTGACGTTCGATGGCAAGTTGTCGGCGAGGCCTTTCACCAGTCCGGACGGTTGCAGTAGCACCGCACCCGGGGTGAACAATGCCTGGCGGTAAAACCGCGTGCCCAAATGTTCGGGCAACTCATCGGCATCAATCATCTGAAAAGGCTGATCGAGTTTTTCCAGGCCCCGGCGATAGGCATCGAGTACGGCGATACCGCGGTTCTCTACCGCCGCCTGATATTTGCCGCAGGCTTTCATCTGACAGTCGATGCGGTATTGGTCAACCAGCTCGCGAAGTATCGATTGGCCGGCCAGATTGAGTTTCAAACTGGTGCGTGCCAGTGCGATGTCACCGATGTAATCCTCAGCGCCAATATCATGGGGAAGATCAATGGCAAAACCGGCATTACGCCCCGACGGCCCCAGTCCGACTTCCTGTGCTTCGATGAGCACCACTTCATCGTCGGGAAAATTCAACGCCAGTTGTCGCGCGCACGCCAGCCCTGTGAAACCGGCTCCGATGATCACCCAGCGCGCTGAACGGTGCCCACGGTGCGCCGGCTCGGGACTGCGTGGCTTGCTCAAATGAAACCAGCCACAACTATCATCATCGGCGGGTAATGAACTGACTTTCATAGTGTTAAACCGTTAATCGTTGAAGTTGCAAAACGCACGCAGCACAAAGCAAACGCACGCAATGGCGTTGATCCGGAAACTTGCAAAACTGGCACTTACACAAACAGTGACGATTGACTGTTTGTTTTAAAAATTCGCCGCCACGGCATAACGTCCGCTACTGGCATAGTCGTTGGCGTAGTAGTAATCCCTGAAGGTCATGGGCGGTAAGCCAAACAGATCCTTGAAGCGTTTATAGAAGTGCGGATAGCTGACAAACCCGGTGGCCAGTGCCACATCCGTCAACGAACGATCACTTTGCACAATCAGTTGCCGAGCCCGAGTCAAACGCAGTTCCAGGTAGTATCGATTGGGTGCGGCATTGAGATAGCGGGCAAACCTTCTTTCCAATTGCCGGCGAGACACGCCAACCTGGCTGGCGATTGCGTCAATTTCCAACGGTTCCTCAATGTTTTTTTCCATCAAGTCGAGCGCGATGTTCAAAGGCTTGGGAATCGCTGAACAGCGCAGACTGTCGGCAGTCTTCGGTTGAAGATGTCCAGACTGGTGAACCCTTTTTATTTCATCAACCAATGGCGCATCGTTGTGCGCACCCAGTTCCTGCATGATCGCCAAGGTCATATCCAGAGCTGAATGAGCGTTGGCGCAAGTGGCCCGGCGCTGTGTGCAAATAAACTCGCGAGTCGATACCTTCAACTGCGGGAAATATTCATGGAGCAGACCGCAGCTGTCGCTGTGACAAGCAAAGTCTCCAGTCTCGAGCAAACCGGCATCGGCCAGATAAAACGCGGCATTCCAGCAACCGGCAACGATCCCTTTGCCCGAGGACTTCTTCAGCACTCGGCGCAGCACTGGCTGCGCGGCAAGCCGCACGCGCTGGCCTCCGACGACAATCACTGCATCATGACTGAAGCCTTCCGCCACCAGTCTTTGCGAGGCCAGCGACACGCCGATATCACTTTCAACCAGCCCGCCCTGCAGTGAGTAGGTCGACACCTGGTAAATCGTTTCGCCATTGATCAGGTTTCCAGTGGCCAGGGCATCCATCGCCGTTGAAAGGGTCGTCAACGAAAAATGATCGAGCAGGATAAACGCCACCCGCACCACACGTTCATGGCCCGACATCACGGTGGATGGGCGAAAGCCGATGTTCTGTTGTTTCAACGGACTCTGGAACGTTTCCATCTTGCGTCACCCGCTCACCTTCACTGAAACGACAACTTTGGGGTGTGGCGACTGGCACCGCCCGCCGCCAAACCGTGGTCGAACCGATTACTTCGCTGCCGCCCGGGCGTCACTCAACCAACCGTCATAGGCTTGCTGGTTGGCCTTGATCCATTCCGCGGCATGACGCTTGATGTCAGCGAGCGACTTTTCACCGTTCTGCATGCGCAGGTTTTGCGCACTTTCAGCGGCTGTCGGGATGCTGACCTCAGAGAGGAATTTGCGCGCCACCGGGTTCTTCTCGGCGAACTCTTTGTTCATCACGGCATTGATCGTGTCCACCGGGAAACCGAGGTTCTTGCCATCATGGAAGGTGTCCTTGCTTTCCTTGCCATCCGGCAGCGAAGTGAAAGGCACCGGCAACCAGACCACGTCACGCCCTTCCACCAAAACACTGGCGATCCATTGCGGAACCCAAGTGAAAAACAGCACGGGTTTGCCTTGCTGGAAGCGCGCAATGGTGTCTGCCATCAACGCGAAGTACGAACCGCGGTTGTCGACCACGGTTGGGCCCAAGCCATAGGCTTTCATGTGGTGTTCGACCATGATCTCGCAGCCCCAACCCGGGTTGCAGCCTGTCAGGTCAGCCTTGCCGTCACCGTTGCTGTCAAAGAGTTTGGCGATTTCGGGTTTCTTCAAGTCCGACAGATCCTTGATCTGATAAGCCTCGGCCGTCTTCTTGTCGATCATGTAGCCCTGCAACACGCCTTTCATGACTTGCCCGACTTTGACCATCACGTCATCGCCGCCGGCCTTTTCATAAAACGCTTGGTGCAGGTGCTCCCATTCATGCACGGTGAAGTCCGCATCGCCGTAAGACAGTGCGAGAAACATCGCCGGGTAGTCGACTTCTTTTGGCTGTTTGACGTCGTAGCCCAACTCCTTGAGGCCGGCGATCACCACCTCACCACGAAAACGCTCTTCGGCGATCGTCGGGAAGATCGGCGTAATCGAAACGCCGGCACCGGGTTTGTTGGCGTCGGCCGCGTAGACCGCCGAGCACAACAAGGTGCCAAACACTGAAGCCACGAGGCTCGCAACCACGCTTTTCTTGAGATTTGTCAGTTTCATGTTTCACCACGCTTGGAATTTTTAATGGGGTGAGCAGGCCAACTCAATTCGTCACTGGACGTGCAACGTTCTTCTTTTTCTTCAGTTTCATGACCAGCCCCACAGGGCCGCTTTCATACCAGCGCTGACCGGAGGCCAGATCGCTGCTGCGCTCACCCATTGCCTGGGTCAGTCGGTCAAGGAATACCGCGAGCAGCACCAGCCCCGCGCCGCCGACGCTGGCCAGGCCCATGTCGAGGCGGCCGATGCCGCTCAACACCATCAAGCCGAGACCGCCCACCGAAATCATCGAGGCGACCACAACCATCGATAGCGACAGCATCAAGGTCTGATTGAGGCCGGCCATCATCGTTGGCGCCGCCAACGGCAACTGCACCTTCATCAGCATTTGCGTGGCCGTGCAGCCGAACGCTCGGGCGGCTTCGACCTTGTCCGCAGGGACTTGGCGAATACCAAGGTTTGTCAGCCGCACCAGCGGCGCGACGGAAAAGATGATGGTGACGATCACACCGGGTACGTTGCCGATGCCAAAGAGCATCACCACCGGCACCAGATAGACGAACGCCGGCAGTGTCTGCATGGCATCCAGCACCGGACGGATGATCATTTCCGTGCGATCACTGCGTGCACACAGGATGCCCAGCGGTATGCCGATCACGGCGCAGAACAACAGCGATGTCAGCACCAGGGCCAGTGTGACCATCGCATCACTCCACACACCGATCAGTCCAAGCCCGGTGAGGGTGGCGACGCTGAAAATGGCGATGCGCTTGCCGCCAATCTGCCAACTGATCAGCCCGGCGATGATGATGAACACCGTCGGCGGAACCGACAGCAGTCCCCACTGCACACCGTCCAGCACTTGATCGACCGGCCAACGGATCGAGCGAAACACTTCCCTGAAGTTATGCACCAGATATTTAAGGGCGGTTTCCACCCAGGATCCCAAAGGAATATTTAAACTTTGGAAAGGATCTAGAAAATTGAAGTCTGACATGGTGCTACCTCGCCCTCAGAAGCGTTAAATCAATTCTGATTATTCGCAGTTCAGCTATTACACAGACAGCTCAGAAGATGGCCTTGCGAAATCGAACCTTTATAAAGCCCAACTTCATCCACCACCGGCATGGGCGTTGCCGAGGCGGCAACCAGATGAAAGATGTCGCGAAGAGACGCTTCGGCTTTAATCGGTATTTGCCCGCCCGGTATATAAGCGACATTGCAATCCTGTTGCGCGATATCACCCGCTTTCAGAATGCGACTGGTGTCGAAACCATTAAAGAAATCACGCACATATTTATTCACCGGGTTGCACAGAAGTTCACGCGGCGTGCCGATTTGCACCACCCGCCCGCCTTCCATGATCGCAATGCGGTGACCGATGCGAACCGCTTCTTCTATATCGTGGGAGATGAAAATGATCGTGCGATCCTGCTCGGCCTGGAGCTTGATCAGCTCGCCCTGCATCTCGCTGCGAATCATCGGATCAAGTGCCGAGAACGCTTCGTCCATCAGCAGAATGGCGGGATCATTGGCCAGCGCGCGGGCCAGGCCGACACGTTGTTGCATGCCGCCGGAGAGTTGGTGAGGAAAGCTCAGTTCCTGCCCTGAAAGCCCGACCTGCTCCAGTGCGCCCATCGCGCGGCAATAGCGCTCTTTCTCGCTGACCCCGCTGATTTCCAGACCGAAGCTGACGTTGTCGATAACGCTCATGTGCGGCATCAATGCAAACGACTGGAAGACCATGCCCATGTCTTTGCGGCGAACCTGCAACAAGTCCTTATCGCCCAAGCCGGTGATTTCCTTGCCATTGAGAAAGATCTGCCCGGACGTCGGTTCGATCAGCCGGTTGAACAATCTGACCATGGTCGATTTGCCGGAGCCGGACAAACCCATGATCACGAAAATCTCACCACGGCGAACCGAGAAGTTGGCATCAAAAACACCAATCGCCTGACCGGTCTTTTTGAATACTTCAGCTTTTGTTGCACCTTCTTTAACCATTTTCATGGCAAGTGCTGGCTGCGTACCGAAGACTTTGAAAACATTCTTTACGCAGATGATCTCGTCGGAACTTGTCATACCTTGCCTCCTTCGCATCGTGCGTCTTTCGCATTAAGCGACAGGCAAACGAGCAAAAATAATTGTAAGCGGCAGCGGTAATGAATAAATGTCTTCACGACGGGCTTCCTTTTATTATTTTTGAGGTCCCAGGAAAAAGGGATGTTTCAAATCTATTAGCATCACCCTGCTTAATCCAACTACATTTACAGGGACAATTCGATAACGTCGGGTTATCGGTTGCGACGACAGCCATTGCCGAGTGCCGCGTCAGCACCATGAGCGACCGGGTCTATCCCCACAGCGACGCTCGCGTAGCCCTCCCCGCACGGTTCCGTTACCCTCCTCGCGCTTCGTTGGGGAGTTGTATCGTTAGGAGAGTGTACGAATGAGCAAGCATGTCGACCCTGACACCATCCTGCTGAAAATGCCGTCCTTGAGGGCTGTGAAGGCATTTGTCGCCGCGGCCAAATATGAAAGCTTCACCCGTGCGGCGGAGGCGTTGTGCGTTTCGCAAGCCGCGATCAGCCGGCAGATCCGTGAGCTGGAAAGCTATCTGGGCGCGCAACTGTTTACCCGGGTCGGCCGGGCGGTGGAACTGACGGCCGCCGGTGCGGTGTTCTTCGATGCCGCGCAGCTGTCCTTCGTCAACATCGCCCAGGCTGCCGAACGCATCCGCAGCAGCCAGTCGACCAAGAAGGTCCTCACCGTCTGTTGCTCGCCGGCCTTTTCCGCGCTGTGGCTGTCGAATCATCTGCAGGAGTTCTTCGCCCAGTGCCCGGATATCGAACTCAACCTGATCACTACGCAGAACTTTCTGACCATGGAACCCGGTGTGCAGCCGGACATCTTCATCACCAAGATTTCGCGCATCCGCGACGGTTATAGAAGCTACCCGTTGTGCCACGACGTGATTTACCCGGTGTGCACCCCGCAGTATCTGGAGAAACACCCGGAGATTGCGACGATCGAAGGCGTGCGCGATTCGGCCCTGCTCAACCTGAGTCCCTATGGCCGCTCGCAAGTCGCCGAACATGTCGACTGGGGCGTGTGGCTAGCATTTCAGGCCATCGATATCGATGATCGTCCGCCGAACAGCCCGCAAATCTTCAATGCCAACGACTACAACCTGCTCATCAGCATGGTCCTGACGCATCAGGGCATTGCGCTGGGCTGGAATCACCTGGTCACGGGATTGGTACAGCAAGGTTTGCTGGTACGACCGATCGAGCAACAGGTGCAATTGCGCAATAGCTGGCACTACTTGAGTTGTCGCGAAAGCTCCGAAAACGAAGATGAACTGCGGCGTTTTCGTGAATGGATTCTGGCGAAGTTTCCCCGCCGTTAATCCGCACCGCACCGTCGTCGGATGATTTGGTTATCAATAGCCCGACGAAAATGTTGCTAGAGCGGCACCCTCCCCGTGGCTCATTGTTGAGTTGCGCCGGCCATGATCGGCCCGGCGCAACTCACAGGAAGGGATTGTTGAATGTCACTCTTCGAATTCTGTCGCGATTTTGATTTCCTCGATGCCCCGCTCAAGACTCGTGCAATCGTGCAGGACAGTCTGCTGGATATCGTCGGCGTCATGGCCGGCGCGGCCAGCAATGACACCAGCAGCGCCATGCGGCGTTTTGCCGAACAGCATTACCCGGCGGGCGCCTATAGCAGTCGCCTGATCTTTGCCGGGCAACGTGTCAACGTGCTCGGCGCAGCGTGGGCCGGAGGGTTCAGCGCTGACAGCCTCGACGCCCACGAAGGCCACTTCAAATCCAAGGGGCACGCCGGAGCGACCGTTGTTCCCGCCGTGCTTGCCCTCGCCGATGCGCTGCATCATCAAGGCCAGTCGATTAGCGGTCATGAGCTACTGACCGCCCTGTGCATCGGTTATGAAACGGCGCTGCGGGCCGGTTCCGCCTTGATGGCGACCTCGCCGACTTATCACGCATCCGGCGGTTTTTCCGCGCTGGGTTTGGTCTGTGCCGGAGCACGTTTGCTGGGTTTTGATGAGCCGACGTTTCGCCATTCCTTGGGCATCGCCGAGTACTTCAGCGCACGCTGCCCGATGATGCGCGTGGTGCAAGCGCCGACGATGCTGCGCGATGCCCACGGTGCAGGCGCATTTGCAGGTTTGAACGCCCTGCTCATGGCTCGGGAAGGCATCACCGGTGCACCGGCAGAATCGGTTGAAGACATCACCGTCGCCGAATACTGGAACGACATCGGTGCACGCTGGGAGATCGACAGTCAGTACTTCAAACCCTGGCCGGTCTGCCGTTGGGCGCAACCGGCACTGACCGCCATGCTCGAACTGCAGCGGGAAAACCCTCAGCTCGATGCCGACTCGATTGAAACCGTTCGCGTGGAAACGTTCTACGAGTCGATGTGCTTACAGGGTCATACGCCGAGTGACGCCGATGAGGCGCAGTACGCCCTCGCCTTTCCGCTGGCCGCACTGATTGTGCGGGGCAAGGTCGGTCCGGAAGAAGTCACCGGGGCGGCGATTTTTGCCGAAGATATTCTGGCACTGAGCCGCCGTATCGAAGTCGTCGAAGCCGCCGATATCTCGGCCAGATTCCCAGCCGAAATCCTCTCCCGATTGACCATTACCCTGAAGAACGGCGGCGTGCTGGTGAGTCCGATCACTGCCGCGCGGGGCGACCCCGAAACGCCCCTCAGCGCTGAAGAGCTGAGCCAGAAATTTGATCTGTTCGCCAGCGGTCTCGGTGTAGAGCGCAGTGCCGAGGTGAAAACAGCGATCAAACACATTGCACAATCCAGCTGCGCCATTACGGTTCTGGAACCGATTTTTCACCCAGTGCTGGCACGCCAGTCAGACATCATCGATAACCCCAACGCATGAATTGCCCACAGCAAATGTCGTTTGTGATCGCTGTCCTGCGCCCTATAGGCTGAGGGCTATGTCGCCCCTGGGAGGATAATAATGAATAAAGAAAGCGTTTTTGACCTGATCGCACAGCGCAAACCCTGGCATTCGCTGCCGGGCGCCCTTTACAGCAATGAAAGCGTTTACCGTCAGGATCTTGAGCAGATCTGGCACAAGGACTGGATCTTCGCCGGCCACACCTTTGAAATCACCAAGCCGGGGCAGTATTTCACCCTGCAGATCGGTGACTACCCCGTTGCAGTGGTGCGCGGCAAAGACGGCGAGGTCCGGGCGTTCCATAACGCCTGCCGTCACCGTGGCGCAAAAATCTGCGAGGCCGATCACGGCAAAGTGGCGAAGATGGTTTGCCCGTATCACAAGTGGACGTACGAGCTGGATGGCAACCTGTTGTTCGCCGGCAACATGGGCCAGGATTTCGACAAATCCCAATACAGTCTGAAAAGCGTTCACTGCGAGATCGTCGATACCTACATTTATGTCTGCGTGGCCGCCAAGGCTCCTGATTTCGAAGGTTTCCGCAAAGCCGTCAGCCCTTTCATCGCGCCGCACTATCTTGAAAACTGCAAAGTAGCGTTCGAGTCGAACATCATCGAGAAAGGCAACTGGAAACTGGTCTTCGAAAACAATCGCGAGTGCTATCACTGCGACGGGTCGCACCCGGAGTTGCTGCATTCGTTCGTCGATAACCTGTCGGTGGGCGGCGTCAGTGGCGAAGATGATCCAGAGCTGTCGGCTTACTGGTCCAAGTGCGAGAGCGCCGGACTGCCAAGCCGTTTGGTGATGGATATCAATGGTCAGTTCCGCATGACCCGTATTCCGCTGTCATCCGGCGCCGTCAGCTACACCATGGATGGCAAACCTGCCGTTGCCGGGCGTCTGGACAAGACAACTGAAGCGGACATCGGCGCGCTGCTGTACTTCCACTACCCCTCCACCTGGAATCACTTCCTCGGTGACCACGCGTTGAGCTTCCGGGTGCTGCCGATCAGCGCCACTGAAACCCTGGTCACCACCAAATGGCTGGTACCCGACAGCGCAGTGGAAGGCGTGGATTACGATCTCGAACGGCTGACCAAAGTCTGGATTGCCACCAACGATCAGGACCGCACGCTGGTCGAAGGCACCCAGCGCGGTGTGACCTCGCCGTCGTACGAGCCGGGGCCTTATTCGGAAACCGCCGAGACTGGCGTTTGTCAGTTCGATGACTGGTATTGCGCGACCATGATGGATCGGCTCAAAGGCCCCATCCCTTTGAAGTCTGTTGGCTGATCCGTTCTCCTCACCAGTTCCATCCCTCTTCCCTTCAGCATCCCGACGGATGCTGGAAGGGACTCTTGTGTCTCGAAAAGCTGTTGTTCCGGTTCGTCGCCAAAAAAGCCGGGAGACACCGATAAGGATATCCGCATCAATGAACGCCTCGACATCATCCCTGGCAGCTTATGCAAACTACGGCGAGCGCGTGTCGACGCGCATCGTATTTTTGATCACCGGCATTGTCATGTCGGCTTGGGCGCCACTCGTTCCGTTGGTGAAAGCCCGTACCGGACTGGACGACGGCGGACTGGGCCTGTTGTTGCTGGGATTCGGTATCGGTTCGATCGTCGCCATGCCGTTTGCCGGTTATCTGACTGCACGTTTTGGCTGCAAACCGGTGATCATCTGCTCGACTGTCGCGTTGTGTTCGGTGCTGCCGATGCTGAGCCATCTGACGTGGCTGCCGGGGCTGGCGCTTGCCGTACTGGGGTTCGGCGCCAGCATGGGCATGCTCGATTGCGCGATCAATATCCAGTCGATCATTGTTGAAAAGCACAGCGGCGAAACCCTGCAATCCGGGTTCCACGGGCTTTACAGCGTCGGCGGTATCGCCGGGGCCGGGGCCATGACGGCGATGCTCAGCCTGGGACTGAATCCACTGCTGTCCGTGCTTTGCCTGGTGGCGATTATCCTCGCCGCGCTGTACAAGGCTGCGCCAAGTTTGTTGCCCTATGGCACCGAGAGAGACGGTCCGTTGTTGGCGATGCCACGGGGGATCGTGCTGCTATTGGGCGTCCTGTGTTTCATTGTTTTCCTTACGGAAGGCGCCATGCTCGACTGGAGCGCGGTTTTCCTTGCCTCGCAACGCGCAATGGAACCCAGCTACGCAGGCTTGGGTTATGCCAGCTTCGCGGCGGCGATGACGCTCGGGCGCCTGACCGGAGACGCCATCGTCAGCCGACTGGGTGGCGTTCGCGTGGTAGCGCTGGGCGGGGTCTGCGCGGCGGCGGGCATGCTGGTTTCGCTAGTATTCGATAGTTGGCAGGCGGCATTGCTGGGCTATGCCTTGGTCGGTATCGGATGCTCGAACATAGTCCCGGTGCTGTTTACGGCGGCGGGTCGACAACAGCGCATGCCCCAGCGCACCGCGATTCCGGCGATCATCTCGATGGGCTACGCCGGCATTCTCATGGGCCCAGCGTTCATCGGCATGGTTGCGCATCTCAGTACGCTGGTGGTCGCATTGGGTGGCTTGGTTTTCCTGTTGTTGTTTGTCAGTTACGCCGCGAGATTTTTGAAGGCCTGATGCGCCGGTCACAAGCCTTTGGAACATTGATCGGCTTGAAGGAAATCTTTTAGCGAAGCCTGATAAATGGCCAGTGGTCGTTTCTCGGGCTCAAACAGCGCAAACGGAATCATCACGAGATGGGAAACCGTTGTGGCGCTGACTGAGTAAGTTCTTTGCCTGCAAAAGCCGTTATCTTTATTCAGGGTGAAATCAAACTTGTACAGGTCTGGCCTTGTACACCAACTCGGAATCAAACCAAAACTCAACCCCGTCAAATACTCTTGTGTGCAAGCGCCACCCAATGAAAATTCCGAGACTTTGATTTCCAGTGCAGGGAGGCTCGAGGCTACAGGGCTGGAGCTGTGATCCTGTGCATGTGGAAACATGCTTTTTGTCTGCGCGTAGGCGTCTTTGCCAAGGCGACTGTTTTTCCAGGGAGAGTCTATTTCGTAGCTGAAGCTGGAGATGATTTCCTGGGTTGCGGTTCCAGCGTGTTCGTTGATTGTCGGCACGGTCGCATAGGAGGTACATCCTGAACACAGCATCGCAACACTGACGACAACACATCCATGAGTTATTAAGCGGCGCATTCTAAATTTCAGTCCCCACTATTGATCAGCCATTGCACTGGCGTTTTTCTGGCCTGCTTCGGCCAGCTTCTTTTGCACATAAAAAAGCATCAGCACCGAGTTTCTCTGAGCCTGCCGAGACTGTTGTTCGAACAACGCCACAAGCTCTTCTTCACGCTTGCACCCAGCATTGACATTGCCCTTTGCAAATTCGCAGGTACCGTATTGGCCCCAACCTTTGCGGGCTTCATCGGTGTTTCGCGCGGGGTAAACCCAATATGCGTTCCATGCACCGTCGACGACAGGTTTACCGGCCGCGTCTATCTGCTCTATCGCTTGCAAGGTTGCTGTGGCAGCGGCGTCCAGAAAACGTCGAGGGTTGGCATCGGCTTTATCCGCCTCATCACGAAGCGCCTGACACTGCACGTCAGACAAGTCGAACACTGGCAGCGCTTCAATGCTCTCGAACTCATCAAATGGATCGGAATGATTGCCCGGTAACTTTGCGTGGTAAGCCGGCACCACATGGCCGGGGACGCTCATGTCCTGTATGTAATGCAAAACCCTTCCTGCTTGCTCGTAGACCGCAACCGGGTCGGCATCAGGTTTCACCAGCAGCTCGTTCAGCTTCTTGATGCGTTTGTTGAAAATCGCGTCCAGATTGCGCTGGACCAACCAGAGTGGCTCAAGCTTTTCGTTGCGGTTGTAGAAATGCCAGTGGGTGATGCGTTGAAGGATCGTCAACGGGCTTGAGTCTTCTGCGTCCGTTCCATCAGCCAAGGCCTCGCCCAACTGCGCAGGAAGCTTTACTCCCGGGCAGCGCTGAAACGCCTGCGCCGCTTTCAGCGCGTAAGCCGAATGCAGCTCGGGGTTAAAGGCCATGGCCGGGGTTGAGGGGTTGAGCAGCAGTGATAAGCCCAGCACTGCCAAGTAACGGCTCGGGGCTGAACGGTCTACCGGGGTGGCTTCCATGCTGTTGCTCTCCATAAACCCGCGTGATTGGGGGAGACTTGCGTTGCGACGCTAATTTAGCATCCGGTAAGGGAGGCCGCTAAGGCCTGTTTCAGTGAGAGTTCTCGCGCACGCTGACCTTGATCGGTGTTGTCTGGGTTACGTCGCGCTGCCGGGTCGCATGCCAACACAGCAGCGAGCCCACCGTCACCAGCACGGCGCCCTGCCAGAACTGCATCTGCAAACTGACGCCAAGCCACACCGCAGCGAATGCTGACGACAGCACCGGCGCGGAGTAGGACGCGGTCGCCAGCAAGGTCAGGTTTCCCCGCAGGATGCCGATGTTCCAGAGAGCGTAGCCACCGGCCATGGCGATTCCCGCCGCCAGCAGTTCCAAAGAGTTTACCCAAGTGAATGGCGGAATCCGTTCGAGGCTGAGGTACCACTTCAACCACAACACGACGGACGTCAGCACGAAAAACAGCGCCACCAGATTCTGCCCACCGGCATAGCGACGCGTGACATTGCAATACAGGGCAAAGGTAATCGCACAGGTCAATGCAAGGCTGTAGCTCAGCGGGTTGGACTGAACATTGCGCACAATCCCCGGCAACGATAATCCCTCGCTACTGACGACCCACAAGATGCCGAAGATCGCCAGCGCGGAGCCTGGAATGATGAACCAGCGGGTCTTCTGTCCATTCATGACAATCGCCAGCACCACGGTCAGGCACGGCCACAGATAATTGACCACGCCCAGTTCGATGGCTTGATGCCGATCACTGGCGAAACCCAATGCCAACGACAGGCACACCTCATAAGCGACGAACAATGCGCTGCCGAGCAGCAGATAGAGCCTGGAAGTCGAGCGAATCCGCGGGCGGCCGAGGAACACCAGCAACAGCATGGCGCCCAGCGAATAGATCAACGCAGCGCCCCCCAACGGGCCGAAGTGCTCGCTGACGCCTCTGATCAATCCGGCAGCGGTACTCCACAAAACGATCGCCACCAAACCACACACCGTGGCGGCCCGCTCACCCTTGATCAGCATCATGACTCCTGGCACAAAATGGCAAACCGACCGCACAGGCTAACCAGCGCAAGAGGATCAATAAAGGAACATTTTTGCCGTGCAAAGGATGAGCTGTAGTTATGACTCAGCCTTGATTGACCTGCGTCCAACTGTCGCAGCAAACAGCCATTGGAAAATTCCGCGCAAGCCTTAGAATCCGCGCGCTCTTGCAGTCGCCGGATCTGGTGACCGAAACGTATCCAACCGCCCTGCCCGTCTGGCAGGCGCCCGCACCACACACCCCGGCTTGGCAATCGCATGCGCAGAGGCGCACGTTGCGCTGTTCGATCTTTAGAGGTTTTTATGTCTCCGCGTTTGCTGGCCATGGCGCTGGCGCCCCTGCTCGGGCTGTTCATTGTTGCGCTGGGCAACGGTTTCATGTCGTCGCTGACCACCCTTCGACTGGACGCTGCCGGTGCCTCGACCACGATGATCGGTATCGTTTCATCGGCCTACTTCATCGGCCTGACCCTGGGTGCGGTGTTCAATGACCGTTTGATTCTGCGCATCGGCCATATCCGCGCCTACGGCAGCTTTGCTTCGCTGATCGCCGTGACCATCCTGCTGCAAGGGTTGTTCTATGACACCTGGGGCTGGTTCGCCCTGCGCCTGATCAACGGCTGGGCCACGGTCGGTGTGTTTCTGGTGATCGAAAGCTGGCTGCTGCTGGCCGGCGACGCGAAGATTCGTGGGCGCTTGCTCGCGTTGTACATGATCGTCCTGTATGGCGCCGGTGTTCTGGGTCAGGCAACGCTGGGAAAAATCACCGGGTTGAGCGACAGCGCACCGTTCATGGTCGCCGGCATGCTTGCCTCGTTGTCGGTGTTGCCGATCGTGATCCTGCCGCGCGTGTCGCCCTTGCTCGATCAGGTTGAACCGCTCAAGCCAAGGCAACTGTTGGGCGTGACGCCGACCGGGCTGGTCGGCTGTTTCGGTTCGGGTGTGACCATCGCGGCGATTTACACCTTGCTGCCGTTGTATCTGCAACGCAGCGGTCTGAATGTCGGTGAGGTCGGCAGCATGATGGCCTGGACGATCCTCGGCGCGATGCTCCTGCAATACCCGGTCGGACGCTGGTCTGATCGCAAGGATCGCTTGCAGGTGCTGACGATTCTGACAGTGGCGTGCACGGTGTTGTCGCTGTTGATCGTCCTGGTGCCGTTGTCCTCGACAATGCTCGCGGTGATGTTGTTTCTGCTCGGTGGCGGCGTATTCGCGCTGTACCCGGTTGCCGTCAGCCATGCTGCTGACCGTGCGCCTGCCGAAGCCTTGGTGCCGATGATTCAGGGCTTGCTGCTGATCAACTCACTGGGCTCGGCGATCAGCCCGATGATGATCTCGCCGGTGATGAACTCGTTCGGTGCCAATGGTCTGTTCTGGGTGTTTGCGCTGGTCAATCTGTGCATGGTTACCTTCTTCCTGTGGCGCCGTGGCAAACGCCCGGTTCCGGCCAATCCCGCGCCGTTTGCGGCAGCAGCGACGTTCTCACCGACAGGTGCAGAGCTGCGAGTGACCGAGGACTTGCGTCAGGCGGTGCAGGAGCATCCGCCGATGGTGGATGCATTGAGCGGCGAGCCTTCGCCGCAATGTGAGACGCGCTGAGGGTTGCGCCAGTCTGCGTCAAGCGCAGGCTGGCTCGCAGCACTAGTCAGGTTCGTGGGTGATATCCACGAGCGGAATCGGCTCGATCGCCCAAGCGCGAATCTGACGACGTTCAGGGCTGGGTATCGCGCAAGCCTTGCGTCCGGTGAAGTTTCGAGCGAGGCGGTCTTCATCGATCCGCCAACCGCGCTGTTCCAGTGCCTGTACGTCTCGGCGAAAGGCAATCTGCAGCGCGTCGGATTTCAGCGAAACCTCCTGCTGAAAAGAGTCCGGCACACGTTCGGGCCTGACGTTTTTCAGCACGGCATGATCTTGTTCGAAGATACGGATATTGCTCGCAATGAACCTGCGATCCAGCAGCCGTGAGCGCAGGAACGTTCTGCCCATCATCCACCAGGTGCGCGTGCGATTGGCGTCAATCGGGACATGCGCCGAGACGATGTAGATCCGCCAGCCGTTCGGTAATTCAAGTTCCAGCGTTGTACACGGACCGGACAGGTGAAACCCCGGAACAGTCACCACACTGACAAACTCGGTGGAGGATTTACGCCGCAGCAGCCCTTTGCGTGCCGGCCTGCGCATAAGCATTTGCGCGCTGCCGCTCCACGCATCGCTGTCGACCTCGAACGATTCAATCTCGGGATGATCCGGATCACCGAAGGTTGAACCATGGACAAACGGTGCGTGCGCGAAGTCCAGACCGTTTTCAATAATCCGGTCCCAACTGGCCTGCCAGTCAAAGTGGCCCGAGACCACGCGGATGGCGGGATCGTCAACCCAGTCGAGCGTCGGCAACGGCGGACGCTCAGCCTCCGGCAGATCACCTAAAAATGCCCAGATCCAACCGTAGCGTTCAAGCGTCGGGTACGCATCGACGCGAGCCTTGGCGGGAATCCGCAGGTCGGGCTGCGCCGGTATCTGCGTGCAAACGCCGTCACCGCCAAACCGCCAGCCGTGATAGGGACACTGCACGCTGTTGCCGACCTTGCTGCCGGCGGACAGTGAGCCGCCGCGATGCACGCAAATATCCGACAGCACGTGAGCGACACCCGCGTCATCGCGGAACGCCACAAAAGGTTGTCCGAGCAATTGAACCGGCATCAATCCATCAGTCAACTGCGACGATGGGAGAACGACATACCAGAGGTTTGTGAGCATGGGGGGCGTGTGATCCGTCAGTACAGTTAGCTCAGATCAGAGAAACCTGAAATTCAAATTAAACCAGCGCCTGCACATCGACAATCAGCCAAGCACTTTATAGATCTCTGCAACTACCTGAGTCGTTGCGGCTTCGATGGTTCCTTCGTTACGGCACAACACCCAGCCGTTATCGACAACCGCCTGCTCGAACATCTCGCTACAGGTGACGTGCTCTGCGTGTTTCTGGATCACCGTGCCTCCCAGGCCTCGCGATCGTGCCGTCGCCCTCGCCCATGAAATATCCGGCGCGGTGACAACGCCGACATGCAGATCCGGCACGCGCACGCCTCGCTCGATGTTCAACTGCAGAATCTCGGCAAACGGCACGCTATGGCGAAATGCGGCATCCGACGGATACCAGCGGTCGATCAGGATGATGCTGTTCAATGGCTGTTTGGGCAGTACCTCCCGGGAAATCCAGCGACGGCTATCCGCAAGGCGCTGACACACCGCCCACTCCAGATCCCGCGAGGGATGTCTGGCGAGTTGATTGACCAAGGCCATGGTTTCGCCGCGGTACGGATCGCTTTTTTTCTCGCAGAGCCGAATGACTTTGTGCTTGTCTGCCCGTAGTGCGGCGGTGACGGCCTCCAGCAGTGTGGTTTTGCCGGTGCCCTTGGGCCCGTCCAGAGAAATAAACAGCGGCAGCTTCATGGTTCACGCAACGATTGAGACAGTGCTGAGCACTCTAACCTCATTTGCGTAATTCAATGAGCTGTTCCCTGCCCTTTGCCTACACTTGCTTGCCAATGATGTTTAGCCCTCTGCCAAAGGAGTCACCATGTCCAAGCTCTATCCGAGCATCGATCCCGAGGGATTGGTCGAGTATTCCGTGGTCTACACCGACCGCTCGCTCAATCACATGTCGCAGTCCTTTCAAGGCGTGATGAGGAACATTTCCACGACCCTGAAACAGGTCTACAACGCCGAAGCGGTAGCGGTGGTTCCGGGCAGCGGCACATTCGGCATGGAAGCGGTGGCGCGGCAGTTCGCCACCGGCCAGCAGTGCCTGGTGATACGCAACGGCTGGTTCAGTTATCGCTGGAGCCAGATCCTTGATATGGGCAATATTCCGGCGGCCACCACGGTGCTCAAAGCCCGGCCGGTCGAGACGGGGCGCCAGGCAGCCTACGCCCCGCCACCGCTGGACGAAGTGCTGGCGGCCATCGCGGCGCAGAAGCCGAAAGTGGTCTTCGCCCCCCACGTTGAAACTTCATCCGGGATCCTCCTGCCCGACGAGTACCTGCGAGCCGTTGGCGACGCCGTGCATGCGGTGGGTGGTCTGTTTGTGCTGGACTGCATCGCCTCCGGCACGATTTGGGTGGATATGCACAAATGCGCCGTCGACCTGCTGATCAGCGCCCCGCAGAAAGGCTGGAGCGCCTCCCCTTGCTGTGCCCTGGTAATGTTCAGTGCTGGGGCGCTCGAGCGTATCGAACACACGCAAAGCAGCAGCTTCGCCTGCGACCTGAAAAAGTGGCTGCAAATCATGCGGGCCTACGAACAGGGCGGACATGCCTATCACGCGACGATGCCCAGCGATTCACTCGCGCGGTTCAACGACGTGATGAAAGAGACACAAGCGTACGGGTTCGACAAGGTTCGCGATGAACAACAGGCGCTGGGTGATCGGGTGCGTGCGTTGTTGACCGGCAGAGGTTTCAAAAGCGTGGCCGCTGCGGGCTTTCAAGCCCCCGGCGTCGTGGTGAGCTACACCGATGATGCCGATATCAAGAGCGGCAAGAAATTTTCCCAGCACGGCCTGCAGATCGCTGCCGGCGTGCCACTGCAATGCGATGAGCCGGCCGACTTCCAGACCTTCCGCCTCGGGCTGTTCGGGCTGGAGAAGCTGCAGAATATCGAACGCACGGTCAGCCTGCTGGAGCAGGCACTGGATGAGGTGATGGTTGACTAAAAGCTGTCCTTGCCCGCAGGACACGACGTTATCGCTTGCCAATTCTAAGGTGGAGGCCATTATGCTTACTGGCTTCCACTGCTACCTACGCCCATTGGCGTCGCGCAACGAACAACTTGTACGATGTCTTATCACGAGGTATTACTACGTCTCCCACATAAAAATAAAACCACGGAGATCGCTACATGGACTCATCCCTGTCCGCTCGACCTGAAAGCCCTGACCGAGCGCAAGGCAACACCCGCCGCAGCTTCCTGAAAAAATCCCTCGCCGTTTCCGCCACGCTCGCCACCGTCGGCAGCACCGCACTGACGCGGATCGCCGAGGCCGCCGAACCCTTGAGTCAGCGCTACCCAGATCCGCTGATTCACATCCTCGACGACAGCTTCCTCGAGCTACGCGTTTTCAACGCCAGTGTCGAAAAACTTGCCACCGGTATGCGCTGGGCCGAAGGACCGGTCTGGGTCGGTGATGGCCGCTATTTGTTGGTCAGCGACATTCCCAATAATCGCATCATGCGCTGGGACGAAATCACCGATACCTTCTCCGTTTACCGCGAACACTCCAACTTCTCCAACGGCATGTGCCGGGATCGCCAAGGGCGTTTGATCGTCTGTGAAGGCTCTACCACCACCAGCGAAGGCCGGCGCATCACGCGCACCGAAGCCAATGGCACGATCACTGTGCTGGCCGACAGCTTCGACGGCAACCCCTTCAACTCGCCCAACGACATCGTCTGCAAAAGTGACGGATCGATCTGGTTTACCGATCCGCCATTCCAGACCAGCAACAACTACGAGGGTCACAAAATCACCCCGAGCCAACCCCACGCCGTGTACTGCATCGACGGCGAAACTAAAAAAGTTACGCGGGTCATCGACGACCTCAACGGCCCCAACGGCCTGTGCTTTTCTCCCGATGAGAAAACACTGTACGTCGTTGAAGGTCGCGCCAAGCCCAATCGCCTGATCTGGGCTATCGCGGTGAAGGACGATGGCACACTCGGCGAACGCCGCAAGCACATCGAAGGGCTGGACTATGCCGCGATCGACGGCATCAAATGCGACGAAGCCGGCAACCTGTGGTGCGGCTGGGGCGGCAATGGTGATCCCAAAGCCGACCTGGAAAAACTCGACGGCGTGCGCGTTTTCAATCAGCAGGGCAAGGCCATCGGGCACATTTCCCTGCCAGAGCGCTGCCCGAATTTGTGCTTTGGGGGGCGCGAAGGCAATCGGTTGTTCATGGCCAGTAGTCACTCGATCTATTCGCTGTTTGTGAATACCCGTGGGACTACGTTTGCGTTGTAAAAGCGCGGTTCGTCTCGCGATGGATTCGTGAGAATTGCCGCGCATCCGAGAATGCGCGGCATTCAAGCTCGTTTACCGTCCCCGCCTCGCTGGACCTTGTGACGCGGACAGCAGTTTACGACCAGAAGCCTTTATGCGGTGCAGCCGCCTCCCCCTCCAGCATCGGCCCCACCACACTGACCTTACGCTGCCCCTTGGCGAACACCTCGCGGCACGGAAGCGAGAACGTCGGGTTCTCCGGATGATCCCCCGTCAATCCCAGCAAGGCATGCTCCGACAAGGCATAAACCACTCGCCCGATTCCGGTCCAATACACCGCGCCGGCGCACATGCAGCAAGGTTCGGCGCTGGTGTACAGCGTGCACAGTTCCAGCTCTTGCGGCGACAGCAATTTTGCCGCTGCGGCGGCCGCCACCAACTCGGCGTGCTGCGTCGGATCGCCTTCCGGCGGCATCGAGTTATTCCCCGCTTCGACAATCACCTTGCCGTTGCGGTCGGCCACCAATGCCGCGAACGGATGGCGACCGCGTTGTTTCGATGCCTCGGACAAGGCGATGGTCTGGCGCAACAACGCCAGATCCAGATCGCTGACGCCAGCCGGGATGAGCTGAGTGAATTGATTCATGGGTAACTCCTGGGCAGTGGAAAACAAAAGGTCAGTCGGCCAGTTCAGCGCCGAGGGTTTCGGTCGATTTTTTTTCGTTGTTGAGCAGGATGTTGAGGGCGATGGCGGTGATCGCTCCGAGGAAAATCCCGCTGTCGAGCACCAGTTTCAACGTCGGACCGACGTGTTCGAACAGCGCCGGAAAGGACATCGGCAGCACCCCGACACTCACCGAAACCGCAACGATGATGCCGTTGCGCGTCCCCTCGAATTGCACCCGTGACAGTTCTTGAATGCCCGCCACCGTGGTCATGCCGAACATCACGATCGCGCAGCCACCGAGCACTGGCGTCGGCACGGCGGCGATCAACGCGCCGAGTTTGGGGAACAGGCCCATCAGCACCATGATTGCCCCGGCGGCGGCCACGACGAAGCGGCTTTTCACGTTGGAAAGCGCGATCAAACCGGTGTTCTGAGTGAAGGCGTTGTAGGGAAAGCTGTTGAACAAACCGCCGAGCATGGTCGACAAGCCGTCGGCGCGGAACGCGTTGCCGAGAGTCTGTTGCGTGGTCGGTTTGCCGGTCAGTTTGCCGATCGCCAAGCAGTTGCCGGTGGTCTCGGCCATGATCACCAGCATCGCCAGGGTCATGATCAGAATCGGCACCGGTGCGAATTCCGGCGCGCCGAAGGCGATCGGCGCACTCAGCTCAAACCACGCGGCTTCGCTGACCCGATTGAAGTGAGTCATGCCGCAAGCCGCTGCGATCAGACTGCCGACAAACAAGCCGATGAGCACGCTGAGGTTGCCGAGGAAGCCCTTGCATTTGGCATAGATCACCAGCGTCACGCTGACCGTGGCCAGACCCAGCAACAAGTTCGCCGGATTGCCGAAATCCGCCGAGTCGGGATTGCCGCCGCCCAGCCAGATCGCCGCCGCCGGCATCAGCGAGATGCCGATAATGGTGATCAGGCTGCCAATCACCACCGGCGGGAAAAACCGTAGCAAGCGGCTGAACACTGGCGCTAGCGCAATGGTGATAAAGCCCGCGGCAATCACCGCCCCGAAGATCTGGCTGAGTCCGAACTCTTTGCCGATCATGATCATCGGCGCCAGGGCAATAAACGAGCAGCCCTGAATCAGCGGCAGCCGCGCGCCGAACTTCCAGAAGCCGAGGGTTTGAATCAACGTCGCCACACCCGAGGTCAACAGGTTGGCGTTGATCAGCAACACCACCTGCGCCGAGGTCAGCCCCATCGCGCTACCAAGAATCAGCGGCACCGCCACCGCTCCCGCGTACATCACCAGAACATGCTGCAAGCCAAACGTGAACAACTGTCGCAGTGGCAAAACCTCGTCCACCGGATGAATGCGTTGTGGGGTCATTTCACACGCTCCTGAAGGTGCGGCATCTGTTGAGATCGCGGGCATGCTCAGGGGCGTTTGAAAGTCGGATCCGCCCCGGAGATCGTTTGACGCGGGGCCATAGTTGAACGTTTATTGCGATGAACAAAATTAGCAACCATCGCTTTTTTCGATGGCACGAATCTGGCATTGGTTATCTGCTTTAAACCCCCATCCTCGACCCGGGAGTTCACCGCTTGCGCTTCTCACTCGATCAACTGTTGATGTTCGTCCAAGTGGTCAAAAGCGGATCGTTCTCCGCCGCCGGGCGCAAACTAGGCAAGACTCAATCGACCATCAGCGCGGCGATTGCCAACCTCGAAACCGACCTTGGCGTCGACCTGTTCGACCGCAGCAACCGCAGCCCTGCGCTCACCGCCAGCGGCCACAAATTGCTGGTTCAAGCCGAAGCCGTGCTCGAACGCTGCATGACCTTCGAAGCCCACGCCGATTGTCTTTCGGACAACGTCGAAACCAGCCTGACGCTCGCCATTGAAACGCCGTACGGGCCAATCATGCCGGTGCTCAAAGCCTTCGAAGCCGCGTTCCCCTTTGTCGACCTGATCATCCGCCATCCGGTTTACGGCGACGTTAGCGAACTGGTCAGCAGCGGCGAAGCGGTACTCGGTGTGGCGTTCTCACAGCCCGGCTATCCCAAGGAGCTGGCGTTTCAGCAACTGGGCAAACTGATCATGCTGCACGTCTGCCACCCCGAGCACCCATTGGCGCAACTCGATAACGTCACGTTCGACGACCTGCACGTCCATCGGCGCCTGGCCTTCAGCGCCCACGCGAGCAAACTGCCGAGCAGCGAATACCTGCGCTCGACCCAGTTGTGGCAAGCGGAAAGCTATCTGGCGTTACTGGAAATGGTCCGCGCCGGGCTCGGCTGGGCCACCCTGCCCCGCCAGCTCGTTCAGCGCGAACTGGCCAAGGGTGAGCTGGTGGAATTGCAGCTCTCGGCGTATCCGCATACCGACTGGCAGATTGGTGTCGATTTGCTGTGGGCGCGGCAGCGGCCGCTGGGCAAGGCCGAGCGGTGGCTGAAGGAGAAATTGCAGGGCAACAAGGTGTATGAACTGGATCGCAATGGGCAGATCACCACGCTTTGACGTGGGGACAACAAGGCCCGCCAAAGCGGGCCTCGATTGCAGGCGTTGTCACTACGCCAGTCTGACTGTTTCAGTCTGAACCTTGTGCTCAGAGCGGATCTTGAACCAGATGGAATACATCGCCGGCAGGAACACCAGCGTCATGATGGTGCCGACGAATGTGCCGCCAATCAGGGTGTAAGCCAGCGTGCCCCAGAACACCGAGTGTGTCAGGGGAATAAAGGCCAGGATGGCCGCCAGCGCCGTCAGCAGGACCGGTCGCGCACGTTGCACCGTGGCTTCGACCACAGCGTGGAACGGGTCCAGTCCTTCCAGCGTGTTGTGATGGATCTGCCCAATCAGAATCAGCGTGTTGCGCATCAGGATTCCCGACAGCGCAATCAACCCGACCAGCGCATTGATGCCAAACGGCTGATTGAAGATCAGCAGCGTCGGCACCACTCCAATCAAGCCTAACGGCGAGGTGAGGAAGACCATGATCATCGCCGCGATCGAACGCACCTGCACCATGATGATCAGCAACGTCATGGCGATCATGATTGGCAGCAAGGGCAAGATCGCCTTGCCCGCTTTGCCGGACTCCTCGATGGCACCCGCCTGCTCGATGCGGTAACCGGACGGCAGTGTCTCGATGATCGGCTGCAGCTGCTTGAGGAGCACGCCCGAAACATCCGGTGGCTGCAAACCTTCGGCAATGTCGCCCCGCACGGTGATGGTCGGCGTGCGGTCGCGGCGGCGCAGAATCGGGTCCTCCATGCGCACATCGACCTCGCCGATTTGCGACAACGGGATGCGTTGCCCTGCCGCGCCGACCAGGGTGAAACCTTTGATTTGCGCCGGGTCGAGCCTGATATTGCCGGCAGCACGTCCGACGACCTGCACGGAACGAATATCCTCGCGAACCGCCGTTATCGGTACTCCGCTCAGCAGGAACTGCAGTTGCTGGGCAACCGCATTCGAGGTCAGCCCCACTGCTTGCAGGCGGTCCTGATCGAGACTGAAATGCAAGGTCGGGGTCAGCGGTCCCCAGTCAGTGTTCACTGTTCTCATCATCGGGCTGTCTTGCAGCACGCCGCGAACCTGCTCGGCGATATCGCGTAGCTTCGCCGGATCAGGCCCCATCACCCGATAGGCAACCGGAAACGGCGAATAAGGACCAAAGACAATTTGCGTGGCCCTGACACGGGCCTCCGGTGCGAGGCCTTCGGCAACTGCTTCGCGCAGCCGTAACTTGAGGGTTTCGCGTGCTTCCTGACTGTCCGTGAGCACCACGATTTTGGCAAAAGAAGGATCGGGCAGTTCTGGCGCCATCGCCAGGAAGAAACGTGGCGCACCCTGGCCGATATAGGCGGTGACGATTTTGGCCTCATCCTGCTTTTGCAACCAGGCTTCGACCTTGGCGGCCGTGGCGCTGGTCTGCTCGATCGAAGTGCCGTAGGGCATCTGCACCTCGATCATCACCTCGGGGCGGTCAGAGGTTGGGAAGAACTGTTTCTTCACCAGTCCCATGCCTGGAATGGAGACGAAAAACAGCGTGACCACCGTACCTGCCACCAGCCATTTGCGAGCAATCACCGCGGTCAGCAGTCGGCGGAAACGGTTGTAATTCGGCGTATTGTAGATCGCCGCGTGGCCACCTTCGACCTTCTTGATGTCCGGCAACAACTTCACGCCCAGATACGGGGTGAACGCCACCGCGACGACCCAGGACGCGATCAACGCGATACCGACAATCCAGAACATGTTGCTGGTGTACTCGCCGGCAGTGGACTGGGCAAAACCGTTCGGCAAGAAACCGATTGCGGTCACCAGCGTGCCGGACAGCATCGGCGCCGCCGTATGGCTCCAGGCATACGCGGACGCTTTGATGCGGTCGTAGCCTTCCTCCATTTTCACCACCATCATTTCAATGGCGATGATCGCGTCATCGACCAACAGCCCGAGCGCGAGGATCAATGAGCCCAGGGTGATGCGATCGAAGTTTTTGCCGGTGGCGGCCATTACCACGAACACGATCGCCAGGGTCAACGGCACAGCCGCAGCGACCACCACCCCCACCCGCCAGCCCATGCTGAGAAAACACACGAGCATGACCACCAGCAGCGCGACAAAAAACTTGACCATGAACTCGCCGACAGCGGAGTCGATATTGACCGCCTGGTCGGTGACTTTGGCGAGGGTCATGCCCAATGGCATTTGCGCATTGATCCGCGCGGTCTCCGCATCCAGCGCCTTGCCCAGATCCAGACCGTTCCAGCCCTCGCGCATCACCACGCCCAGCAGCAAAGCGTCTTCACCGTTATTGCGCACAACAAAAGTGGCCGGGTCTTCATAACCGCGTTCAACCGTCGCCACATCAGAGAGCTTGAGTGTGCGGCCCTGCACGGAGACCGGTGTGTCGCGAATTTTCTGCACCTTGTCGAAAGCACCGTCGAGACGCAGAAACACCTGCGGCCCACTGGTTTCGATGGAGCCGGCGGGCGTCAGCACGTTCTGACTGTTCAGCGCGGCGAAGATGTCCTGCGGTGACAAGCCGAGAGTCGCCAAGCGGTCATGGGAAAACGAAACGTAGATGCGCTCGGCTTGCTCACCGATGATGTTGACCTTCTTCACCCCCGGCACATGCAGCAGACGCTGGCGCATGGCTTCGGCATCACGCACCAGCAAGCGCTGCGGCTCGCCTTTGGCTTTCAAGGCGAACAGCGCGAAAGTCACGTCGGAAAACTCATCGTTGACCATCGGCCCGATTACACCGGCCGGCAGCCTGATGGCTTCATCGTCGAGCTTCTTGCGTGCTTGATAGAACTCTTCCTGCACTTGCGAGGGCGGCGTGCTATCGAGCAACGACACCATCGTGAACGCCAGCCCCGGACGGGTGTAGGTTTCCGAGCGATCGTACCACTTGAGTTCTTGCAGGCGCTTTTCAAGGGGTTCGGCGACCTGATCCTGCATCTCTTGCGCAGTCGCACCGGGCCACGCGGTAATGACCGTCATCTGTTTGACCGTAAACGGTGGATCCTCCGCACGTCCCAGTTGAAAGAACGACAACGTCCCCGCAACGGCAATCAGAAAGATCAGGAACACGGTGATCGCCCGCTCACGAACCGCGATGGCCGAAAGGTTGAAGCGCCCCTGGCTCATGGGCGACTCCCGGCAACGCTGGCTTCGCTCTGTTGCGGCAATCGCACCTCTTCGCCATCGCGCAGCAGATGTGCGCCCAACGCTACAACCTGCTCACCGGCAGTGAGGTCGCCGGCGATGCGCGCCGAATCATCGCTCAACCCCAGCACCTTAACCGCTCGCCAAGCCACCTTTGCCGGTGTTCCGGTGATCACCCACACACCGGGTCCTTTGCCCGGGTCGTAAATCGCGGCGATGGGGACTTGTAACGCCTGTGTCTGGGAGGCGCCCTCGGCAATGCTGAGGGTGACGGTCGCACCGATCGGCGCGTTGGCCAGCGGCCCCTCAAGCACATAGCGCGCTTCGAATGTGCGCGTCGTGCGGTCCGCGGAGTCCGAAAGCAGCCGCAGTTTTGCCGTCACCGCCGCTGAATTGACCCCGTAGAGGCTGGCTTGTGCGGTGGAACCGGCTGCCGGACGCAACGTTTCGGGCAGATGCACGATGGCTTCGCGCTGACCTGCGCGCGCCAGTCGAACCACCGGTTGTCCCGGGCTTACCACTTGTCCAGGTTCAGCGAGTGTTTCCACTACCACGCCGTCCGCATCAGCAACCAGCAACGCATAACCTGAAGCGTTACTCGCTACGTCCGCTTGCGCCTGCGCGGCGTTGAGCTGCGCCTTTGCAGTCTCCGCAGCGGCTCTGTACTGGTCGTAGGCTGATGCCGAAATGGCGCCAACGCCGACCAGTTTGCGATAGCGAGCCTCGTCGTCGGCTGTCTGTTTGGCGCTGGCGCGAGCCGCTATGACCGCCGCCTGCTGCGCCCGCGCTTGCAGTCCAAGGTCGATCGGGTCAAGACGCATCAGCGGCTGCCCTCGCTTGACGACCTCCCCCGTATCAACCAGACGTTCGAGCACTTTGCCCGACACGCGAAAACCCAAGTCGCCCTGAACGCGCGCCGCGACCACTCCGGTGAAAGAACGAGCGACATCGGGTGACGCTTGAACCGCAGCGGATCTGACCAGCGGCGCCTGGGTACGGGGATCTGCAACGCTGGAAGATTCGCCGCAGGCGCTCAGGGCGAGAGGCAGCAAGCATGCGGCAATGGGGAAAGGTCGGAGCCGGCGCATAGATTCCCTTACTGAGGAATAGGATGATCATCATATTCTCAGCCTTGTGACCAATATCGTCAATGGTCACAACCTGAGAAATAACTGCATCCTGGCCATCAGCAACATCGGACTACGGATCGACTGACGGGCCTGACTCGCTATTGCTAGGTCACCTGGCATCTAGACTTGTATGTAGCCATATCACTCATATGACCAACTCCGATAATGGTCACTTCCAGTTGAATGTATAGCTCTCCCGCCGCTCATGTGCAGGGAACAGGAACCATGATAAGAGGATGTCGCCTTGAATTGACTCGCCTGAAAATTCTGCTCAGGGAAGGGTCAAGGCATGAGGCTGCGCAGGATGAGGTTGGTCGTCAGCGTGGGCGCTTGTTCGATCAAATCCAGATTGTGTTGCAACAGCAGCGGGTTGACGAAAGGTCGCAACGCCAGATTGATCGCCTCGACCGTCTCGTCCAGCGGAGTCTTGCGCTCGAACTCCCCCGCTTCTCGCCCTTGACGCACGATATCGAGGATAAAGCCCTTGATCTGCGCTTCATACACTTGCGCACTGTTCCAGCGCTCCGAAGCGGAAAACGCCGCGATGTCGTAAAGCTTGCGGTCGTTGAAGAACAGATCCACACCCGTAGCGATCACGGTTTTCACCAACCTGCGCAAACGCTCGGTGGCTGAAACCGCTTCGGTATTAATCGCTTGTTCGACCGCCGCAGCAATTTGGCCCAGACAGTTGGCGCAAATGGCCTCGCCAATCGCTTGCTTGGAATCAAAGAACTTATAGATGTAGGCCTTGGAAAAACCGATGGCCTTGGCCAGGTCGGAAACCGTGGTTTTACCGTAGCCGTATTGGCTGAAGTGCTCATTGGCCGCGGCGACAATCTGGTCACGAATGTCGTGTTCGGCGGGGCCGCGAGTGCTCGGCGAGGAGGTAGATAGGGATGGCTGATTCATGGGGGCAGCTTACTCATCCTCTCGAATACTGACAACTCGCCGAGCATTGTTGAACGTGTTACACCACGGCGGCTTCAACCGTTCTGGAACGCCACGCAAACGCCAACACCATCAGCAGTCCCAGGCCAGCCATTGCCGCGCCGGCCAGGGAGATCGCGGGATAACCCAGCCCGCTGCTGATCACCGCGCCGCCCAGCGCCGCACCAATCGCATTGCCGAAGTTGAAGGCGCCGATGTTCACCGCCGAGGCCAGATTGGGCGCGTCCTTCGCCGCTTCCATCACACGCATCTGCAGCGGCGGCACCAGGGCGAAGCTGGCAATACCCCAGATCAGAATGGCCACGGCGGCCGGCAGCGGCCAGCGCATCAGTACGGTGAACGCCAACAAGACCAGAATCAGCACGCTCAACGAGACGATCAGGGTGCGATCGATTGAGCGGTCAGCGGCCTTGCCGCCCCACATGTTGCCCAGTGTCAAACCGACACCGTAAAGCATCAGCATGGCGGTGATGAAGGCGGTGGACGCATGGGTCTCGCTGCTGAGGATCGGTGCGATGTAGGTGAAGACGGTAAACATTGCACTCGAGCCGACGACGGTCAGGGCCAGCGCGGCCAGCACGGGGCCACGCCCCAATACTCGAATTTCCGCCATGACACCGACACTTTGCGGCGCGCGCACGTTGGGCAAGGCGAACCACAACGCGGCCATGGTCACCACGCCGAGGCCGGTAATCCCCCAGAAAGCGGTGCGCCAACCGAACATTTCGCCAAACCAGGCGGCCAGCGGCACACCGCCGATGGTCGCCAGCGTCAGGCCCATGAACATCGCCGCAACTGCTCCGGCACGTTTCTCCGGGGCGACCAGGGTGGCAGCGACGACGGAGCCAACGCCAAAGAAGGCACCGTGGTTCAGTGAGGTCACGACCCTGGCAACCATGAGGCTGTAGTAATCGGTGGCCAACGCTGACATCAGATTACCCAAGGTGAAAATCGCCATGAGCCCGATCAGCAGATAGCGCCGGGGAATCTTGCCGGTGGTCAGAGTCATCAGTGGTGCGCCGAGCAATACGCCCAACGCATATGCACTGACCAGCAAACCGGCAGCGGGAATGGAAACACCCAGATCCGCAGCGATACCCGGCAACATGCCCATGGGGGCGAATTCTGTGACGCCGATGCCGAAGGCACCGATGGCGAGTGCAACAAGTGGTGGATTGATACGCATGGAAAACTCCTTATCTATGCCGCCAATGCTACGATCCCGTCTTTTCAGGCGGTAGATAGCATTTTTGGCAATCACCTTTGCGTAGGAGGCACAAGTGGATTTCAACGGCAGGTCAGGTGAAATGAGCGTGTTCACCACCGTGGCGCAGGAAGGCAGCCTGTCGGCCGCCGCGCGTGCACTGGGCCTGACACCTTCGGCAGTCAGCAGGATCATCGCGCGCACCGAGCAACGGCTTGGCACCCGCCTGCTATTGCGCACCACCCGAGCGATCACCTTCACGGCCGAGGGCGAAGCGTTCCTGCGCGGCGCCCGGCGTATCCTCGCCGACATGGACGAGGTCGAAGACGCCATCGCCGATCAAGGCGTACCCAAGGGGCGATTGCGGGTCAGTGCCGCCCTTGGTCATGGACGCCTGGCCATCGTGCCCTTGGTCGCAGCCTTCAGCGCCCGTTACCCGAACATCGTCGTCGACCTAACCCTCGGCGACGAAGTGGTCGACATTCTCGGCGGGCAGGCCGACGTCGCGGTGCGCTTCGGCCATCTGCCCGACAGCCCGCTGACCGCACGCAGGATCGGCACCACCGGCCAGGTCGTGGTGGCATCACCCGAGTATCTGCAGCGCCACGGCGTCCCGCAGGAACCGGAAGACCTGCTCCAGCACAACTGCCTGCGCTTCAATTTCAAGCGTGCCGAACCCAACTGGCCATTCATCCGCGATGGCAAAGCGTTTTCCCTGAAGGTCAGCGGCAACATCGAATGCAGCAGTGGTGAAGCGCTGGCACAATTCGCGCGAGTAGGTGCCGGCATTGCCCGTATCGGAGAGTTCAGCGTGAGTGAGGATCTGCAGCGTGGCGACCTGATTGCGCTGTTGCAAGACTGGAATCCGGGGGATCAGGAACCGATTCATGCGGTGTTCGTCGGTGGCGCGGCGATGCCGGCGCGGGTGCGGTTGTTCGTCGATTTCTTGCTGGAACATCACCGGATGTCAGCGCAGGTATAAGCTGATATGTGCGCAGCGGTTGCGGGTAATTCGGCGCGGGCGAATGACATCCCGAACACAAGGTGCGGAGCAAGGAAGTCACCCATTGAGTACATTTCGAAAGTATCTTTGCCTGGACTTGTTACTTTGGATCTACCTCGGTTGCTGGAATACCACGCTACCGCTGATCATCGTGCAGCGAGGAAGCCTGCTGGAGCTGGCCGCCTACGAAACAGCACTCGCACTCGCGGCTATCATTTCAATGTTGTGCCTGGCGCCGCGTGTTGAGTCGATGCGCCGCAGTACGGCGCTTAAGGTCGGCTGTTTTGCGGTATTGATAGTGAGCGTATTGCGATACTTTTGTGCCGCAAACTGGTATTCGCTTGATGCGCTGATACTGATCGATGTGATCGCTGCATCGGTATTTGGAATGATTCAGCCTCTTTTGGGCATCTATCCTGCGGAAACCCTTGATAAACATCGTGCGCAGGCTGCATTTCGCGTCCGGCGCATCGTTGTTACTGTCGGCCGGGTTGCGGGGCCTTTGTTGGCAGGTATTGTGATTACGGTTTATTCACTGGAAATCTCGCTGCTATTCGTGTCGATCGTGGGATTGGTCATCGTGGTTTTAGGCATGGCGTTACCGGTCAGCGCAGCCCCTGCCCTGCAACCCCGAAAATCCTCAACCGATCTTGTTAATGACATGCTCTTGGGGCTTAAACTCAAATGCGTTCTACCGCCAGAACAATTTTTGACGTTTTCCGGATTACTGCTTGGTCTGGCCGTTACCGCGACTGTACCGATGCTGGTGCCAGCGCTCATACACACGCACGGCCTTGCTGAAGGTAGCGTTGGCTTGTTCAATGCGGTGTTCGCGGGTGGAGCCGTTGCAGGTGTGTTCTTTTTAAGCCCGCTGATTAGCAAAAAAGAAAATCAGCGCAACAAGTATCTTGGATGCTGGGCACTGTTAACGTTTGCACTCTGTGCAGCGACACCAGCCGACGAAATCTGGCTGTTGGGTACTTGCCTGTTTTTTGCCGGAGCGGCGAGTGCTTGCATTACGATGGTCGGAATGGACAAGAGGCTCATGTCGATCCCATCCGGCGTACGCGTACGACTAATGGCATCCACGTTAGTGATCAGTCAGCTAGGAAGTTCGGTTTCATTCATGATGACGGGCGCCATCATGTCCAGATCCGGCGCAACCAGTTTGATGTGGCTTTATCTCGGGGTATTTCTGATTATCGTCATGTATTCCGTGCGATCAAAAAAGATATGGCACTTCCTGGAAGATGACGCCGAGTCAGAGCTGTATTACGCGAAAAACCATCCGAAACTGGCGGCGATCATGAGTCCATGAAATTCGGTTGAGATATTGCTCACTCAAGGCGTCGATGTCCTGGAGAAGTCACTCAAGGTACTCAGCCCTGGCGACCAACTGATTCCATTTCTGGGCCAACGACCGGGCAATTCGCACGGGAGCCAGGGTTGTCCCAGTGTTCATTATCCGGCGTGGAGGAATTGATTCCACAAGCGACCTTTGTGCGAATGCATAAAAAAGGGCGCCTTTTCAGACGCCCTCTTTATTTACAGTGGGTGTTGCAGAGAAATAGCGGATCAGTGTGATTTCTTTGCTGTCGACGCTCCAGCTTTGCTCAACCCTTTCGAATTGTGATCCCCTGGTGTCGTGTCGGAGATGGCCGTCGCTTTGGTCACGCCGCGCGTATCTTTGGAATGGGCGACGCCTGAAGTCGTTGAGCCGTGACCGCTGTCACCATTGCGATCACTGCCATAGTGGTTACCGCTTTCGCCATGGTCGCGAGTGGCCTTGCCGGCATGATCACTACTGAGCCCATTGCCACGGCCGCTGCTATTGGCACTTCCGTGATCTGAACCGCTATGACCGCCACCCGTACCGCCGCCATGGCCACCGCCGTTACCACCACCATTGCCGCCGCCGTTGCCACCACCACCACCACCACCACCACCACCACCACCACCACCACCACCACCGTCCTTCGCGTAGGCAGAGTTCATGACAGAGATGTCAGCAGGGAGTAATGGGGCGGCTGCAAGCATCATGGCGCAGGACATGACAGCAAGGAGACTCTTATTCTTCAAAAGCATGATTGCTTCCATAGGGTTGATTTCGCGAAAGTTAAGACGCAATCCGCCCCTTATGGTTCAAGTCCTGCGACAGACGGAAGTCACTGTGCAGGCCCGATTCTGGGGGCAGCGAGTATGACTTGAGCAGGGCTCGCAGGACGTTCTCGATCTCTAAGCCCCTGCAGTGTTTTGACGGCTCATAGAACCCCTCCCGGCAAGAAGGGTCTGCTCTCCTATGACCTCTCAGGAATACGTCCCATGTCCGCGCAACACAACCTTGTCATCCTCGCTCGGGGAGGCTACGCCGCCCGGGGAATGCTGTATTTGATCATCGGTATCTTCGCGTTGCTCGCAGCTCATGACTCGACCAAACCAAAGGACAGCCACAAGAGTCTGGAGGCGTTGCTAAGCCAGCCATTCGGCTATTTTCTGGTGGGACTTGTCGTGGCGGGACTGCTGGCATTCGCCGCCTGGCGTGTCCTGCAGGCCACGCGCGATGTCGATCATCACGGCAAAAAACTCAAAGGTCTGGTGATTCGCACAGGGCTGTTTGTCGGAGGCTTGGTCAACGGTGCTCTGGCGTTCTTCGCATTGGGCCTGCTCATCAGCGGGATTAAAAGTTCGGGCAATTCCGCAGGACAAACCAAAGACTGGCTGGCGCATCTGCTGTCCTGGGAACACTCGAACTGGCTGGTGTACCTGATCGCCCTCATTCCGCTTGGGGTCGGCATTGCTCACATCTTCAAGGGCTGGAAAGCGTCGTTCGAGAAGTATTTCGAGGCCGACGAGGATGTCATGCGCTACGTCCGCCCGGTCTCCCAGTTTGGTCTGATCGCGCGCGGAGTGGTGTTTATCGAGATTGCATTGCTGCTGGCGGTCAGCGGTTCCACCTATCAAGCCATGGATCCACCTGGAATGAAGGAAGCGCTCGATGCGCTGCAGAATCTGCCCGCTGGCTGGCTGATTTTGATGGTGATGGCTTTGGGGCTGATTGCCTTCTCGGTCTACAGTTTGTCGGAAGCTTTCTGGCGCAAGATCAATATGGATGTGCCGGGCGTAGCGAGAACGTAAGGTTTAACGCCTTTAGCGATGATCACCCCGGACTAGTCGAGACGCCGATTGCCAGACTATTGACCGAACCTTTCCCCCGAAAACAGCGTCCGAGCTAAGGCGTTAACGCTTACCGCTCACCACGAGGTTTCCGTTTGAAAGCTGCCATCGTCAGAAAATACCGTTTGATCATCAAGACCCTGGGCTATGTCGGCTGGGCGTTGTTCTGGCTGCTGCTCTGGGACATCGCCGTCACCGTCGACTTCATGCTGTTCCTCAACGCTAAACTGAATCTGCCATTAATGCCCCTGACCTTATTGGGTTCGGCATTGATCGTGCTGATCAGTTTTCGCAACAGCAGCGCTTACAACCGCTGGTGGGAAGCACGGACGTTGTGGGGGTCGATGATCAACAATTCGCGCAGCTTCGCCCGCCAGGTGCTGACGTTGCTGGATGATCCCGATGGCGAGGTCAATCCGGTCAAGTCGACCCTGTTGCGCCGCCACGTCGCCTATGTGAATTGCCTCGCGGCGCATCTGCAAGGGCAGCCTTGCCCTGAGGAAGTCCGCGCGTTTATTCCCGCCGATGAGTTTGCCCGCAGCGGCACGACCAACAACTTTGCCAATGACATCCTCACCGGTTCCGCGACTTTGCTTGCACGGGAATACAAGGCCGGACGTCTGGACAGCATTCGCCTGGCGCGGCTGGAATCGACGCTGGTGGATTTGTCCAACAGTCAGGGCGGCATGGAGCGGATTGCCAATACACCGCTGCCCTACCCTTATGTGTATTTTCCACGGCTGTTTATTTCGCTGTTCTGCCTGATCGTCCCGGTCGGACTGGTGGAATCGTTGGGCTGGTTCACGCCGCTGGCCTCGACCGTGGTGGGTTTTATGCTGCTGGCCATCGAACGCATCGGCACCGACCTGCAAAGTCCGTTTCGCCACAGCGAGCATCAGATTCAGATGGAAGCGCTGTGTGAAACCATCGAAAAAAACCTGCAGTCGATGCAGCGTGATTCCTTGGGCGATGTGCGCAGGTTTGAAGAGATCGCTTGAGGATGTCGGGAGCCGTCAGCATTTCTGGCGGCTCCCGACGGCGTCAGAACGCCGGCACCACATCACCGTGATAACGCTCAAGAATGAACTGCTTCACTTGCGGTGAGTTAAGCAATGCGCCGAGTTTCTGCACCGCCGGCGCGTTGGCCTTGTCGCGACGCACGTACAGATAATTGGCGTACGGCGATTCCGAACTTTCGATAAACAGCGCGTCTTTGTGCGGCACCAGTTTGGCTTCCAGCGCGTAGTTGGCGTTGATCAACGCCATGTCGACCTGATTCAACACCCGCGGCAGCATAGCCGCTTCGAGCTCCTGGAACTTCAGATGCTTGGGATTGCTGACAATATCCAGGCGCGTGGCCATGATGTTGTCAGGATCCTTCAGGGTGATCAGGCCTTGTTTGGCGATCAGCAGCAGCGCCCGACCGGAGTTGGTCGGGTCGTTGGGAATGGCAATGGTCGCGCCATCCTTGAGTTCGCTGATGTTTTTGATCTTCTTCGAGTAGGCACCGAACGGTTCGATGTGCACGGCGACGATCGGCACTTGGTCGCTGCTCGGGCGGTCTTTTTTGTAGGCCTCGTAATACGGTTTGCTCTGGAAGTAATTGGCGTCGAGCAAGCCTTCATCGGTCTGCCGGTCGGGTTGAATGTAGTCGGAGAAGACTTTGACATCCAGCGTCACCCCTTCCTTGGCCAGTTCCGGCTTCAAGAACTCCAGAATCTCGGCGTGGGGCACAGGCACCACGGCGATTTTCAGGGTTTCGGCATAGGCATTGCCCATGGCGGCGACCAGCAGTGCTACGGAGAGCGCGACGCGTTTCACGATAGTTTTCCTTCGAAGCGTTTTAGGGAGAAAGAGGACAGATCCAGGTCGCTCGAGCCGCGCATGCACCACTGGGCAAATGCTTCGCCGAGCGCGGCGGAATGTTTGAAGCCGTGCCCGGAGCACGCAGAGACGAACAGGGTGTGTTGCAGCGACGGATGCTCGTCGATGATGAAATGCCGGTCTGGCGTCACGGTGTAGGCGCAGACCGCTGACTTGAGCACTGTCGAGGTCACGCCGGCGATGCGATCGTGTACCTGGTGCTCGTACATGTCCTGCGCTTCGGCCGCTGAAACCGTGCGATCGATGGCCTGCGCTGACGTTGAGGTGTGGTACTGCGCGGTGGCGATTTTCATGCTGCTTTCGCCGGGTAGCGCGGGAAAGCCGTAGTTGATTTTGTCGTCACCGCGACCGTGGGTGAAGATGAACGTCGGTGAGTGGCCGACCAGTCCGGCGTTCTCTTCCAGCTCGAACCAGAACAGCTTCTGCCGGTAAACGCTGAGCAGATTCTGATAGGGCTCACCGAGCAACTCGCCGTTCCAGTTGCCTGCGCTGATCACCAGTTTGTTGGCAAACAGCGTGCGGCGGTCCGTGATGACCGTGACATCCTCATCGTTCGAGCTGATCCCGGTGACGGTCTCGCCTTTATAAAGCGTCGCACCGTGTTGCTCGGCCAGTTTGAGCTGAACATCGATGCAGCGCTCGGGGCGCACGAAGCCTCCGCCCGGTTCAAAATAGCCGATGGCCGAGTCGTGCACGTTGGCGAATTGTGGGAAGCGCTGGCGAATCTGTTCGGCGGACAGGACTTCGTGCTCGATGCCGTAGGTTTGCGCCAGGCCGATGGTGCGCAGGGTGAAGTCGGTCTGATCTTCAGGATCGAATTCGGCGCTCGACGTCAGCACCAGCAACCCCGATTGCTCGAACAGCGATTCCCCGGTCAGGGCCTCCAGCTCACGCCAGATGCGATGAGAATTGCGCACGATCGGCACATATTGCGCGCCCTCGCCGACCGAAAGCCGGGTGATTCGAGTATCGCCATGGCTGGAACCGAGGTTGTGCGGCGGGTAATGACGATCAATACCGACAACGTTCACGCCCGCTTTCGCCAACTGATAAACCGTCGCCGCGCCCATCGCGCCCAAGCCCAGAACCACCACCTCATACCGCTCGGACATAAATAGCTACCTATCAAAAAGGCGCCAGTTGAGCGGTAAACCGTGGCGAATTCCAAGATTAAAAAAGCATATCCATATAGCTCAGCGCATCCATTGACCGCTCTGGGTCGGGCTACCTGGCGGTTATTCGTCGCATTTACAACCCCGCGCAAATGAATTACGCCTGAGGGCGCGGCATCCGATATCTGTCACAAATCACAATCAATCTGACAGAACAGCGATTCTTGTGCGCATTTCGACAGACATTTCCACATCTGAGTCCTCTGCAGGCGCGAGCCGAAACCTCGAACTACGCTTCACGTTGAAATTTGTGATTTAACTAGGTAGTTACCTAACTATATAATGCGCGCCTCATTTCAACGGGACACTCAACGTGAAGCAGAGTCAACGCCTCTCGGGCATATCAAAATTCATTCTGATCGGGCTGGGCGTCGTCATCGCCCTGCTCGGCTTGGCGCTGGCTGCGGGCGGCGTGAAGTTGGTCAGCCTGGGAGGCTCGTGGTACTTCCTGGTGGGTGGCTTGGTCATGGCCGTTTCCGGTCTGCTGATCGCGCGCTTCAAGCCTGCCGGCGCGTGGCTGTTTGCCGCGTTCCTGGTCGGAACTGCGATCTGGGCGGTGAGCGATGCCGGGCTGGTGTTCTGGCCGGTGTTCTCGCGCCTGTTCATGTTCAGTGTGATCGGCCTGGTCGTGGCGCTGGTTTATCCGCTGCTCAAGCGTGCCAACGGTGGCGTTGCCGGTCGCGGCGCTTACGCCGTGGCTGCGGTGCTGGCGGTCGGCGTGGTTGTGGCGGCCGGCAACATGTTCGTCGCCCATCCAACCGTGGCAGCAACCGGCACTGGCCCGGGCCTGACTCCGGTCGAGTCGGACAAGGCGCAGAAAGACTGGGCGCACTACGGTAATACCGAAGGTGGCAGCCGCTTCGCTGCGCTGGACCAGATCAACCGCAGCAACGTCGACAAGCTGAAAGTCGCGTGGACCTACCACACCGGTGACGTCGCCGAGAGCGATGGCAACGGCGCCGAAGACCAGCTCACCCCGCTGCAGGTCGGCAACAAGGTGTTCATCTGCACCCCGCACAACAACCTGATTGCCCTCGATGCCGACACCGGTAAAGAGCTGTGGAAGAACGCGATCAACGCTCAGTCGAAAGTCTGGCAGCGTTGCCGTGGCATGGCCTATTTCGACGCCACCAAAGCGATTGCTCAGCCGAGCAACTCGTCGATCATCGAAGCCAAGCCTGCGCCGGCCGCCAACTGCCAGCGTCGTCTGCTGACCAACACCATTGATGCCCGTTTGATCGCGGTCGATGCTGACACTGGCGAGTTCTGCCAGGGTTTCGGCAACAACGGTCAGGTAGATCTGAAGGCTGGCCTGGGTGATGTCCCGGACAGCTACTATCAGCTGTCGTCCGCGCCGCTGATGGCCGGTACCACTGTGGTAGTTGGCGGTCGCGTAGCTGACAACGTGCAAACCGACATGCCCGGCGGCGTGATCCGTGGTTTCGACGTGATGACCGGCGCCATGCGCTGGGCGTTCGACCCGGGTAACCCGCAGGATAAAAACGCACCGGCCGACGGCAGCACTTATGTGCGCAGCACGCCGAACAGCTGGGCGCCGATGTCCTACGACCCGGCGACCAACACCGTGTTCCTGCCGATGGGCAGCTCGTCGACCGACATCTATGGTGTCGAGCGCAGCAAACTCGATCACACCTACGGCGCGTCGATCCTCGCGCTGGACGCCACGACTGGCGCTGAACGCTGGGTATTCCAGACCGTGCACAACGACCTCTGGGACTTCGACCTGCCGATGCAGCCGAGCCTGATCGACTTCACCAAAGACGGCAAAAGCATTCCGGCGCTGGTCATCGGCACCAAGGCCGGGCAGATTTACGTGCTCGACCGTGCAACCGGCAAACCGCTGACCGACGTGAAAGAAGTACCGGTGAAAGCGGCGAACATCCCGAACGAACCGTACTCGCCTACTCAGCCGAAATCGGTAGGCATGCCAGAAATCGGTGCTCAGCACCTGACCGAATCGGACATGTGGGGCGCCACTCCGTACGATCAGTTGCTCTGCCGCATCGACTTCAAAGGCATGCGTTACGACGGTCTGTACACCGCACCGGGTACCGATAAATCGCTGAGCTTCCCGGGTTCGCTGGGTGGCATGAACTGGGGCAGCATTTCCACTGACCCGGTGCACGGTTTCATCTTCGTCAACGACATGCGTCTGGGCCTGTGGATTCAGATGATCCCGTCGCAAAACAAAGGCCAGGCCGCTGGCGGTGGCGAAGCACTGAACACCGGCATGGGCGCCGTACCGCTGAAAGGCACGCCTTACGCCGTGAACAAAAACCGCTTCCTGTCGGTAGCCGGCATTCCTTGCCAGGCGCCGCCGTTCGGCACGCTGACTGCCATTGACATGAAGACCCAGAAAGTTGCTTGGCAGGTTCCGGTCGGCACTGTTGAAGACACCGGTCCACTGGGCATCCGCATGCACCTGCCGATCAAGATCGGTCTGCCAACCCTCGGCGGCACCCTGTCGACCCAAGGTGGTTTGATCTTCATCGCCGGCACTCAGGACTTCTACCTGCGTGCGTTCAACAGCGGCAACGGTGAAGAAGTCTGGAAAGCACGTCTGCCGGTCGGCAGTCAGGGCGGCCCGATGACCTATGTTTCGCCGAAAACCGGCAAGCAATACATCGTCATCACCGCCGGTGGTGCGCGTCAGTCGACCGATCGCGGCGACTACGTGATGGCTTACGCCCTGCCATAAATCACGGTGTCCACGTAAAGCGCGGCACCTTCGGGTGCCGCGCTGCTTTCCCCCCTATTGCTCAAGTTTTCTGCAGGAAGATTTACATGCTATCGGCTGTTGGTTTTTCGCGTTCCGACCTGTTCAAAGGCCTGTTGCTGGGCGTCGCATGCACCACCACCCTCCCCGCGCTGGCCGACAACGATTCCGATCTGTTGACCCGCAGCACTCTCACCGGTGACTGGGGTGGATTGCGTCACCAGATGGATGAACAAGGCATCAAGTTCACCGGCGATTACAGCGGTGAAATGGCATACAACGCCGACGGCGGTTTGCATCGCTCGGCGCGCTACTCGCAGAACATCAAACTCGGCGTGCAGTTCGATCTGAGCAAACTGTACGGCGTCGACAATGCCGGCAAGGTCCAGTTGACCATCAACGACCGCCGCGGCAACAGCGCTTCGGAAGACCTCGTCGGCAACCGTCTGCCGATTCAGGAAAACTACGGCGGCCTGTACACGCGACTGACCGAACTGAGTTACGAGCGCAGCCTGTTTACCCCGGCGCTCAACGTGAAGCTCGGTTACATGGCCATGGGCAACGACCTCGGTGGCCTCGACAGCGGCATTCTGTGCAACTTCATGAACGCCGGTTTCTGCGGCCATCCGCTGAACATGTCCGGCGGTAGCGGCTGGACCAACTACCCCAACGCCCACCTCGGTGTGCGGGTGAAATACGACCTGTCGTCCTCGTGGCAACTGCGCGTGGCCGCGTTCAACGTCGATCCGGAAAGTAACGGCAACTCCAGTCGCGCCTGGCACCTTGGGCCAAAACACACCACCGGCACCGTGGTGCCGATCGAGTTGGTGTACAAACACGCAGGCACCCTGCCCGGCGAATACAAGCTCGGCTACTACTACGACAGCTCCGACGTAAAGCGCATCGGCAGCGACGACGAAGTCTCCGGCCGTGGCGGTCATTACCTGCTGATCGATCAGGCGGTCTGGAACTCGCCAACTTCCGAAGGCCGCAGCCTGCATGCATTCGGCCAATACTCGGCGGCCAGCGAAGCGGCTTCGCCGTTCAGCAAGTGGTACGGCACCGGCGTGGTTTTGTACAAACCGTTCGAAGGTCGCCCGCGTGACACCGTCGCGCTGGGTTACGGACGCGCCGTGCCTAACCCGCGCAGCCGCGACGTGCTGCAGGACGCCGCATTGAACAACGGCACGGCGTTCCCGAACCTGGACAGCGCCGAGCAATTGATCGAACTCGGCTACGGATATCAGGCAACGCCTTGGCTGACCCTGCGTCCGAATGTGCAGTACATCATCGAGCCGGGCGCGTTCTCCGGGCAGGACATCGACAATGCGTTGGTGTTTGGCTTGCAGGTGAAAGCGGCGCTCTGAGGCCCCGAATAGCAGGCAATAAAAAACCCGGTTTGAATGCCGGGTTTTTTATTGTCTTCAAGATCACTTTTTCTTTTTAGCCGGCTTGTCAGCCTTCTTCGAATCCTTGGCCTTCTCAGGCTTGCTATCGGCTTTCTTGGCAGATTTCTTCGGCTCGGCGTCTTTCTTCTTGTCTTTCTTGTCCTTGTCGGAGGACTTTGAAAGCGCCGAAGCCGCTGCTGATTTCTTCGCAGGTGACGACTTTTTGTCCTTCAAATCCTTGCTGGCTTTCGAAGCGTCAGCTTTGTCTTTGCTTTTCTTTTCGTCTTTAGCCACGTTGACCACCTCTCGGAGTGTGCCGGAATTGGCACATCGCCTGTGCGATTGACCACAAGCTAATCATTAGGCGAGCAGGTCCTAAAGCGGTTCAGATTATTTTCAGGCGTTTGAAACAGGCCAAATGAAGGCAGCGCCGGCGATTGCCAGCGCCACCTTTAACAACGGCCCGTTACTCAGGCCTTGTTGCCAGCCTCTTGCAGCGCCTTTTCAGCATTGAATCCGTCGAAGTTTTCGAACACGCCCATAAAGCCCGGCACGGTCACCTCTCGCGCCCAGTCGCGCTGCAGTTCGCAGTACATTTGCACGCGGCTGATGAGCTTCGCACCCGCCTGTTCCATTCGGCGCAACGCCGCCTCGTGTGCGGCGAGCGAAGTGCCGCCCACGGCATCAATCGGCACATAAACCTCATAGCCTTCCTGGATCGCGTCGAGTACCGGGAAGGTCAGACAGGCTTCAGTCCACAGCGCGGTCATGATCAGTTTCTTGCGCCCGAGCGCTTTGACTGCCTGCTTGAACTCGGTGTCCTCCCAACTGTTGATCGACGTGCGGTCATAGGTCGGCAGATGACCAAGCACCGCTTGCAACTCTTGAATCGGTGGTTTGTTGCGGCCGGTCGCGACATTGACGGTCGAGTGGATGATCGGCAGGTTGTAGTTGACCGCCGCCTTCGCGACGCTGGTGATGTTGAACACCAGTTCATCGCGTGGCATCGAGCGGATCGAGGACACCTGAACCGGTTGATAGTCGATGACGATCAATGCTGAATTCTCGGGCGTCAGCAGTTGATCGGTGTGGGGGTTGCGGATTGCTTCGCTTGCCATTTGCAGGTCCTTTTGTATGGGTAACGCACGCGGGTGAAACGGCCGGAGCCCGTGCGGTTTGTGATTCCAGAACGCACGCGAGTGACGCCGTGCCTGGAAAACCCATTGTGCTGTTCCCCTATTCGCGGCAGTAGTAGCATCCCGAGGCGAACTGTGTCGCGCCAAGGGGAACGCAAAAATGGATATCGAAGAACTGCAGACCTTCGTCGAAGTGGCGGATGCCGGAGGTATTTCACAGGCTGCGCTGCGGCTCGGGGTCTCGAAATCAATCGTCAGCCGCCGGCTGGCCCGGCTTGAAGCAGAACTGGGCGTGCAACTGCTGGCACGCTCGACGCGCGGCGCATCGCTCACCGAGGCCGGCGCGACGTTCCGCGATTACGCCGCCCGAGTCTGCAGCGAAATCGATATCGCCAGGGAAACCATCCTGCCCGCAGGCGCCCTGCGTGGCCGCCTGCGAGTAGCAGTGCCATTGTCGTTCGGGCCGACGCACTTCGCCCCGGTGCTGGCGGAAATGGCTCGCCGTCACCCTCAGTTGCACATGCAGACCTGCTACAGCGATCGCTTCGTTGACCTGATTACCGAGGGCTACGATTGCGCCATTCGCGTGGGTTATCTGCAGGACTCCAACTTGATCGCCAGGCGTATCGGCCCGGTTTACACCAAGCTCGTCGCGAGTCCGGACTACATCAAAGCGCACGGCGCCCCCGAAACCCCGGACGAACTGCACGCCCATCAGGCACTCATGCAAGGCACCGAAGCCTGGCAATTCATGGCGGCTGACAAGGTCATCACTGTTCGCCCGCAAGGACGCTTCAAGGCTGACAACGGCACCGCGCTCGCTGCGGCCGCAGTTGCCGGTCTCGGCGTCGCCTACTTGCCCGATTGCCTCACCCACGAGCACATCGCCACGGGTGCACTCGTGCCGATCATGACCAACCATCCACCGCCCCCTGCCGGTGCCTACCTCCTCCGCGCGCCAGGCCCCCATCCCGCGCGCAAGATCCGCGTGCTCACCGAACTGCTGATCGAGTACTTCGGCGAATCTCCGCACCTCGCGGTGCAGCCGCTGTCACATCACGATGAAGCGCCGGCGTTTAACTGAAGAAAGCTGAAGCCATGAAAGGAGAATTGAGGTGCCGCAACGCCTGCAACAGCCAACGCGTCGGACTGCATTCATCGCAGACACCACAGCGCTGATCCTGTTTTTCACCACCACCGGCATCATCAATGAACGTTTGATTGCCGGCATGACGTGGGATCAGGTTCTCCAGGCGCGCCTGCTGGGCGCGGTGCTGATGATTCCAGTCGCGCGACCTTACGGCCTATGGCGCGATTGGGTGATGACGCGAGCCAGTGAGGGTCGGTTGTCCAGAGTGCTCTGGGACAGTGTTGCCCTCGTCAGTTTTCAGGTGCCTATCTATGCGGCGATCATTGCCTTCAGTGGTGCATCAGGAGCCGGCCTGCTGCGTGGCACGCTTGGCGCGGCGGTGATGATGCTCGTGCTGGGGCGACCTTATGGGGCGTTTCTTAACGGCGTGCGCAAGCTGTTTGGCCTGCCGCCGGGCGGGGACAGGCCGATGTCATTGAAGGAGTAGTCGGGGTTACCTCACCAGAACCGGGTTCAACGCTGCTGGCGTTCGCCAGGTTACGTCAGCCCAAGCCCCACCGCCGGGCGCCAGCAGCTGACGCAGTTGCGGCTCGTCAAACGCTTCGCCCAGCGAGTCGACGCGAAACGTCGCGACCCATTGCTTGCGCCCCGACTGATAGGCCTTGCCGAAATCTTCCCAACTGTCGAAACAGTCCTGCGCCCGCTGCGCATTGAGCAGCAGCACGCGCCAGGCAAGGTCAGGCTCGAGCCAACGCATAAGCAGCGCACACCGGACCAGAAACGTCACCCGCACGCAGGCAAAAGCCATGGCCGCACGCGGGTCATCGGTGGCTGTCAGCGCCTGCAAATCGAGGCCAAACCACTGCTGATCGAGCGTCGCACTGAAGTGCGCCCGCACCGCCTCGTCATTGCTGTTGCTGCGGATCCCGGCCTGGTGCAGCAACGCTGCCCGCAGGATCGTCTGCGATTGCTCGGTGAAGTGATCGCACGCCGGGGAGTAGAAACCCTCGACGGCCATCGCATCGACCATGGGCCGGGCCAGCAGCAGCGACCAGTGTTTGCGCGGGCTGAACAATGAGGCGCCGCGAGGTCTGAACGCTCGCCACAACAACCAGCTTGAAACAACCACTGTGATAAGCAAAAACATGTCGGTTTCCTTACCTTGCCCGCGCCTGCCAGGCCTGGATTTCCTCCACCAGCCGCGAGGACATGTCCGGCCACGGCACACCTTCGGTCAGGTACTGCGGGTCATTCGGCTGATGCTCAATGCGCTTGCTGAAAATTTGCCGGGTCGCGTACCTGACCGATACCGCTTGCGGGGCCACCTGCAAGAACTGCTGCGGCTGACGTCCGGCCACCAGCCATTCGACCATGGCCGAAGGCGCATCGAGGCGCTCGTACAATTGCGGATAGCGGGCCACCAGCCGAGTCTGGGCGGTCGGGTCGTTGACCTCTTCGATGCGCAGCCAGCCCGCGTCGGTGCGCACAATGCCGATGGCGATGCAGTCGGCGGGCGTCTGCTCGTCGGTGTCCAGGGCATTCAGACACTGAAGCAGGTCCGGGTAATAACGCTCGACCGGCGGCCGGTTCTGCTTGCCCTTGACCTGCTCGACAGTCAACGTACCGTCGTCCTGGACGATCAGGCTGATAGTAATGTGCGGCTGGCCTTGGCCGTCGCGCAGACTGAACACGCGCATGCGCTGCTCTTCCACTGCTTCGGCGTAGCGTTCACCGTAGCCGCCGGTCAAGGCGCGGCGATCGGCAAACTGGCCCAGGCAGTGGCGCATCACGTAACTTTCAAAGGCCATTTCCGCACGCAGCAAATCACTCTCGGGCCGCAGCTCCTGCAATACGTGCTCAGCGGTGGTCACTCGCGTGAGCAACGCCTCAGGCTGGCTCTGACACCAGCCCTGCTCGACCCGCGCAGCCATTTGCGCATGCTCCTTTTGCCACAGTGCCAGTGCCTGCGGGCAGTTGATCCGGTCAAGCTTGCCTGCCAGCGCGGTGCCCTGACGCGAGGTCAGGAACTCCACCAGCAAGGTCTCCTCGGCCAGCAGCGGCGATTGCTGCGGATCGACCCAGACCAACGGCGCGAACGCCTGCTGCGAAGCTTTGCCGGCGTCGCTTAAATGTTTGGCCACCCAGGACGGCGGCTCGGCGCCCAATGCCTCGACAGCCTGCTCCAACGTCAGGATGCGCCGCGCAGGTTCGAAGTTACCGACCAGATGACGATAGAAATGGTTGAGCAACCATTTGCTCACCTCTGGCGCATCTCCGCGAGCCTTACTGCGCTCGGCAATGCCGCGCTTGAGTTGATCGGCATTGAGTGCGTTGCGCGGGGCGTAACCGGACTGGCGCTGCGCAGGTGTCACTTCCATATCTGCCACCAGGCCTTGCCGGCCGATTTTGCCGGCGCCTGCAGTTCGGCGATGAACTGGCGAAACTTTTCATTGTTGCCCTGATCCACCTGGCTGTTCGGATCACTGCGCAGGATCGCGCGCTGGTAATAGGCCACGGCCTCTTCTTTGCGCCCGAGTCCCTTGAGCACATCACCGGCACAGCCCAGCAGGGTTGGTTCGTCGCCTTCGTTGATGAGCTGCGCGTAACGCAACCACAGGCTGGTGGCCGCCTCCGGCAGGCAGTACGACAGGTAAAAGGCAATTTTCATCCGTGCGAACAGCGGCGAATACTCCAGCTCTTTGTCGCTGATTTCGCGCTCTTCCTGCCATTTGAGAATGCGCTCCAGCCAGACCGGAATCTCGCGTTCGCGGTCCAGCCAGTACAGGGCGCGGGTGACGTCCTGTATGTATTCTTCTGGATCGTGACGGCTATAGCCGTAGTCGGCCGCGTAGTGCCAAAGCTGTTCGGCGGCGTCGGCGATGCCCTGGTTATCCTTCAGTTCGATGCGGTTGCGGAGGATGCCCTGATAATGTTCGGCGAACGAGCTGGCGGCGATGCCGCGGGTATGCAACTCAAGGGCCTGCTCAACGAGTTGTTCGTTGTAGCAGCGGTAATTGATCGCGAGGTTGTTGCACAGCATCGAGTACAGGTGCGCGCAGGCATCGAAGCGATGTCCGCGGCCGCTGGCGAAGCATTGCTCCATACGGGCCTGGCCGAGTTCATAGGCAAGTTTTTGGACTTCGCGCAGCCGCCACCAGGTCGGCTCGGCCTCCTCGCTCGTGAGATCCTCGACATGCGTTTCGACCAGGTCCTCGAGGGCATTCGCGAACTGGTAGTAGTACATGCCAGCGGCCATGGGCGGCAAAGGCTGGCGCAGGGCATCGGCAATGCCGTGCACATCGGCGTGGGCACTGAACAGGCTGAAGACGCTGCGGTTGTCCTGCATAGCGCCGGCCGAGACGGCCTCGCGCAGCATCGTCAGTTGAGTGTTGGCGTCGATGCGACCGGCCTGATGTTCGCGCACCGCCATCAGGCGGGTAATCCATGGGTGGTTCGGCGAGCGGCGTTCGGTCTCTGCCAGCGCTTGGTCGAAAACGTTGTCGATTTGTTCAAGGTCATTGCGCGCAGCATGTAGAGCATCGAGCAACGGGCCCAGCGACGGTGTCGACTCGTCACGCCACGGCAGGCCGGAAAGGAACTGCTCCAGCACCGTTTGATCGTCACAGGCACGCATCACGCACAACGGCCACCACGCGGACTGATCCTCGGCATCAAGCAGGCGATCGTGGACCCAATAGGCCGTGCCCGGCCACAATTCGCCGCGCATTTCATAGATTTCCATGAACGCACGTTGCCCGGCCTCTTCGATCTGGCCGTTTTCCAGCAGCCAGGGCAGATGGAAATCAACGAAGTTGTCACCGCCGCTGGATTCCAGGCTCAGGGTTGCCACTTCACAGATTGCCAATGCGCCGGCCAGGTTGCCCTGAGCCTGCAGGGAGCGCGCGGCCAGACGCGCCAGACGCACTTCCCATTCCCGGCGCTGGGGCAGCGACAATTCGGCGATCAAGCGCACCACCGGTTGCTCGAACATCGCCAGACGCAATGGCACGATTTCGATCAGCGCATTGCCCAGCCACAGCCAGTCGTTAGCGTCGACGTCCTGCTCTTCGTCAGCGGTGCGCAATGCGGCAATTGCCGCCAGCGCGGCTTCGCGCGCCTCTTCCTCACGTTCATGGTTGGCCAGCACCTGCGCCCGGCGCCGGTACTGATCAGCATCGTCCCAGGCCCGCAGGGCGTGACGGTCCGGGTTGACCTGGGCCAAGGTGTGACGCACCTCGATAGCCTTGAGGGCGACGTCGACGGTGGCGTGCTGCAGATCATCGAAAATGCGGTAGCGCCGGTACTGCTCGATATCGAACGGCAGGGGCTCGTGGGTCAATTGCTGGAGGGTGTCGAGCGTCAGCAACAGGCCCTGCTCGTCTTTGAGGTAGTTGCCCAGTCGCAGCTGGTAAATCAGCAGATTGACCTTGAGCTCGTTGCGCGCGTCGTCAGGCGTAATCTCGATCAGTGCCTGTCCGTCGTCGGCCAATACCGCTTTGGCCCTGTCAGCATCACCGGCGTTGACCCACAGCCCGTGCAGACGGCCAATCGACTCCAGCGAGGCCGCCCTGAGCGGCTGGGCGCGCAACTGGTCCAGCAGATAGTCGGCACCGTGTTCCTCATGCTCGACCTCAAGACGATCCATCAATTGATCCAGCTGGATGCCGGACAGCACGGTACTGTTTTGCGTCATTGTGAACTCCATTTGCGAATGACTGTGCATCGCCCGATGCATCCTGCGTCGGCGCCCTCGAGTGGGCAGCGGGGACTCGTTTACGTCTGCCAGTGACCGGCAAAATGACGACAAGGATCGGGTAATACAGCGAGGTGGCGCACGCTACCAGTTGGCGTTTGAAAAACCAAGTGTGCGGGTGGGGCGCAATCAGTGATTGGAGTGCAAACAGTGGACGGGCACGATATCACTGGTTTGACAGCTCACTGCAAACGCTCCTTCGATCAGGACCATTGAGATCAGGCTGTACCTCATCGATTGAGGACCTGCCCTACCTGTCAAACGTTTTTCGCGGTCATGTACTGGCTGAAATTGTTGATGTGGTCGTCAAGGTTATCCTCAAGCATCATCCGGTACTGCTCACAGAAATACTTCAACATCGCTTCGCGAGCCTGTGCCATTTCTTCGCCCGACTTGAAACTGCGCGCGCTCACCCAGGCGTTGAATCGAGTGGTGCCGAACATCATCGACGCGCTGACTTTGCCAAGGTTTTCGAACACTTTCAGCTGCTCGTTCGACAGGTTTATATGCGCATCGGCGCGATCGTAGAATGCATCATCGGTCGTATCGGTCATTGCTGATTACCTGTCTGTCAGTGTCGGGAAATTGCGTAATTGGAACACTTCCCGCTTTGGCTCGCTACGCCCCAAGAGTGCTGACAAGCACGTCAGTGGCCTGTATCACTGTGTGCTCCCCATCCAATATTCCACGCCCGGGCGCCAATCCATGAATACCTTCCAAGCCGCAAATGGCCATCTGATGATTGAATTAGGCGACTTGTCTGATGCCGACTGGAAGGCGCTGGAGCGCAAACTGGTGAATGTCTGGGGGTTTCGCTGCAAACGTCACCACTGTTGACGCCCTCGTGACGATCCCGTCACTCACAAATACCAGCGATATTCTCGCGCACTGATTTCCTGCATGAATGCCAAATGATCCTGGCGCTTGTTCTCGCAATACACATCGACAAACTCTGCGCCCAAGCCCCCACGCAACTGCGGCTGATGCTGCATCGCACGCACGGCTTCGAACATCTCCTTGGGGAAATCGATCCCGCTGTTGCGGTCTTCATTCAGCGGTACGATCGGTTCTTTACCCGACTCCAGCCCATGCTCCAACCCCGCCAAAATCGCCGCCAGTACCAGATACGGATTGGCATCCGCCCCCGCCAAGCGATATTCGACCCGTAGGTTTTTCACGTCCGACTCGGGAATGCGCAAGCACGCGTCACGGTCTTCAAAACCCCAACTGGCTTTGCTCGCCGTGTTCACCGTACCGCCCAAACGGCGCATCGCATTCTGGTTCGGCGCAAAGATCGGCATGCTGTGCGGCAGCAGTTCCAGGCATCCAGCGATTGCATGGCGTAGCGGCTGCTGCTCATTCGCGGCTAGCAGATTATTGCCCGCCGAATCGTAGAGACTGACATGCACATGCATACCGCTGCCCGGATGTTGCAAGTAAGGCTTGGCCATGAAACTGGCGCGGTAGCCGTGTTTAAGCGCAACGCCCCGCGTGCTGCGGCAGAACAACGCCGCCCAGTCGGCGGCACGCAAACCGTCGTCGAGATGGCCGAAGTTGATTTCAAATTGACCGGGACCCAGTTCAGCCGTAATCACGGTAGCGTCGATGCCCTGTGCCCGCGTCGCTTCGACCATGTCATCCAGCACCGGCGCGAAGCGTGAGAGGCGTTCGATGTGCAGGTTCGGTTGATCATCGGCGTCGTCAGTCAGGTCGTCGCGGGGGAATTGCGGCAGACCGTCGCGCAGCTTTTTATCGAACAGGTAGAACTCCAGCTCGAAGGCCACCACCGGATGAATGCCTTTGCGCGCCAGGCGCTTGAGCACTTGCGCGAGGACTTCACGCGGTTCGAATTCGATCGGTTTTTCGGTGCCGTCCGACGTGATCAGCATCTGCCCCAGCGGGCTCGCTTCCCACGTCACCGGTTTCAGTGTGCCCGGCACCAAGCGGCGCACGGCATCCGGGTCGCCGTCGTTGAAGCAGTAATCGCCAATCGGGAACAAACCACCCTGCACGCCCAACAGTACGCAATTCTGCGGCAGCTTCAGTACGCTGCCGGCGGCGACTTTTTCGAGCATGTCTACCGGGTAACGCTTGCCGTAAAAATGCCCGGGAATGTCCAGGCAAATCAGGTCGACATAACGCACCTCGGGGTAGCGTTGGCGAAAGGCACGCACTTCGGCGAGCAGGTCAGCGCAGACAGCGTCCATCGTGTTCATCCTTTGTTGTGATCAGGTGTAGACCCAGAGCACGCGAGTCAGCTGCTCGGTGAGGTTGCCGTAACGGCAACGGGTATGACTGTCGAATTGAAAGCTGTCGCCGGCCTTCAATGTGACGGGTTCTTCGTCGTCGCCCAGCCACAACGTCAGTTCCCCTTCGAGGACGTAACCGCCCTGCTCCGAGCTGTCGGTCAGATGGCGATCACCGCTGCTCGCGCCGGCTTCCAGATGACTTTCGAGCATGGAGAACGAGGCGCGAATCTGCGGCGACACCAGAATGTCGGTGATGCCGTTGGCGTAATACAACGTGCGGCGCTCGTCCGGGCGCGTGACCCACGGCAACTCTTTAGGCTTGGGCAGGCTGTAGAAGTAAGTGGTCGGCACGCCGAAGGTTTCACTGATCGCGGTGAGATCCGCCACGGTTGGCCGCGACAAGCCGCGCTCGACCTGCGAGAGGAAACCCACCGAACGGCCGATCTTGTCGGCCAGTTCCTTCAGGGTCCATTTCTTGTGCTTGCGCAGGTCGTGGATGAGGATCGCCAGCGCGGCGATTTCTTCTTGCTTGTTCATGCCATGGATTCCGAAAAAGGTCTCATCAAATACTGTCGCGCAGGCGATACCAGGCTTTGCCAATCGCCTCCAGCGGTGCCGCGAAATGTTTGCCACCGGGGAAACGGCCATTACTCAGGCCCTGGTACAACGCCAGTTCATCGGCATCACCGAGAATCGCATCGGACACCGCACGCGCGGCGGCCAATGTCGGCAGAACGCCGTGGCCCGAGTAGCCTTGCAGCCAATATCGACTGCCCGCGCCGCCGACATCGGGTGTGCGGTTCATCGTCAGGTCGATATGCCCACCCCAGGCAAACTCGATGCCGACGCCCTTGAGCTGCGGGAATACCCGCTCAAGAAACGGTCGGGTCGCTGCCGCGATGTCCTTGGGCATGCCACCGAGATACGTGCAGCCGCCACCGAACAACAAACGGTTATCCGGCGTGCGCCTGAAGTAATCGAGGACGAACTGGTTGTCGGTCACGCAGACATTGCGCGGCAACAGCGCGGTGGCCTGCTCGGATGTCAGTGGTGCGGTGGCCACTTGGTAGGTGCCCACCGGCAGAATGCAACTGGACAGTTGCGGGTCGAGTTCATCGAGGTAAGCGTTGCACGCCAGCACCAGCACATCGGCGCGCACCGCACCGCGCTCGGTGTTGACGCGGAAACCGTCGCGCTGCTCCTGATAACTCAACGCTTTGCTTTGTTCATGGATACGCCCGCCGGCTCGCTCGATAGCGTCCGCCAGGCCCAGCGCCAGTTTCAGTGGATTGAGGTGCGCGCCCTCAGGGTCGTAAAGCCCGGCCTGATAGCGATCGGTGGCCACCCATTCCGGCAGTTGTTCACGGGGAATGAACTGCAACCCATCGTGGCCCCATTTGTGGCTGGCCTCGTGTTGCCATTCGCTGAGCAGACTGACCCGCCGTGGCATCACCGACGTCCACAAATGCCCGGGACGATAGTCGCAATCGAAACCATGCCGCCCGGGCAAGTCGCGTAATTCCCCGGCGGCCCAGCGCATGCCATCCCAAAGCCGTCTGGCCCGTTCATGGCCCAACGCAGCTTCCAGCGGCGGCATGTCACATGACCAACCAAGAATCGCCTGCCCGCCGTTACGCCCCGACGCGGCCCACGCCACGCGACTGGCTTCGAGCACCACCACGCGTTTGCCGGCCAACGCCAGACGCAACGCCGTGTGCAAGCCACTGAAACCGGCACCGATGATCACCACGTCAGCGTCATGCTGGCCTTCCAGCACAGCGCGGTTGCTCAGAATATCCGCGCAACTATGGGCGTAATAGCTGTCGACGTGCTGGCTGGATTGCTGAAACATGCGCGACCTCATGAAATTATCTTTTTATAATTTCATGAAAATCTACAGAATAAATTTCACGCCAGCAACTATCCGTTACGCGGCAACTCAACCCGCGCCAGCAATCCTTGGCCGCTACGGTTGCTCAACGTCAGTTCTCCGCCCTGCTCGCGCACAATCGCCCGCGCCGCCGACAGCCCCAAGCCTACACCTCCGGTGTCGCGGTTGCGCGAAGCCTCCAGGCGAAAGAACGGATCGAACACCTGCTCCAACGCCGCTTCGGGGATACCGGGGCCTTCGTCGCTGACCTCGATACAGATCGAATACTCATCACACTTCAACGCAATGCCCGGACGCTGCGCATACTTCAGCGCATTCTCCAGCAGATTGACGATCACCCGTTTGATCCCCAGCGGTCGCCCTTCGTACACCAGATGCGCCGGGCCATCGAAATCGACATTGATGTGCTGATCGCGGTAGTCGTCGACGATGGTTTGCAGCAGCTCCGACAGATCGAATGCCGTGGTCTGCTCGCGGTGCGTGTCTTCGCGGAAGAACGCCAGCGCGGCGTTGATCATCGACTGCATCTCTTCAACGTCGCGAATCAATTTGCCCTGATGATCGAGGTCTTCCATGAATTCACTGCGCAAACGCATGCGTGTCAGCGGTGCGCGCAGGTCGTGGGAAATTGACGCGAGCATGTGCGTGCGCTCGGCGATGAAGTGCTGGATCTGTGCCTGCATGGTGTTGAAGGCGATGATCGCCTGACGAATTTCGTCGGGGCCTTCGAGTTTGATCGGCGGTGCGCGCAGGTCAGTGCCGAAGCGTCTGGCGGCACGCGTGAAACGCTGCAACGGATTGGCCAGTTGCCGGGTGGCGACCCAGGCGACGAGCAATGTGGCAATCAGTCCCAACGCGATGACGATCACAATACGCACGCCAAATTCCAGCCCCCAACTGCGCTCCGGCGGGATAAATGACAACCAACTGCCATCGACCAATTGCACGACGGCGGCGTAATGCGCCTGGGGACTGCCATTCGGCCAGTCGCCTGGGCTGAACACCTCGATTTTTCGATCATTGCCCAGCAGTTGCTGCAGCACCGGCACCCTGCTCGCTGGCAGGCGAAGGCCGTCATTGGGCAGATCGAAATCCGCGCGTTGTGCTTGCCACGACACGTGCAGCATGGCGCTGCTCGCGGCGGCGGCCAGTTGCGGGCGCAGGTTGGCCGGGGCCGCTTCGATCACCCGCGAGGTCGCGGCAATCTGCTCCAGCAGGCCGGTGCGTTCAATCGGTGGCCGCGCCCAGATGCCGGCGACTTGCACGAACAGCGCATTCAACGCCAGTGACGCGACCATCGCCGCCACGATGGTCAGGGCGATGTGCCGGCGCAGGGTGTCGCCGCGCAACAGTCGGCGGATCATCAGCGGCTGACCTTGGCAGTGAACAGATAACCGCCGTTGCGCACCGTACGAATCAGGTCCGGGCGCTTGCTGTCCGGTTCGATCTTGCGGCGCAGGCGGCTGACTTGCACATCGATGCTGCGATCAAAGGCGTCATGGCCGTGGCCGTGGGTCAGGTCGATCAACTGTTCGCGGGTGAGAATGCGCTGCGGGTGATCGAGGAAGACCACCAGCAAATCGAACTCGCCGCCGGACAGCGGAATCATCACGTTTTCCGGCGAGCGCAATTCGCGACAGGTGATGTCCAGATGCCAACCGGCGAAACCGATCACCGGGCGTGAAGGCTCGACCGGATTGCGCTGTTCGCCAGCGCGGCGCTGCAAGGCACGTATGCGAGCGAGCAATTCCTGCGGGGCGAAAGGCTTGGTCAGGTAATCGTCGGCGCCCAACTCCAGACCGACAATGCGATCGCTCAGCTCGGCCATGGCCGTGAGCATGATGATCGGAATGCCCAGTTTCGCGCGCACCTTTTGGCACAGACTCAGGCCGCTTTCGCCGGGCATCATCAGGTCAAGAATGATCGTGTCCGGACGGTTCTGCGCGATCGCCGCCCACATGGCCTCGCCGTGCGGCGCCACGTCGACTTCATAGGCGTGCTGCACGAAGAACTTCTTCAGCAGCGCGAGAATTTCCACGTCATCGTCGACGAACAGCAGTCTGCTCACAGTTACAGAATCCATGCACCAAAAAAAGCCAATCTAAAGCCATTTCGCCGCCCGGGTCATTTATTTCAATCGAGCAACATTTCTACCCGCCAGACATCAAGCGGACATTCTCTGGCAAAACCTCGCGGGCATTCTGCGGCCATTCCAATCCAGGGGGTTCGCATGAAGCTATTGAACGACAACCATTGCGCCGGGGGGCACAACAGCAATCGTCCCTTGATCCTCAGCCAGCGCACCGCGGCGCTCGGCCCTGATACGCCGATCGTGTTTCAGGAGTCTTGCCTGAGCGTGTCCAGCGATCAGAGCCGGATCGTCTTGCGCCGCTACTTCGAGCAATTCAGCCCGACCAATGCGCACTGGGTCGAATACGTCCACAGCATTGCCGCCGCCGACTTGATCCAATGGATCATGAGCCACGGCCAGTTGCACATCGAATGCTCGGATAGCATCGCCACGCAACCTCACAAGGAAACCCGTTAATGACCCGCACGCATTCGCTGTCGCTGGCCCTCGCCACCACCCTGAGCCTGTCGGCCTGCAGCAGTAACAAGGTCGAACACAGCGGTTTTCTGCATGACTACAGCGTGTTGAGCGAGCGCCAGTCACCGTCCGGTCAGCCTGTATTGGCGTGGGTCAGCCCGGCCCTCGCCCGGGGTCGATACACGCAGGTTTATCTGGCGCCGAGTCAATTTTACCCGAGCGCCGAGCCGACTCTGCGGATTCCGCTGAGCACATTGTCTGGGGTCACCGACTACTACGACGCCGCGCTCAGGCTGGAGTTGGGCAAGGTCATGCATCTGGTCAATCAACCGGGACCGAATACGCTGGTGGTGCGCCCCGCCATCACCCAAGTGGCGACCAGCACTCAGGGTTTGCGCTTTTATGAGTGGCTGCCCGTCACCCTCGTCGCTGCGGGCGTAAGCACGGCGACCGGTATCCGTGATCAGGACAGTCAGGTCGCTACCGAGGTGTCGTTCGAGGACGGTTCGACCGGCGAAGTGATTGCCGAAGTTATACGCAAAGGCACTGGTGTGCCGCTGGAGAACGACAAACAGGTGCTGACTGCCGACGACGTCAAAGTGGTGCTGGATGGCTGGGCCAGCGACCTCGGTAAATCCTACGCAACCCTGCGCCGGTAACCACATTCCCCTGTAGGAGCTGCCGAAGGCTGCGATCTTGTTGGGACGCGGAGCTTCCCCGGCTGCATTCCCACGCAGAGCGTGGGAACGATCAATCGCAGCCTTCGGCAGCTCCTACACAGGTGCGTCAGGAAAAAAAGCGCCGAGCAGTGAATTATTTCGTGTCCTCATGTATCTGAGCCAAAGAGTACGCGCCATCAAAAAGATGGCATCTACGCGGCACGATGGATCAGCAAAGAGAAGACCCGGATGAAATCACGCAAGAAAACCGTCAAGCCGATCGGCCTGAACGACATCACCATTGTCGACGACGCCAAGATGCGCAAGGCGATCACCGCCGCCGCACTGGGCAATGCCATGGAATGGTTCGACTTTGGTGTCTATGGCTTCGTCGCCTATGTGCTCGGCAAAGTGTTCTTCCCCGGCGCCGACCCCGGCACGCAAATGATCGCCGCGCTGGCGACCTTCTCGGTGCCCTTCCTGATCCGGCCGCTGGGTGGCTTGTTCTTTGGCGCTCTGGGCGACAAGTACGGACGACAGAAAGTCCTCGCCGCGACCATCGTGATCATGTCGCTGAGCACCTTTGCCATCGGCCTGATTCCGTCCTATGCCTCGATCGGCATCTGGGCACCGATCCTGCTGTTGCTGGCGAAAATGGCTCAGGGTTTCTCGGTTGGTGGCGAATACACAGGCGCTTCGATCTTCGTCGCCGAATATGCGCCGGACCGTAAACGCGGGTTCCTCGGCAGTTGGCTGGACTTCGGCTCGATTGCCGGTTTCGTCCTCGGTGCCGGGGTGGTGGTGTTGATCTCGACGACGCTGGGCGAAGCCAAGTTCGAGGAATGGGGCTGGCGCCTGCCGTTCTTCCTCGCCCTGCCGCTGGGCATGATCGGCCTCTACCTGCGTCACGCCCTGGAAGAAACCCCGGCATTCCAGCAGCACGTCGAAAAGCTTGAGCAAGGCGATCGCGAAGGCCTCGCCGGCGGCCCGAAAGTCTCGTTCAAGGAGGTCGCGACCAAGCACTGGCGCAGCCTGATGACCTGCATCGGCGTGGTGGCGGTGACCAACGTTACCTACTACATGCTGCTCACCTACATGCCGAGTTACCTGTCGCACAACCTGCACTACAGCGAAAACCGGGGCGTGTTGATCATCATCGCGATCATGGTCGGCATGCTCTTCGTGCAGCCGGCAATCGGCTTTATCAGCGACAAGATTGGCCGCAAACCCTTCATCGTTGTCGGCAGCATCGGCCTGTTCATTCTGGCGATCCCGGCGTTTATGTTGATCAACAGCGGCAAGATCGGGTTGATCTTCGCCGGCCTGCTGATGCTGGCCGTGTTGCTGAACTTCTTTATCGGCGTCATGGCCTCGACCCTACCGGCGATGTTCCCCACGCACATTCGCTACAGCGCGCTGGCAGCGGCTTTCAACGTTTCAGTGCTGATTGCCGGTCTGACGCCGACCGTGGTCGCGTGGCTGGTCGAGAGCACCAACGATCTGTACATGCCGGCGTATTACCTGATGGTCATCGCCGTGGTCGGTCTGGCCACCGGCGTGACGATGAAGGAAACCGCCAACAAGCCGTTGCGTGGCGCTGCGCCGGCCGCCTCCGACCTTGAAGAAGCGAAGGAACTGCTGCAAGAACACCACGACAACATCGAGCAGAAAATCGAAGACATCGACGCCGAGATCGCCGCACTCGAAGCCAAGCGCAAGGAACTGGTGCAGCAGCATCCGCGAATTAACTGATTCCGCGCAACCACCGCAAACCCGGCACTGGCCGGGTTTGTGCCATCTGCAGCACGGGCGCCGCGGCGCTCATCCCTTTTTTATCAGCTAGCCTTGAATCCGGTCGCACGTCATTCAAGGAGCCCGGCCGCACACGTCATTAGCACCGACCTGTCGTGGCTGACCCTGGCCACCGGCTTGCGCCGTGGCGGTCGTGGCATGCTCGCGCAGATGCAGCCGTGGGTGCCGAAAGCCTGATCACGGCGCGTTGACCACCACATACGTCACATCACTGCCCTGATACTGCGGCTGGTACCAGGTCGAGCCGCACTGCATGTAGGCGACGTTGTAGCGAATCACCTGCACACAACTGCTGGGCATTTGCGCCGGGGTAAAGATCGCTCCCACCACCGCTGCCGTGACCGCCACGGTAGCTGTCACTGCCGCCGCCGTCGCTACCGGATGGTAGTGATCGTCGTAGCCATAACGGCCATGGCCGTCGACATCAATATCGACATCGCGACTGTTGTCGATGTTGACGTTGCGGTTGCCGTTGTTGACGTACCTGCGATTGCCGACGTTGTTGCCGGCGTTGACCCGATTGCCCGAATTGACCCGATTACCGGCATTCACGTGATTGGCGCGTTGCGGCGCATTGATCCGCTGCGCCCGTTGCGCGTTCGGCGCCGGCGCGCGGTTGACGTTGGCGCGGGCATGCCCCTGAGCGCGTTGCCCCCGGGCATCGGCTTCGGTGACATATCCTGCGGTCAGCAGCGTGGCGGCGGCCAGCGATAACAACAGACTCCACGTCATCGACTTGTTCATGTCACTGCCCTCCCTGATCACTGGCTTTTTTAAACGCAATCGCCACATCGCCCTTGCCCGGTTTGAAGGTGAATTGCGTGTCCGGAATGGTCGGCTTGAGGTTCCACTGATACACCGCGCTGTACTCGGGAAAGCTCTTATCGTCGGTGGTGGTGATCACCAGTTTGCACGGCAAGGGTTTGTCGGAGCGGGTCAGCCACAACTGCCAGTCAATACCTTCCTGGCGAAACGCCAAATGGTCGCAGAGCTGGCCCTTGATGACCGACGGCCCTACGTACAGCGCGGCTTTCAAGGCATCGATCTGCGCCTGATCACTGCCGAACAGAAACAGGTCCTCCATCGGCACCTGCACACCGTAGTAGCTCTCGACCTTGTGCAGGGTTTCCGCGACGGTGGCCGGCGCATCGACGGTGGTGTAGTACTTCAGGTACGGCGAATACTGGGTGAGCTTCTTGCCGTTATAGAAGAACTCGCGAGTGCGCACATCGCCTTCGCTTTTCGCATACAGGCGATCATGGCCGACCACTTTCAGGGTGTTGGCGGACTCGGTCTTGATCTTCTGCCCGGACTCCAGAACCGTGTCGCGCGAGACTTGGGCATCGACCTGAAATTTCGGCAGGCTGCGCAGGTAATTGCCCATGTCGATCAACTTGTCGACCACTTGCGGATTGATCAACGGCGCATCGTCCGTGGCCTCGGCAGTGGGCGCAGGCGGCGGGTCTTCAGCGCGGGCTCCCGGCGCGAGCACCAGCGTGAACATCAGGCAGACAATACTGGCTGGGGCTTTCATCGGTTGCGCTCCTGTCCCTGCGTTGGGCGTTGCGCCGCATGGGCGACTGACTGACCAGCCTAGACCTCACCCTTGCTGTGCGCCAATACGCACAGACACACCGCGCATTGATGGCAATAGGCTGTTATCGCGCCCCGTTGCAAGTCCCTGAAGTTCGCTGGAAAAGCGTAAGAAACGTCCTACGCTGAATTTGTCCGTCGCCCGGCGTCGGTACTCATTGGATGGATTCAGCAGGCAGTACGAGGCCGATCATGCAAGGTTCACGCAATGGATTGTCCGGCGCCCATTGGCGCCCGCAACGTCAGTCACTGGCGTTGGAACCGAGAATTCTGTTCGACGGCGCCGCCGCTTCGGCGGCCGCCGATCAACATCACAGCGATCCCGCCGCGCCACCGGCCGCCGTGGACGCCCAGGTTCCTCACAGCACGCCCACCGAGGGCCGCGCCAGCGAGCCAGCACCCTCTGCTGCACGCAGTTTGCTGGTGATCGACAGCCGCATTGAAAACCGCGATCAACTGGTCGCGCAGTTGCCGGGTAATGTCACCGCGATTGTGGTGAATGTCGGCGAAGACGGTCTGGCGGCGATCTCTGCGGCGTTGGCGCAACTGGGCAAGGTCGATTCGATCCAGATCATGTCCCACGGCGCCTCCGGGCAATTCACCCTGGGCAACCGCACGGTCAGTTCGGACAACATCGACTCGCTGGGCAAGACCCTCGGACAATGGCGCAACAACCTGACCCAAGGCGCGGACATTCAGCTCTACGGTTGCGATGTCGGCGCCGGTGCGGCCGGGCAAACCCTGGTCAGCGAACTGGCACGCTGGACCGGCGCCGATGTCGGCGCCTCCAGCAATGACACCGGCAGCAGCAAGGCCGGCGGCGACTGGACCCTGGAAACCCGCGTCGGTGACCTCGACAAGAGCATCGCCATCAGCAGCCTCGCGATGGCGCATTTCGACGGATTGCTGGCCGATGCCGCGCCGACCGCGACGGTGTCCACCGGCGGCAGCGATGTACTGCTTGGCGACCGTTTCACGTTCACCGTGAACTTCAGCAACACCTCGACCCAGGTGGGTTACGCGCCATTCATCAACCTGGCGATGCCGGTCACCGGCAAGGATGGCGACGACGGCGTCAATTTCATTTCGGCCACCTACCTTGGGCAAAACCTCATCAGTCACGTGGTGACCTTCGATGCCAATGGCAACGCCACGCATCCACTGGCCAAAGACGCCAACGGCAACTTCCTGATCATCAACGCCGCCACCTACGGCATGCGCGCCGGCGACAAACTGGTGGTGATCGAGTTGCCTTTCGCCAGCGTCACCAACCAGCAACCGGTGATTGGCGTGCAGATCACCGCCAGCCTGAGCAATCTGGCCGACACGGCGTTTTCCAATGGCAGCCCCGACCTGACCATCCGCGCCAGTGGCGGCTTCGAATTCGGCAATGACGCGCTGGACAACCCGACCAACGATCCGAGCCTGATCCAGGCCGGCACTGCGGCTTTCGTCGTGCACCCGACGGTGATTACCGTCAGCGAAACGATCAATACCCCGGAAGGCGAAACCGCCACCGGCCCCAACTACGTGCGCACGCTGACCCTGTCGGCGACGCCCGCGCCGGGCCAGACGTTGAGCAACGTCGTCGTCACCCAACCCCTGCCCGACAACATCCAGGTCAACTCGATCACCCCCGGCGCTGGCGGTCGGCTGACCTCGATCACCCTGCACGACGGCACCGTGGTAACCAATGCTGCGCAAATCGCTGTGCTGATTGCGGCCAACGACGTCTACATCAATTCGTTCACCGTGGAGTACGCCAGCCTCACCGGCAAGACCGACACCGTGGTCGCGTTCTACGTGCCGGAAGTCGACGCCAACGGTCAACCGGTGATCAACCCGGTCACCGGCGACGCGGTGACCGTGACCCTGGGCCCGCCGACGGCTTCGGGGCAATGGGTGCCACTCGATCCTCGCGACGTCACCGCACCGAACACCACCATCGATTTCAGCGGCACCGGCCAGAGCACACAGTTCATCGCCAAATCGATCACGCTGCTGAAAACCGCAACGATGCAGAACGACATCGGCCACAGCGGCATCAGCCCCGGCGACACCCTGCAATACACCCTGAACCTGGCGATTTCCGACTACTTTGCCTTCGGCAAGGACTTCTTCAACGAAGGCCAACTGGTCATCCGCGACCAACTCAGCGATGGCCAGACCCTCAGCGGCACGCCGACCCTGACGGTGACGATCAACGGTGTCGCGCAGACCATCACCCTGGTCACCAGCGTGGTGAACAATGCCGACGGCAGCACCTCGATGGTGTTCGATATCGCCCAGTCGCTGCGCAATGCGTTCAACAACATTCGCGGCTGGCTCAATGGCGACCTGGCCTTCGACGACACGTTGCAGGGCGCCGTGGTCGCGGTGTTGAGCTATTCGGCCATCGTCGGCCAGACCTACAAGCCGCCTTCAGGCAACCCGCACCCGGACATCAACGAAGGTGACGAACTGGGCAACACCGCCACGGTAGACGGCACGCTGTTGGTCGATCGCTTCAACCTGACGGGCGAGAGCGAAACCGATGGTTCCACCACCACCAGCGTGATCCCTACCAGCAACGTCGATATCAATCTGGTCGAGGTCAATAACGGCGCACCGCCGGGCAACGGTGAACTGCGCCCCGGCGATGAAGTGACCTTCGAGCTGAGCTACGACTTGATCACCGGCGACTACGAGCAGTTCAAACTCACCGCGTACCTGCCGCTGCCGCTGTTCAATGTCAGCGGGATCACCTGGGGCTCGGGCAGTGATGTCGGCCAGTGGCAACTGGGCGCGGGCAATACCAATGCCGGCGGTGTGGTCAGCGTCACCAGCGCCGACGGCAACTCGGTGGTGTTCGATTTCGGCAGTTTTGCCACCAACACCACCACCGGCAGCCGCATCGTCATTCGCTTCACGGTCCGGGTCGGCGATCAGCCATTTGCCGACCAGCGCTCGCTCGACGTCCTCGCACAATCGAGCCAGCAGACCACCCTCACCGACCGCACGCTGATTTCCTCCGACGTTGTCGCGATCGTGTCGGTCGCCGAGCCGGTGCTCAATATCAAGCACGGCGTGGTGTCCGGTTCCAACGGCACGGTGACCGGCACCAGCGGCAGCTGGAATCCGCCGGGCATCACCGGCAAGCCGTTCAATGGCAACGTCACCGACCTGTCGGCGGTCGACGGCAACATCAGCAATATCGACGGCGCCGACCGTTTGCGCCTGGTCACGGCGATTGAAAACAGCGGTGGTGGCGGCGCATTTGACGTCAGCACCAGCATCACCCTGCCCTCTGGCTTGAGCTTTGTCGGCGGCAGCCTGGCGGCGGCCAACCTGCAGATTTATCGCGGCGACGGCACGCTGCTGGTGTTGGGCACCGACTACAGCGTCAGCGGCAACCAGATCACCTTTCTTGATGCGGGTGGCCAGGCCAGTCTGTTGGCCGGGCGCAGCGGCACGGCGGCCGATACCAGCGGCGCCAACGTCGTGGTAATCAGCTATGACGTCGTGGTCAGCGCAACCATTGAGGCCAGTCGCAGCCTGCAATCCACCGCGACCCTGAGCAATTACGCCAGCGTCAACGGCGGTACCGATTTCACCCCGACCGACCTCACCGATCTGGCCAGCCAGCAGATTGCCGCGCCGGTCATCAGCAAAGTCTTTGCCGACGGCACACTGGACAATGGCGACTCCAGCGCCAGCCACACCAATGGCAGCGATCTGGTGGTCGGCGAAAGCATGCGCTACGACATTGTCATCACCCTGCCCGAAGGCACCACACAAAACCTGCGCATCGAAGACCTGATTCCGCCGGGCATGCGCCTGGACACCAGTTTCAACGGTGGCCTTGGCTACCAGATCATCACCACCCGCGCCGGCAGTGGCGCGCTCGGCGCCGATTTCGCCGGCAGCGTGCTGGTCGGTGGTTTCGCCGGGATCGGCGGTACATTGGGCAGCGACGGGGTCGATGGACGCTGGACTTTCAGCGTTTCCAGCGTTTCGGCGGACAACCAGACCGGCAACAACACCTTCGTGATTCGTCTGCAACTGGTGGCCAACAACGTCATTGCCAATCAGGCCAACGTCTCGCTGCAGAACAATGCACAGTTGGTTTACAACGACCCGGATGGCGACACGCCGAACGGTGCGGTCACGCTGGATCGCAACGTTGCCCTGAGCGGTGGCCAACCCACCGTGACCCTGCGCGAACCGACCTTGCAGATCAATCAGGTGATCACCTCGACCTCGGGCCTGGGCGGTTATGACCAGGGCGACACGGTGACTTTCAATATCACCATCACTAACGGCAATGGCAGCACCGATTTCAGTGCGTTCGACATCAGTTTCCTCGACACCCTGCCGACCCAGCTCAGCAACGTCACGCTGGTCGGCGTGCTGTATCAGAACGGCGCCACCAACAACGGCGGGGTTGCCTTCGAAATCGTCGGCGGCCAGTTGCGCACCGCCAGCGGCGCCAATATCGACATCGCCAAGGGCGGCAGCATCGTTTTGCAACTGCGCGGCATCGTCAATGCCAGCGCCGCAGCGTTATCTAACATCGCCAACGTCGCCAGCGTGCAATGGACCAGCCTCGACGGCGGCAATGCCGGCGAACGTACCGGCGTTGATGGCGTGCTCAATGGCGGCACGCTCAACGATTACCGTAACCTGTCGACTTTGTTGATTCCTGTGGCTCAGGCCATCGAAATATCCCGTGTCGGTGGCCTGCCGGACACGGCGGCGCCGAACCCGACCTCCGCAACCGTCGAACAAGTCACCGTCGGCGAAGTGATTCGCTACCGCGTGGTGGTGCTGGTGCCCGAAGGCAACAACCCCAACTATCAGGTGCAAATCACCCTGGCCAACGGCTTGCAGTTCATCTCCCCGGATGCGCTGGTCAATGCCCTGCGCATTGCGTTCATTTCCAACGGCGGGCTGACCAGCGACGCCAACCTGATCGTCGGCGGCACGCTGAATATCGACGGCAACGAAAACAGCCCCGAGGCCCTGCCGATCACCGCCGACCTGTCGGGTCTGGCGCCGCAAGGCATCTTCGACCCCAGCCGGCTGACCGTCGTCACCAACCCCGATGGCAGCCAGGTTGTGACGTTCAACCTCGGCAACGTGGTCAACGGCAATGGCAACGACGACGATCTGGAAGGCATCTCGATCGAGTTCAACGTGCGTGTGACCAACATCGCCGCCAACATTGCCGGCGCGCAACTGGCGGTGACCGCACAGGAAATCGTCAACGGTGCCGGGCGTGCGGTCAGTGACACGGTGTTTGAACGGGTGGTCGAGCCGAGCTTCAGCGGCCTCGACAAGCAGATTGTCGCGTTCAACCCAAACCCTGCCGGCAGCACCGGCAACGCGACGGTGCAACTGAGCTTTACCCAGAACGGCGGCCTGCCGGCGTTCGATGCGCGCGTCAGCGACGGCTTTGCCGGCGGCAGCAATTACACCCTGCTCAGCGTCAGTATCAATGGCGTGAGTTACGGCCCGGGCAACCTGCCGGCGGGCATCAGCTTCAGCACCAGCGGCGGTTTGAGCGTCAACTTCGATCAACTGAATGTCGGCGCGCAGATTCAGGTGCGCTACTCGGTCGACTTGCCGAACTCGACGATTATCGCCAGCAGCAACGCGACACTGACCTGGAGCAGCCTGCCCGAAGACTTCACCAGTTGGGGCGGCAACAGCGTCGGGGTCGATGGTACCGCCACCGGCGAGCGCGACGGCAGCGCCGTCGGCCCGAACCAGTACATTTTGCGCGACACCGCCGGGCTTGGCGTGATCACCGGCACCTTGTGGAACGACACCGCCAGCCCGACCGCCAGCGCCACACCGGACGGCGCCGGTCTGGCCGGGCAAATAGTGACCCTGACCTGGGCCGGCGCCGACGGCCGCCTCGACACTACTGCCGACAACCTGCAATTCACCACCACCACGGATGCCAACGGCCAGTACCGCTTCGGCGTGTTGCCGCTGGGCGTGTTCCGTATCGATGTGCCCGCAGGGTTGGTCAGTTACCCGCAACCGGTGGGCGATCTGCGCGTGCGCGTCGACAGCGATGCCGGCACTCTCGGCCAGATCACAATCACGTTGGGCGATGCCGACACGCAAAGCGCCAACGCCGGTTACGTCGAACAGAACGACGCGCCGGTCAACACCCTCCCCGGCACGCAAAACGGCCTGGAAGACGTGGTGCTGAATATCGGCGGCATCAGCGTTGCCGATGTCGATGCCAGCCGTGATCCGAACGTCAACGACCGCGCCATCAGCGTCATTCTCACGGTCACTCACGGGACACTGTTCCTCGGCGCGACAGTGCCGGGCGTCACGGTAAGCGGGGCCAATACTGCGAGCATGACCCTGACCGGCAACCTCGCCGATATCAATACCGCGCTGGCCAGCCTGCGTTATCTGGGCAATGCCAACTTCAATGGCACCGACACCCTGACCGTACTGAGCAACGACCGGGGCAACTATGGCGATGCCGATGGCGACGGCATTCCCGGCACGGCCGCCGATGCGCTAACCGACACCGACACCCTGCAAATCGTCCTCGCCGCCGTCAATGACAACCCGGTCGGTGTCAACGACAGCGCCACGGCACTGGAGGCAGGCGGCAGCAACAACGCTTCCGCTGGTATCGACCCACGCGGCAATGTGCTGAGCAATGACACCGACGTCGACATCGCCACCAACGCCGACCAACTGCACGTGGTTTCGGTCGGCCCCGGCGCCGGCATTCAGACGCCGGTGCTCGGTGTCACCGTGATCAATGGCCTGTACGGTCAGTTGGTGATTGGCAGCAACGGTTCGTACCAATATGTCGTCGATAACAACAATGCGGCCGTGCAGGCCTTGCGCGTGTCGGGCCAGACCTTGCAGGACAACTTCAATTATGTGCTCGCGGACCTTGCCGGTGAGACTTCGACGGCCACGCTGACTGTCACCTTGCAGGGCGCCAACGATACGCCGCAGGGCATCGACGATGACGGCGTGGCCGTCGAGGCCGGCGGTGTCAACAACGGCACACCGGGCAGCGATGCCACCGGCAATGTGTTGACCAATGATCAGGACGTCGACAGCGCCGCCAATGGCGAAACCCGCACCGTGACCGGCATCCGCCCGGTGGCCGAGGCCGGTTCTGGCAACTTCACGGCTGTCAGCGGCGCTACGGCGATTGCCGGGCTCTACGGTACGTTGACCATCAATCCCGACGGCACTTACAGCTATGTGGTCAACAACAGCAACGCCACGGTTCAGCGGCTCAGCGCAGGTCAACAATTGGTCGAGTTCTTCAGCTATCGGCTGACCGATACCGGTGGGCTCGACGATGTCGCGCAACTGCGCATCGTCATTCAGGGCGCCAACGACAACCCGGTTGCCAGCGATGATGCGGCGTCGGCACAAGCCGCGTCGAGCAATGGCGCAGCCTCGGAAAGCAATCCGAGCGGCAACGTGATTCAGTTCCCCAGCCGCCCCGGACCGATCACCCAACCCGGCGGCAACGGCGTCGATCAGGACGTCGATGCCAATGACCAGCCGAGCAGCCAGTTGCTGGTCAATGGCGTGATCAACAAAAGCGAAGCCAGTTACAACCCGGCCGTCGACGTGCTGAGCGGTGTGGCCACCGGCACCACCTCAGCCAACGGCACCTTGGTGACAGGCCTTTACGGCACCTTGCGCATTGGCGCCGATGGCTCGTTCTTCTATGACGTCGACAGTACCAATGCGGCGGTCCAGGCCTTGGCGCCAGGGCAGACATTGACCGAGTTCTTCACCTACCGCGTGACCGACACCTCCGGCCTGACCGACACCGCGCAACTGGTGATTACCGTCCACGGCGTCAACGATCCACCCGTGGCGCAAAACGTCATCGCCGTTGCCACCGAAGCCGGCGGGATCAACAACCTGACGCCGGGCGTCAACCCTTCGGGCGACGTCACGGCCAACGATACCGACCCCGATGGCGACCCGTTGACGGTCACGCTGATCAAGTCCGGCGCGAGCGGCGACCCGGGCACACCGATTGCGGTGAATCTCGGCGGCACGGTGATTGCCGGGCTGTACGGCACGCTGACGATTTTCCCCGACGGCAGCTACGTCTATGAAGTCGACAACAGCAACCCTGACGTTCAAGCCTTGCGCCGCAGCGCCGATCTGCTTTCCGAGCGCTTCACCTACACCGTCAGCGATGGCGTCGGTGCTACACCGCAAACCGACACCGCGGAAATCATCGTGCTGATCCGCGGGCAGAACGACAACCCGCTGGCCAGTGATGATTCCGGCGTGGCTATCGAGGCCGGAGGCCTGAACAACAGCCAGCCCGGCCAGGATCCCACCGGCAACGTGCTGGATAACGACGGCGACGTCGACGGCGGCGAAATCCCCGGCGATCTCCCCAATTACGACTATGGCGAGACCCGCGCGGTGTCCTCGGTGCGCACTGGCAGCGAAGCCGGAACCGGTAACGCTGGCGTTCTCGGCACCGAATTGCGTGGCACTTATGGCTGGTTGACGCTGAATGCCGACGGCAGCTACAGCTATCGCCTCGACAACAGCATGGCCGCCGTGCAGGCCTTGCGCGCTGGCAATACGTTGCTCGACGCGTTCAGCTACGAGGTGATCGACGCCGCCGGCGCCAGCGATCGCGCGACGCTGAACATCACCATTCAAGGACGCAATGACACGCCGATCGCGCAGAACGACAGCAACACCGCCGTTGAGGCCGGCGGCTTGAACAACGCCACGCCAGGCACCAATCCGAGCGGCAACGTGCTGAGCAATGACAGCGATGTCGACGGCAACGGCGAAGTGCTCAGTGTCATCGGGGTCAATCAAGGCTCGTCGGTGGGCCTGATCGGCAGCGGGTTCAATGGCACCTACGGCGTTCTCACCCTGAATGCCGATGGCAGCTACAGCTATGTGGTCGACAACCTCAATCCGCTGGTCCAGGCGCTGCGCAATAATGCCGACACCCTCACCGAAACCTTTACCTATCAGATCCGCGACCTGGCCGGCGCCACCAGCAGCGCGACGCTGACCATAACCGTGCGCGGGGCCAACGACAACCCGATCGCCAGCAACGACAGTGCCGTGGCGGTCGAGGCCGGCGGAACGTTCAACGGCACGCCCGGGGTCAACCCAAGCGGCAATGTGCTGAACAACGACAACGATGTCGATGCCAACGACGCCAAACTGGTCACCGGCATCCGCACGGGCAGCGAAGCGGCCGGCGGTGCCTTCACCACCGTTGCCGGCGCACAGACCTTCAACGGTTTGTACGGCACGCTGACCGTCAACACCAACGGCACTTACAGCTACGTGGTCAACAACAACCTCGCCGCCGTGCAGGCGCTGAAAGTCGGCGATTCGCTGGTGGAAACCTTCACCTATCGCCTGCGCGACATCGCCGGGGCCACCGACACTGCGCAACTGAGCATTCGCATCGACGGCGCCTGGGATGCGCCGGTCGCGGCCAACGATACCGTGCTGGCCGTGGCGGACAACGGCAAGGGCAATGGCGTGAACCCAAGCGGCAACGTGCTGCCCAATGACACCGACGTCGACCAGGGTGACAGCAAGACCGTTACCGGCATTCGTTTCGGCACGGAAGACGCCGGCGGCAGTCTGGCCGGGGTCACGGCTGGCACCGACAACAGCAACGGCACGCTGATCAACGGACTCTACGGGCAGTTGATCATAGGCGCCGATGGCAGCTTCACCTACAACCTCGATTCGAACAATGCGGCGGTGCTGGCTTTGGGGCCGCTGCAATTTCTCAATGAGCGCTTTACCTATCAGGTCAGCGACCGTGGCGGGCAGAACGATCTGGCGGAAATCCACATCATCATTCGCGGGCGCAACATTCCACCGGTGGCCAACACCGACACAGCGACGGCGATCGAGGCCGGTGGCAGCAACAACGATCAACCCGGTCTCAACCCCGGCGGCAATGTGCTGGACAACGACACCGATGCCGAAAGCGATCCGCTGTCGGTGATCGGCATTCACACCGGCACCGTCAACGCTATCGGCGCGGTCGGCAGCGTCGGCACCTCGTTGCGCGGTTTGTATGGCGACTTGCTGATCAATGCCGACGGCAGCTACACCTACACCGTCGACAACAACCTTGCTGCCGTACAGGCCTTGCGTCAGAGCGGCCAGACCCTGAATGAAGTGTTCACCTACACCATCGTCGATCGCTGGGGCGACACCAGTACCGCCGAATTGCGCATCACCGTCGATGGCCGTAACGACACACCAGTCGCCACCGATGACAGCGCCACGGCGATCGAAGCCGGAGGCGTCAACAACGGCACGCCGGGCAGCAACGCCACCGGCAACGTGCTGGACAACGATACGGATGTCGACAGCGTCGCCAATGGCGAAGGCAAACAGGTGCAAAGCGTCAGCAATCAGGCCGGCCAGTCAACCGGTGCCGGACAGGTGTTGATCGGTCTCTACGGGCAACTGACGCTGAATGCCGATGGCAGTTACACCTACGTCATCGACAACAACAATCCCGTGGTGCAGGCCTTGCGCACTGCGGGCGAAACCCTCAGCGAAACCTTCACCTATCGCATGCTCGACGCGGCGGGCGCGACCTCGGACGCACGGCTGACGGTGGTCATTCAGGGCGCCAACGACGCACCGGTCGCGCAGAATGACAGCGGGTTTGCCAGCGATCAGTCCCCTGCCCCGCAAACCACCGGCAACGTGCTGCCCAACGATGGCGACATCGACGGCAATGACAGTCTGGTAGTGGTCGGCGTACGCACCGGTGCTGAAGCCGGTTCCGGCACGGAGGGCGTGATTGGCCAGCCGATCATTGGCTTGTACGGAACACTGGTACTGAACGCCGACGGCAGTTACACCTACACCATCGATCAGAACAACCCTTCCGTACTCGCCGCCGCCGGCCTCGGGCAGATTCTGCGCGACGTGTTCACCTACACGATCAACGACCGTGCCGGCGCCAGCGATCAGGCCGAACTGGTGATCACCCTCGACATCGCCACGCCGTTCATACCGGCACCCGGCGGCAATAACTTCGAGCGTGATCCGAACACTTTGAACCGCAACTTGCTGATTCCTGATCCACAGCCGGCAATCTTCGTCACCCCGGTGGTCGAGCGCGCCGCTGAAATCTCCGAACTCTCAGCCTGGGGCGTCGATGGCAGCAACCTGCGACTGGCGGCGGTCGGCGAGTTCACCAGCGAATCAGTGGGCAATGGTCTGGGCCTGGTGCCGGGGCAATTCGTCGCGCAAGCGGTGCGTACCAGTCGCCTCGAAAGCGAACTGGACCTGCTGTGGATTCAGGGGCGTCAGGGCCGTACCGGTTTGAGCGCCGATGGCTTGTTGAGCGACCCGTCGCTGTTCACCTTGAACCCGGCCGACCTGACACACAGCCCGGCACACGCAGAAAAGCCTCATGAAAAACCACGGACCAAGGGCTTCAGCGCGCAATTGCGCGATGCAGCGCAACGGCGCACGCCACGGTAAAGCGGTCGACCTGAAGAAAAATTCGAAGAATGCAAAGGAATGAACATGCGCCTACACGCGAACCGGCTTCTCAGTACCGCCATCGCTTCTGCACTGTTGCTCAGTGCTTGCTCATCAACGGAGCCGAAACCCTCCACCGACGAAGAAAACCGTCAACGCATCATCGCCGACCAGTCACGCATGTATTCCGGTCAGGAGCCGGTCACCGCGCCGATCACCTTTTACGAAGCCGCCGCGCGGGCCCTGAAATACAACCTCGACTACCGTCTCAAACTCATGGAAAGCGCGCTTGCCTCGGACCTGCGCGATGTTTCCAGCCATGAAATGCTCCCGCGTCTGGTTGCCTCGGCCGGTTATGCCGGGCGTGACAATGATTCCGGCGGCACCTCGATCGGCATCGAAGACCGTCAGGTCAGCTTGCGTCCATCGACCTCCGAAGAACGCTATCGCGAAGTCTACGGTCTGGGTTTGAGCTGGAGTCTGCTGGATTTTGGCGTCGCGTATTACCGTACCCAGCAGAAATCCGACCAGATCCTCATGGCCGAAGAGCGCCGGCGCAAAGTCGCGCAGAACGTGCTGCAGGACGTGCGCAATGCCTATTGGCGGGCGCTCGGCGCCCAGCGTTTGATGCCGGAAGTCGACAAACTGCTGATGCGCACCCACACCGCACTGACCTCGGCCCGCCAGGCGGAAACCCGTGGCCTGCTGCCGCGTCAGGAAATCCTCGCCTATCAGCGCGCGCTGCTCGATTCGATCTACTTGCTGACCGTGCGCCGCCAGGATCTGGAGTTCGCTCAAGCCGAGCTATCGGCGCTGATGTCGCTGCCGCCGGGTTCGAAAATGATCCTCGCCGACATGCCCGACCCGCCGCTGCCGGAAGTGCGCCAGAGCATGGCGCGGCTGGAACAGCTGTCGTTGGAAAATCGCCCGGAAATCATGGAAGAGTGGTACCGCAAACGCGTCAATCAAAAGGATCTGGAGATCGCCAAGGCGCAGCTATGGCCGAACGTCAGCGTCGATTTCGGCTACAAGTACGATTCCAACAAATACCTCTACAACAACGACTGGATGAGCACCGGTCTGCAAGTGTCGATGAACCTGATTCGTCTGCTGCAACTGCCGTCGTTGAACGCGGCGGAAAAATCCCAGAGCGAAACCGACGACACCCGGCGCGTGGCGCTGTCGATGGCGATTCTCACCCAAGTGCGGGTCGGCACCCTGCGCTATCAACTGGCGCGGCAGGAGGTCGAGTTTGCCGAAGACAGCCTGCGCGTCGATCGCAGCCTGCTCGATTATGCGCAAGCGGCGAAAACCGGTGCGTTGGGCTCGGAACTGGAAGTGATTCGCTCCGAGGGACGTTATCTGCTCTCGCGTTATCAGCGTGAAGCGGCGTTCTCCAGTGCGCAGGCCGCATGGGGGCGGATGTACAACTCGGTCGGGCTGGACGTGCTGCCCAAGGAAATCTCGCAACACGACATCAAGACCCTGGCCCGGGAAATCCAGCGCACCTTGAACGAACAAGAACAACAACGTCTGCTCGCTGCCACTTCGCAAGGAACGCCGAATGCGCAAAATCGCCCTTGAGTGCCGTTTCGGGGCCCTGTTGTTGGCCAGTCTGATCGTCCCTGCCCACGCTGAAGAAACGACTTCGGCACCCACACTGGAAAGCGCCAGTGCGATTCGCGTGTTGCTCGCCGCCGAACTGGAAACCACCCTGTCCAGCCAAATGGCCGGCACCTTGGGCGAACTGAAAGCCGGGTTCGGCGAACAGGTCGCCAAGGCCGAATTGCTCGCCCGCTTCAACTGCAATGAAGCCGAAGCGCGCGCGAAAGTCGCGGCGGCGGAGCTGGCCATGGCCAAACAGAACCTGCAGGCCAAACAACAACTGCGCCAGCTCAACGCGGTGGGCGATATCGAAGTGTCGATGGCCAACACCGAAGTGCAAAAGGCCGACGGCGCGCGGGCCATGGGCGCGGCGCAAAGCAGTTACTGCCAGGTGCTCGCACCGTTTTCCGGGCGTGTGGCCAAGGTTTACGTCAAGCCTTACCAAACGGTTACGGCCGGCACGCCGCTGTTCGATCTGGTCAGTGACGGTGCACTGAAGGTGCGCCTGAACGTACCGTCCAACCTGCTGAAAACCCTCAAGCCCGGCCTGCCGCTGCAGGTCAGCATCCATGAAACCGGCAAGACCTATCCGGCCCATGTCAGCGGCATCAACTCACGCGTCGATGCAGTAGCGCAAACCGTTGAACTGGAAGCGAAGCTCGACAACAAGTACCCCGACTTGATGGCCGGCATGAGCGGCACCGCGCAGTTCGAGCAAGACGCGCGCCCATGAGCATGAACGAGCCGTTGCCTCACCCTCACCTGCTGCTCGAACTCGATGCGCTGCGTGATAAAGCCATGGCCGCTGACTCGCTGAACAGCCTGGCGTTCAGCATGGCCAACGACCTGTACCCGCTGCTGCCCTTTCATCAGGCGCTGGTGTTCGCCCAGCGTGAGTCATCGCTGGAGCTGTTGAACGTCTCGGGGCTGTCACGGCCCAGCGAAGACTCGCCCTATCTGGTGTGGCTGCGGCGCGCCAGTCGCTGGGTCGCGGCGCAAGTACCCGATGCAGAGCCGGTGTGGCTGTCCCAGGACAGCGCCAGTCCACCGCTGGACATCGCCGAAGGCTGGAACGAATGGTGGCCGTCGGGGCTGTGGTGCGTGCCAGTGCAGGATCGCGACAATCAACGGTTGGGCTTATTGCTGCTGTTGCTGGAGCAGGAACCGCCGGCGCTGTTGTGGCACCACCTCAAGGGGCTGGTCAGCACCTGGGCCTATTGTTGGTCAGCGCTGACCCGGCGCAAGGGCTTGCGGCGCTGGCGGCCCAATCGCAAACAACTGCTGTTGGTGTTGATCGTGCTCGCGGCCCTGCTGCTGTTGCCGGTGCGGCAAACGGCTTTGGCGCCGACTGAAATCGTTTCGCGGCAGGCGCAGATCATCAGCTCACCGATTGATGGCGTGATCGAAAAGATACAGGTTCGACCCAATCAACCGGTGGAGGCTGGCACACCTCTGTTTGCGCTGGACGAAACCACCCTGCGCAGCCGCGCTGAAGTGCTCGGCAAAGAGGTCGCGGTGGCAGATGCCGAGTTGCAGGCAGCCAGCCAACGGGCCTTCGATAACCCGCAGAGCAAAAGCGAACTGACCTTGCTCGCCGGTCGCGCGCAGCAACGCCGGGCTGAGTTGGCAGCGGTGCAGGCGCAACTGAAACGTACACAAGTGTTGTCGCCAAAGGCCGGCGTCGCGGTGTTCAGCGACCCCAATGACTGGCTGGGCAAACCGGTGGTGACCGGCGAGCGCATCCTGCAAGTGGCTGACCCGACGCAACCGGCCATGCTGATTCAACTGGCCGTGGCCGATGCCATCGCCCTGGAACCGGGCGCCGAGGTCACGCTGTTTCTCACCGCCTATCCGCTGACGCCCCTCAAGGGGCAGATTCTGGAAACCAGTTATCAGGCGCGGCCCAGCGATGAGGGTGTGGTCGCCTACCGCTTGCTCGCCAGCATTGAGGGCGCCCCCGAACATGCGCGCCTCGGCCTGCACGGCACGGCGAAGCTCTACGGTGGGCGAGTCATGCTCGGTTATTACCTGCTGCGCCGGCCCATGGCGACGCTACGTGCCTGGAGCGGCTGGTAATGCTCGACCCGGCCGATCTGCCGGTGCCGCCGCTGCGCGAAGACTTGCGCCTGAGCGAAGCAGCCAACGGCAGCAACGGCGAACCGGCGTGGGTGATTCAGGACACGGTGATCAACCGTTTCTACCGCATCGGCTGGCTGGAATTCGAGTGCCTGCTGCGCTGGGGCCAGTCGCCGCGTCAGATCAGCGAGCAGATCGCCGAAGGCACCGCGCTGAAACCGGATGTCGAGCAAGTCCTCGATTTTCGCCAGTTCCTTGAACAGCATCAGTTGCTGCGCGCCGGTCCCGCTGCGCTTGAACGGCTCAAGAACAAAAGCGCAGAAGGCAGTTGGCTGACCTGGCGCTGGTGGCTGCACCATTACCTGTTTTTCCGCATACCGCTGCTGCGCCCGCAACAGCCGTTGCAATACCTGGCGCGAGCGCTGGGTTGGCTGTTTCATCCGCTCACCGGAATTATCGTGCTGAGTCTGAGCCTGCTTGGGATCATTCTGGTGTTGCAGCAGTGGGATGTGTTCACCAGCGCGGTGGTCGAGTCGTTTTCCACCGAGGGCCTGTTCAGTTTTGCCCTAGCGCTGATCGTCGCGAAAACCCTGCATGAACTCGGCCATGCCTTGGTCGCGACCCGGCTCGGTTTGCGCGTCGGGCACATGGGCATTGCGTTTGTGGTGATGTGGCCGATGCTCTACACCGACACCGGTGAGAGCTGGAAACTCAGCCGTTCACGGCAACGTCTGGCGATCGCTTCGGCGGGAATCGTGACCGAGTTGTCGCTGGCCGGACTGTCGACGCTGGGCTGGGCGTTGTGTGATCCCGGCGCATTGCGCAATGCCCTGCTCTATCTGGCAACCACCAGTTGGCTGTTATCACTGGCGCTGAACGCCAGTCCGTTCATGCGCTTTGACGGCTACTTCATCCTTTCCGATTTGCTCGACTTTCCCAACCTGCATGAACGCGCTTCGGCGCTGGCGCGCGTCACCCTGCGGCGCAATCTGTTGGGCTTGCAGGAAGACTGGCCGGAAACGTTTCCGAGCGGTCAGCGGCGTTTGCTGGTGACCTTCGCAATCATCACCTGGGTTTATCGGCTGGTGCTGTTTCTGGGGATCGCGCTGGCGGTCTATCTGTTTTTCTTCAAGCTCTTGGGGATTTTCCTGTTCATGGTCGAACTGTCGTGGTTTATCGCCCTGCCCGTGATGCGCGAGCTGGGCCACTGGTGGAAAAACCGCGCGGCGATTCCGAGCCGGCGCAAAGTGGCGTTTTACGCGATGCTGCTGTTGATTCTGCTGGGTTTGGCGATGCCATGGCGCACGCAGATCGATGCGGTCGGCGTGGCCCGCGCCGAGCACCAGTTGCGCGTGTATGCGCCCTACCCGGCGCGCTTGCAATCGATTCACCCGCACGGCCCGGTCAAGGCTGGGGAAACCCTGATTACCCTGGACGAACCGGACATCGCCTCGCGCCTGCAAACCAGCGAAGCCAGTGCGCGCAGCTATGAGGCGCGGCTGTCCGGGTTGATCGCCGATCCCGGCGGCCTGGCCGAAGACGCCGTGACTCGCCAGCGCCTCAACGTGCAATTCGAAGAAGCCCGCGCCGCGCGCTCGGAAATCGCCCGGCTGAACCTGCAAACGCCGTTTGCCGGGGTTTGGCTAGACGTCAATCCTGACTGGAAAGCCGGGCAATGGGTCGGCCGTCAGGAGTCGCTGGGTATGCTGATTGATCCGCGCAGTTGGCAGGTCGATGCTTATGTCGCGCAGGATCAGGTGCACCGCATGGCTACCGGAGATCACGTGCGTTTCTATGCCGATGGCCAGACCACGCCGTTGTCCGGCCGGGTCGTGCAAATCGGCAGCACCCGCGCCAGTCAGCTATCGCACCGCATGTTGTCGTCACGCTTTGGCGGGCCCGTGCCGACGACCAATGCCGAACATGCGCTGATCCCGAGCAACGCGCTGTTTCAGGTGTTGATTCAGCTCGATGAGCCGTTGCCGAGCCTGCGCGAAACCCGCGGGCACCTGAAGATTGAGGGTGAGCGGCGCAGTTGGCTCGCCGACGGCGCGACTCATGTGCTGGCGGTATTGATGCGCGAAAGTGGTTTCTGACAATCCGCTCTAGCCAGCAACCACGAAGATGATAATCGGCCCGCACACCGCCAGCAGCACATTGGAAATCGCATAGCACACGGTGAAACCGATTACCGGAGTATTACTCCCCGACTGCTCGATGATCTTGTTCATCGATGCCGCTTCCGTCTGCGCGCCGGCCAAGGCACCGAACAGGATCATCGGGTGCAAGCGCAGCACATAGCGACCGAAATACAACGCCACCAGTGGCGGCAAAATCGTCACCACTGCGCCGGACAGCAGCAATGCCAGCCCCTGCTCTTTCATTGCGGCAAACGCCGCCGGCCCGGCAAGCAAACCCACTACCGCACCAAACGCCGTCAGGCCAAACTCGGAAAACGCCCATTGCGCTGCGGGCGGCAGCGCGCCGATTTCCGGGTGGCGCGAGTTGTACCAGCCAATCACCAGCGCGGCGACCAACACCCCGCCGCCAATGCCCAGTTCCACCGGGATCATGCCGACATGGGTCGAGAGCAATCCCAGCAGTGAGCCGAGGACCATGCCCAGGGTGTGCATGGCGATATCGCTTTTGTAGTTGTTCTTGCGGATCCGCCCCAGGCGTTTGGCAATCGCCTCGACACTGGCAGTGCGCCCGGTCAGCGTCAGCACGTCGCCTCGGCGCAGCACCGTGTTGGGCAGCAGCGGCAGCTCGTAGCCCTGGCGGGAGATGGTGTTGACGAAACAGCCCAGGCGTCCATCACTGGCCAGCCGGGTTTTCGCTGCATGGATAGTCTTGCCGGCAAACTCGGCTGAAGTCAGGACGATGTCCACTTCGCGGGTGGGGAATGACAAGGACTCGGGGTGGTCGATTTCCGGCCCGACCCAGTGACTCAGCGTACCGACGGCATCACGCAAGGCATACACGCCAAGGACATCGCCGGCCATGAGAACGAAACTTTCATCACGCTCGATGATTTGCCCGGCCCGCACCACGCGCTCAACCGTCAATGAGTCATGCAGTTTTTCAAAATCGATGATGCGCTGGCCATCCGCCTGGCCATTGCTCGCCACTTGGTGAGCCCGCACGACGATGCGCGTGTAGGGCACGGTGATCGCCTCTTCTTCCTTGGCGATGCCCAATTCCAGCTCCAGTTCACGCGCCGATTCGCGCAGATTCACCCCCAGCAGTTTCGGCGCAATGCTGCCGACAAACACAATCAGCCCGATGGTGCCGAACAGATAGGTGATGGCATAGGCAATCGCCATGTGGCTGTTGAGTTGCGCCTTGGCCGCCGCATCAATCGTCAGTTGATTGATCGCGCTGGTCGCGGTGCCCATGATCGCCGTGTCGGTCAGCGCCCCGGCACCGAGGCCTGCGGTGAACCCGGCGTCGAAATCGAACAGCGAGTACATCAGTAGAATCGCCCCCAACGCAGTGGCGCACAGCACCACCGAGAGCAGCACCAGTTTCAGTGTGCCGCGATTGAGGCTGCCGAAAAACTCCGGGCCACTCTTGAACCCGACGGCGTAGATGAACATCACGAAAAACACTGACTTCAGGCCCGCCGGCACTTCCAGACCGATCTGCCCGATCAGCAAACCCATCAACAGCGCACCGGCCACCGAGCCGAGGTGGAAGCTGCCGATGTGAATCCGGCCGACGAACACGCCCAGGGCAATCGCCAGGAACACCGCGATTTCCGGGTCGGTGCGCAAGGCGTGCAGGATGAATTCGAGCATGGGGCGAACTCCTTTGAGCGGCGGTCACTGATCCTTCGGTTCTTGCGCGGGTGCTGTGTACCACTTTTCTCGCGGCACCCACTTTTCGCTCTGCGGATCGCCCAGATAGTGCGGCGACATGATCTGCACACCGTATTCGTTGAACACGTCCTGGATATTGGCGTGGAGCATGCTCAGCAGCACCGCACGCGGGCGCGGCTGGCTTGGGATCGCTTGCGCGACCAGCCGGTATTCCGGGTAAAAATCCGACAATGCGGTCTGGAATACCTGCGCCGCAGGATCTTCGAGAATCCCCGGCGTACGCTTCGCCGCTTCCAGCAGCATCGCTTCGACCTGACGCCACGGCGTGTCGTAGCCGATGGTCACCACCGTATCCACCACATAACCGGGGCCTTGCACGGTGCGCGAGTAGTTTTTGGTGACCGTGCCGGTGATCATCGAATTGGGTAGCGTCAGCACTTCCCCCAGACCGGTGCGAATGCGCGTGGTGAACATGCCCAGCTCGGTGACGGTGCCTTCGTACTCGCCGATTTTGACGAACTCACCCGGACGCAAGGTGCGCGTGTAAGTGAGGATCAAACCAGCGGCGGCCTGCCCGACCACACTGGTCGCGCCGAGGGAAATCATCAGGCCGATCAGCACCGACAAGCCTTTGAACGCATCGGTACCGGCACCCGGCAGATACGGATAGGCCATCGCCAGAGCAAACAACCAGACCGCCAGCGCCGTCAGGCGTTGGGTCGGTTGCAGGGTTTCGTGATTGAGCCAGCTGAATGTTCCCGGCGTAGCCATGCGCCGCAGGATGCGTCGGGTGAACGCGGTGACGCCACGGGCGATAAAGAACATCGCCAGGGCTACGCCCAGTCCGGGAATCGCATCGACGATGCCTTGCAACAAATACCCGGCCAGCTCGAACAGATAGTTATTGAGGCTTTCGCCCCATGGCCGCGTGTAGGGAAAGCGCGACAGGACGAAACCCAGCCATTCATAGGTCAACAGCAAAATCAGCAGCCAGCGCAGCAGCAACAGCAGACGGCTGACCAGCGGATACAGGAAGTTGGAGTCGATCAGTTGCACCCGCCCGACCTTCAGTGCCTGAGTGTGGCGATCCATCAGTTCGGGGAGTTTTGCCAGCAGTTTGCGGCGCAGATACGCCAGGCCCCAAAGCAGCGCAAGGTAAATCAGCGTGGCCACGGCAGCCAGTGCCAACGAGCGCAGAATCAAGTCGAGACTGCGCGCTTCGCGGGTTTCATTGACCACTTGGCGGAGTTTTTCCGCCGCGCCCTCGGCAGCATGTTGCACCGATGAATAGGCCAGCGTGTCGATGTCCTTGGGCGCGACGATGAAGGCGCGTTTAGAACCGATCAGCACCAGATAGCTGTTCTGGATCGGATCAATGCTGACGTTGAGGTCCTCGCCTTCATCCAGCGCCTCACTGATGACCATTTTCGCCCGTTTGACCCGCGAGGCCGGCGCTTCGCCGAGGATGGTGGCGCGAAACAGCATGATGCTGCGATTGGCGACCTTCAGCTCAACCGCCTCGTCGGCCGGTTTTGTCGCCTCATCAGCCGCCCAGCCGAGCCCGCTCCAGAGCGCCGCGAACAGCACTATCCATACCGCCAGCAGCCTGCTTCGCATGCGCCTGTTTCCTTACGCCCAAGTGTCAGAGAGGGATACGTAAGGCAGCGTAGTTGAGCGATGAACGGTTGTCAGATTCCCGCGCACCGATAAATGTCACGGCAGATTTTCTTTGCGCTGGCTCTCCAGAAGCTCGGTGACATCGGCCGGTTGATACACCCAGCCGATGAACAACTCATAACCGACCGCCAAAATCACCGGGCCGATGAACAGACCAATAATACCGCTGGTGACCATGCCCCCGAGCGCACCGATCAGCACCACCGGCATCGGCACCGCAACGCCGCGTCCCAGCAACATCGGCTTGAGCACATTGTCGGAAAGCCCGGCAATCGCCATCCACACCGCAAAGATAATCGTGCTGGCGCTGACCCCGTCCTGCGCGAAGACATAAATCACGATGGGCAGCGTGATCAGCAGCACCGGCAATTGGGTGATGCCCAACAGCAACACCATCAAGGCGAGAATACCGGCCGCCGGTACACCCATGACCACCAGCGCCACGCCGACCAGCAGCATCTGAATAAACGCGATGCCGACTACGCCCTGCGCCACGGCGCGGATGGTTGCCGTGCACAGTTCGGCGATTTGCGGGCCACGCACCGGACCGGACCGGAAATGCGTGTGGTGATGGCCACTGCCGTGCGATGCCCGCGCTCGCCGTGGGTCATGACCAATCCGGCGATGATCAGCGCAATCACAAACACCACGATCCCGGCACCGACGCCAGCGGCTTGATGCAATAACACTTTGCCCCAGTTGGACAGGTGCGGTGCCAGCTCCTTGAACGCCCAGCTCAAGTCTTGCGAGGCGTGTTGCCAGATGCCGTAAACCGGCGCACCGATCAGCGGCCAGTTCTCGACGCTGGCCGGTGGTGGCGGGATCTCGAACTGGCCTGCCTCCATCGTGTGCATGCCGACTTTCACCGAATCGGCAACGGAAGCCCCGAGCAGGCTCAGCGGCACCATCAGAATCAGCAACCCCAGCAGCACCAGCAAGATCGCCGCCCAACCGTAGCGGTTGCCTAGCTTTGCGCCGAGCTTCTGATTGAGTGGATACAGGGTGATCGCGAGGATCAGCGCCCACAGCATGACATTCAGAAACGGATGAAAGATGTCGTAGCAGAACAACACCAGAATGGTGATCAGACCCGCGCGTATCAGTACGTCCAGCAGTGCTCTGGAACTGTGAAAGGTGATCAGCGGTTTGTCTTCCATGTCGGCGCTCCTGAGTGGGCCATCGATGAACCGCTGTGAGCCTAGTTCACATCCGGCTCATCGTCTCGACTGGTGCGCACGCCAAATCGCGACTAAACCTGAAGGCTGATCTGCATTGATAAGGAATTCGCGATGAAGTCGACGCACTCACTGATCATTCTTGCGCTGGCAGGCACTGGCGGTCAGGCACTGGCGGGCGGTATCGATCTGTATGAAGCAGGTCAGGAAGGCGCCGGTCTGGCCAATGCCGGCTCGGCGGCGCTGGCCACTGACCCGAGCGTGTTGATGAGTAACCCGGCCGGCATTGCTGCACTCAAGGGCACGCAAATCAGCTTGACCGGTCAGGCCATATTTGGCGGCCTGGGTTTTGATCGCGACAGTGACAACGACTTTTCCGGCAACGAGGGCGGCAATCCGCTGCCGCTCCTGCCGGGCACCAGTTTCTTTATCAGCCATGAGCTCAATGATCGCGCCAGTATCGGCTTCGGTATGTACGGCAACTTCGGCCTGAGCGTGAAATACGACGATGACTGGGCCGGCCGCTACTTCAGCCAGGAATCGACATTGATCGGCATTTCGATGCAGCCGACCTTCGCCTACAAGATCACCGACGATCTTTCGATGGGCATCGGACCGCGTCTGGTCTATGGCTACTACTACACAAAAATGGCCATCGACAATAACGCCTTCCTGCCGGGCACACCGTTTCAGGAGGATGGCAAGTTGCAGTACAAGGACACCGACATCGGCACCGGGATCAACCTCGGCCTGCGCTATCAGTTAAATGAACGCACCACTGTCGGCCTGGCTTACACCAGCAAGGTCAAACTTGAGTTCAAGGACTCACCTTCCGTGCATGGCATTCGCAATCCGCTGCTCAATCTGGCGCTGTCTCGGCTGGACGTCGACGACCTGGAAATCGACATGAACATCCCGCAGACCGCGACCCTGAGTATTGCCCATCAGTTGAACGAACAGTGGACGCTGTTGAGTTCGGTGAACTGGCAGGACTGGAGCGACTTTGCCGACATCGGCGTGTCGGTGGATACGGCGGCAGGCGACGTTTCACGTTCGGTCGACCGCAAGTATCAGGACACCTGGCACCTGTCGATCGGCGCACAGAACCAGATCAGCCCGAAACTGCGCTGGAACATGGGCGTGGGTTACGACAGCTCCGCCGTGAAGGACAAGGATCGCACCGTCGACAACCCGATGAACGAGACCTGGCGGCTGGCGACCGGGCTGAGCTACAAACTGGCCGAAGACACCGACCTCAACCTCAATTACACGCTGGTCTGGCTGGGCGACATGGATGTGCAACAGACCAAACGCAATGGGCAGACGCTGTCGGGGAGTTATCCCAATAGCGCGCTGCACATTGTTGGCGGTGGCGTGACGTGGCGATTTTGATCGGGGCGCTCAGCGCTCCAGCATGCCGTGACACAACAGGTTCAAAACCCCGCGCATGTGCAAGGCATGCGCGGCCCTGTCCGGGATTTCCTGCGTTGCCAACCGAATGAACGCCATGTTCGCGTATTGGTTGAACAGGGTTGCCACCACGTCAAGATCGATCGATTCGCGCACTTTTCCCGCTTGCTGGAAATGCAAAAGCAGCGCTTTGGTCTCTTCGATCACGGCCGCGTTCCATGGACTCATCGCCTCGGCCAGCTCACCGGTCAGTAGAAACGGCGCCAGTTCCCGCCACAACGAAGCCGGCATTGCCTGTAGCTGGTAATCGGTCATCAGCCCTTCGAACTCGCACAGCGCCTCCAGGGGATCGCTGTCCTCGTCCAGATTGGCCCGCGCCTCGCGCATGGCTTGCTCGTCGGGTTGCTTGAGCAAGGCCAGCAGAATCTCCTGCTTGCCGCCGAAATAATTCACCACTGTGGGTGCGGAAACGCCCGCCTGGACCGCGATCTGCTCCAGCGTGGTCGCCGCAAAGCCATTGCTTTTGAACAGCTCAAGCGCCGCCTCGGCAATCACCTGCCGGCGCTGTTCCTTCTGCCGCTCTCTGAGTCCGCTCATGTTGCCTCTGATGATCCTTGCCAATGGCTCTCAGCCTACGGAGATCTTTTTTCACCGACAAATATTTTCTTTACAAAAATATTTTTAGATGACAAAACTTTGTCCGTGCAGCGCTGCGACGAACGCACTCACTTGCCCTTTGCTCTGGAGATCCGCCATGTCCGCCGAATTCGATTCGACCCGCAGTACCCGCGATTACCAAGCCGCTGACGCCGCCCACCACATCCACGCGTTCGTCGATCAGAAGGCCCTCAACGAGGAAGGCCCGCGGGTGATGGTCAGCGGCGATCGGCTGGCGTTGTGGGACAACGACGGCAAGCGTTACCTGGACGGCATGTCCGGCCTGTGGTGCACCAACCTCGGTTACGGGCGCAAGGATCTCGCCGCTGCCGCCACCGCGCAGCTGGAACAACTGCCCTACTACAACATGTTCTTCCACACCACTCACCCGGCGGTGATCGAGCTCTCCGAACTGCTCTTCAGCCTGCTGCCCAAGCACTACAGCCACGCGATCTACACCAACTCCGGCTCCGAAGCCAACGAAGTGCTGATCCGCACCGTGCGCAAGTTCTGGCAGGTGATGGGCCAACCCGAGAAGAAAATCATGATCGGCCGCTGGAATGGCTACCACGGCTCGACCCTGGCTGCGACGGCGCTGGGCGGGATGAAATTCATGCACGAAATGGGTGGCAGCATTCCCGATGTCGCGCACATCGATGAGCCGTACTGGTTCGCCCATGAAGGCAACCTCAGCCCGGAAGAATTTGGCTTGCGCGCGGCGCGGCAACTGGAAGAGAAGATTCTCGAACTGGGCGCCGACAAGGTGGCGGCGTTCGTCGCCGAACCGTTTCAGGGTGCGGGCGGCATGATCATTCCGCCGGCGACGTACTGGCCGGAGATCCAGCGTATCTGCCGCCAATATGACGTGTTGCTGTGTGCGGACGAAGTGATTGGCGGTTTCGGCCGCACCGGTGAATGGTTCGCGCATCAGACATTCGGGTTCGAGCCCGACACCCTGTCGATCGCCAAAGGCCTGACCTCCGGCTACATCCCCATGGGTGGCCTGATTCTGTCGCGGCGCATGGCCGAAGCATTGGTCGAGAAAGGCGGCGTGTTTGCCCACGGCCTGACCTACTCCGGCCACCCGGTCGCGGCCGCCGTGGCGATTGCCAACCTCAAGGCCTTGCGTGATGAAGGCGTGGTGACTCAGGTGAAAACCGACACCGGCCCGTACCTGCAAAACTGCCTGCGCGAAGTGTTTGGCAATCACCCGTTGGTGGGTGAGATTCAGGGGGTTGGTCTGGTGGCGGCGTTGCAATTCGCTGAGGACAAGGCCACGCGCAAGCGCTTTGCCAATGAAAACGATATCGCCTGGCGTTGCCGCACGATTGGTTTTGAGGAAGGGCTGATCATTCGGTCGACACTGGGGCGGATGATCATGGCGCCGTCGCTGGTCGCCACGCGTGCGGAGCTGGATGAGCTGATCGACAAGACGCGGATTGCGGTGGATCGGACGGCGCGGGAGTACGGGGTGCTGTGATCGTCTGAGGACGTACCTGTCTTCTGGGAACGCAACAAATTCCTGTGGGAGCTGGCTTGCCAGCGATGGCGATAGTTCAGACACTTCATTATCGAATGGGCTGGCCCCATCGCTGGCAAGCCAGCTCCCATATGGATCTACAGCGGACACGAATTCTGCATACCCCGCAGCCCCCTGTAGGAGTGAGCCTGCTCGCGATGGCGTCGGTCGGGTTGAAAACAGGCAAGAGATCAATCCCGCCGATTACTCCGCACGCCGCTTGGTGTTAAATAGGCGCCAGTCTTAACCTTGTCGCTTATAGCTGTGCAACGAGAACCGATATGAACACCCATTCCAGGAAAAACACCCAAATTCAAACAGCGGTGAGCGCATGATCGAAGTCACCGAGGTTTCCATTGCCCAACTGCGTGCCGCCCTTGAGTCCGGGCAGACCACCGCAGTCGAGCTGGTCCAGGCCTATCTGGCCCGTATCGACGCCTACGACGGTGCCGACACAGCAACGGCGCTGAATGCCGTAGTCGTGCGCAACCCTGAAGCGTTGAACGAAGCACAGGCCTCCGATGCCCGTCGCGCCAAAGGCGAAACCCTCGGCCCGCTCGACGGCATTCCTTACACCGCCAAGGACAGCTACCTGGTCAAGGGCCTGACCGCCGCGTCCGGCAGCCCGGCCTTCGCTGATCTGGTTGCCTATCGCGATGCCTTCACCATCGAACGCCTGCGTGCGGCCGGGGCGATTTGCCTGGGCAAGACCAACATGCCGCCGATGGCCAATGGCGGCATGCAACGCGGCGTCTACGGTCGCGCTGAAAGTCCTTACAACGCCGATTACCTGACCGCGCCGTTTGCCTCCGGCTCGTCGAACGGTGCCGGCACCGCCACTGCTGCGAGTTTCGCTGCATTCGGTCTGGCGGAAGAAACCTGGTCGAGCGGGCGTGGCCCGGCGTCGAACAATGGCTTGTGCGCCTACACTCCGTCGCGCGGGGTGATCTCGGTGCGCGGCAACTGGCCGCTGACGCCGACCATGGACGTGGTCGTGCCTTACGCACGGACCATGGCTGACCTGCTTGAAGTCCTCGACATCGTCGTGGCCGAAGACCCGGACACCCGTGGTGACCTCTGGCGCCTGCAACCGTGGGTGCCGATCCCCAGCGTCAGCGAGGTGCGCCCCGCCGCTTACGCCGATCTGGCGGCAGATGCCAAAGCCTTGGCCGGCAAACGTTTCGCGGTACCGCGCATGTTCATCAATGCCGACCCTGAAGCCGGCACCAGCGAAGCTCCGGGTATCGGTGGCCCGACCGGCCAACGCATCAATACCCGTGAGTCGGTGATCGAGTTGTGGAAACAGGCGCGTCAGGCACTCGAAGCTGCCGGTGCCGAAGTCATCGAAACCGATTTCCCGCTGGTCTCCAACTGCGAAGGCGATCGTCCCGGCGCGCCAACCGTGTTCACCCGTGGTCTGGTCTCGAAAGAGTTCCTTCACCATGAGTTATGGGATCTGACCGCTTGGGCGTTCGACGACTTCCTGCAAGCCAACGGCGACCCGAAACTCAATCGTCTGGTTGACGTCGACGGGCCGAAAATCTTCCCGCACGACCCGGGCACCCTGCCCAACCGTGAAGGCGATCTGGCTGCCGGCATGGACGAATACGTGCGCATGGCCGAGCGCGGCATCACGCCGTGGAATGCAATCCCCACCGTACCCGACGGCCTGCGCGGCCTGGAACAGACTCGGCGCATCGACCTCGAAGACTGGATGGACACACTGGGCCTCGACGCCGTGCTGTTCCCGACGGTTGCTGATGTCGGCCCGGCGGACGCCGATGTAAACCCTGAGTCGGCCGACATTGCCTGGAGCAACGGTATCTGGGTGGCCAACGGCAACCTTGCAATCCGCCATCTCGGCGTACCGACCGTGACCGTGCCGATGGGCGTGATGGCCGACATCGGCATGCCGGTCGGCCTGACCTTCGCCGGCCGCGCCTACGACGACTCGAACCTGCTGCGCCTGGCTGCAGCGTTTGAATCGACCGGCAGCAAACGCCAGATCCCGCCACGTACGCCGCCATTGTCGTAACGCGCTTAAAACTGTAGGAGCGAGCCTGCTCGCGAAAGCGGTGTGTCAGCTTGGATAAACTTGACTGACACACCGCCATCGCTGGCAAGCCAGCTCCCACAGATTTCAGCTCCAGTCACAAAATCCACATTCAACCCAAATCCCTGTAGGAGTGAGCCTGCTCGCGAAAGCGGTGTGTCTGCCGACAGAAATATCGCCTGATGCACCGCCTTCGCGAGCAGGCTCGCTCCCACAGTTTTTTGTGTGATGCCAAGATCGGTGGGTACACCATAGATCCCTGTGGGAGCTGGCTTGCCAGCGATGGCGTCAGCGCATTCACAACCTCATGACCTGACAGCCACAGCAATTCAGCACATCCGCTCAATCCCCCTCCCCGCAATCCCTCGATCATTCAGGCCATCTTCATTGCCGCTGGCCACCGACCATGATCGACCGCGCCTCTTCACGCCTCACCCTCCTCGCGCTGCTCTGCGGTCTGAACTCAACCGCCCACGCCAGCGGTTTTTTCGACGATGCCAAAGGCGAAGTGCTCACCCGTAACTTCTACCTGAGCAACGACTATCGCTCGCCCTCACCCTCCGGCAAAAACTATAAACAAGAATGGGCTCAAGGCTTTATCGGCACTTTCTCATCCGGTTTCACACCTGGAACGATCGGTTTCGGCATCGATGCCCACGCCTTCGCCGGGCTGAAACTGGACGGTGGCAAAGGGCATTCCGGGACCGGTCTGCTGCCGGTCGACAGCGAAGGTCGCAGCGAAAATGACTACTCCAGCGCGGGCGGCGCACTCAAGCTGAAAACCTCGCGCACCACCCTCGCCTTCGGTGAAATGACCGTCGAAACCCCGGTGTTCGACACTTCCGACAAACGCTTGCAACCGGAGTACGCCACCGGTTTTCTGCTCAACAGCGCCGAGTTCGATCACCTCAATCTGGTGGCCGGGCATTTCACCGCGTTCAAGAATCAAGACAGCTCATCCGGCAAAGGCGATTTCTACGGCTATGGCGCCAATACCGAGGCTGGCGGGATCAGCTTTCTCGGCGCCGACCTGTTCAGCGATAGCCCCGTCGGCGGCGCGCTGTATGCCTCGGAACTCAGCGACACCTGGCGTCAGTACTACGGCAATCTGCACTTCAAGCAATCGGGCGTACTTCTCGACGCCAACCTCTACCACACCCGCGATACCGGTCGAGCACTGGCCGGCGCGATCGACAACACCGCGTTCAGCCTCTCCGGCAAATACACCTTCGGCCCCCACGCGGTGATGCTTGGCTGGCAAAAGATCAATGGCGACACGCCGTTCGACTTCGTCGGTGGCGACTCGATCTACCTCGCCAACTCGATCAAATACGCCGACTTCAACGGCGCCAACGAACGCTCCTGGCAGGCGCGTTACGACCTCGACCTCGGCGCCTTCGGCATCCCCGGCCTGAACTTCATGACCCGCTACGTCAGCGGCAGCCACATCGATGGCACCCATGCGCCAAAGGGCGGCGCCTACAACCCGTTCGATGCTGACAGCGGAAACTACCAGCCACAGCAAGGCGCTGGCGGCAAGCATTGGGAGCGCGATATCGATTTGAAATACGTCGTGCAATCGGGCGCGGCGAAGGACCTGTCGGTGCAGGTCTCGCATGTCTCGCACCGGGCCAACGAGGCGCAGGCGGGTGATGATATCGACCGGATCTATGTCGTAATCCAGTACCCGCTGGGCTTCTGACTCAACACGAATCAGGGCCAGACCACGTTGCGTTTTTTGGATCAAAAGATCGCAGCCTTCTGCGCGCCTACAGATCTCCGTCCAGGCGCGCAGAAGGCTGCGATCCTTTGCTTTTGCAATACCTGCAAATAACAATATTTCTCGTTTGACACTAAATCCCCGCCCTCCCCCTCGTCTTTGAACAAACGGAATTTTTCCCTCAAAGACAAGGAGTCGGCTGCGATGTTCGCGCCCATTACCCGTTCCATGACCCTCACCCTCGGCCTGTGCAGCGCTGCATTCAATGCCGATCTACTGGCTGAAACCGAAGCCGGAAAAACGCCGCAGCCCGCTGACACAGCGCTTGAGCTGGCGGCGACCAACGTCAGTGCACAAGGTCTGGGTACCACCACCGAGAACACCGAGTCCTATACCACCGGCGCCATGAGCACGGCGACGCGCCTGAACCTGTCGATCAAGGAAACCCCGCAATCGGTCTCGGTGATCACCCGTCAGCAGATGGATGATTTCAAACTCGGTACATTGTCCGAGGCCATGCGCCAGACCACGGGCATTGTGGTGCAGCATCTGGATTCGGATCGGGTCAGTTATTCGTCGCGCGGTTATGCGATCAATAATTTCCAGATCGACGGGATGCTCAACACCTTTGATCGCATGAAGTCCGATTCCGACACCATCATCTACGACCGTATCGAGGTGGTGCGCGGTGCCACGGGCCTGACCACGGGGGCCGGTGATCCATCGGCGACCATCAACATGGTGCGCAAGCGTCCGACCGCGCAGTGGCAGGCGCTGGCCGGAGTCAGTGGCGGCAGCTACGACAATTACTACAGCTACGTCGATGTCGGCGGGCCGCTGGCGTTCGACGGGCGCTTGCGCGGGCGTACGGTGTTGGCCTATCGCGACAACCAATCGATCAAGGACAAATACGCGCTGCAACGCGAGGTCGGTTATGGCGTGCTTGAGGCGGATCTGAGCGATTCCACCGTGCTGGCGGTCGGTTACGACTATCAGAACAAGCATGTGCAAGGCTCGTCCTGGGGCACGGTGCCTTACTGGAATGCCGATGGCAGCAAGGCCGGTCTCGGCCGTTCGACCAACATGGCGACGTCGTGGAGTTCCTGGCCGCTGCAGGACAAAACCGCGTTTGCCACCCTCGATCAGCAACTGGCCGGCGGCTGGCGCCTGAAAGCGGCGTACACCCACCGCGACAGCGCGAGCGACGGCAAGGTGTATTACGGCGGTGGCGGTTTCCCCGAGGCCGACCGCAGCGGCATGCTCGCTTACACCTCGCACATGATCGGCACGCAGAAAATGCAGGCGTATGACTTCAATGTCTCCGGCCCCTATTCGCTGCTCGGCCGTGAGCACGAAATGATGTTCGGCTATGGCGAGGCCGAACGCCGCTCGAACTCGCCGTACACCATTGCCGGCGCACAACCCAGCGATTACGGAAAAATCCGCGACTGGAAGTACATGGGCGATATCGCCAAATTCAGCGACACCGTCACCGACCTCACCGGCTCCAAGGACAATACCCGACAGAAAGCCGGCTACATCGCCACACGCCTGAGCCTGGCTGATGATCTGCACGCCGTGCTCGGCAGCCGATACGGCAGCTGGGAAGCGTCCAGCACCAGCAACCGTTACGACGCCAGCCGGCAACTGACCAAGGTCGATTACACCAGCCAGAAACAGAACGACGTCTGGACGCCTTACGCCGGCCTGCTGTACGACTTGACCCCGGAGTACACGGCATACGTGAGTTACACCGACATCTTCAAACCCCAGGGCAACCGCGACAAGAACCGCAAATACATCGACCCCGTTGTCGGCAAAAACTATGAAGTGGGCATCAAGGGCAGCCTGCTCGAGGAACGCCTGAACCTGTCCACGGCGCTGTTCTGGAGCAAGCAGGATAACGTCGCCGAACTCGACAACTCGGCCCCGGCGGATCCGGTGACCCGTGAGCAGTTCTACAAATCCGGCGGCAAGGGCAACAAGGTCAACGGCTTTGAGGCTGAAGTATCCGGCGAAATCCTGCAGGACTGGAACATGACCGCCGGTTACACCTATACCCACTCGGCCGACGGCAACAGCGAGCGCACTAACACCAGTGAGCCGATGAATCTGCTGCGCGTCTCCACCGCGTACCGTTTACCGGGCGAATGGCAGGCGCTGATCGTAGGCGGTGCGGTGAACTGGCAGAGCGATGTGTATGGCACGTCGAGCCGGCCGGTCGGCGGCGACACTCAGGAGGCACGCATCAACCAGAGCGCGTACACCGTCGTCAACCTGATGTCGCGCTACGCGTTCGATCGCCACCTGTCGGCGTCGCTGAACGTCAACAACCTGTTCGACAAGAAGTATTACGACAATGTCGGCTTCTATAACGGCGTGTATTGGGGCGACCCGCGCACGGTAACGGTGAGTCTCGACTGGAAGCTCTAAGCCTTTCCCTTCGACGCGGCGTGCCTTCGCCTGACGGGCGCCGCGTCTGTCTGATACCGCCCCGCAACATGCTGCAAAACCTACACTGAATGGGCGTTAACCCGGTGTTAATTCATGCCACCCAGACTCTCTTCCGAGATCTGCTTCATGGACGAACGGCTCCCACTTTTTCAGTAGGAGGCACCATGAAAATCACCACCGTAATCCTTGCCGGGCTGTTTGCCCTGGGTTCTGCCAGCGTCTTTGCCGAGGGCGGCGCTGAGCGTATGCGTTATTACTACGACAACTTCCCGGTTCACCACGCCCAGAGCGCGCAGCAGAGCGACGCCAACGCGAAAGAAATTCGCGTTCCCGCCGACCAGACGGCGCAAGTGACCGAGTCCTATCGCGACTGAGATTGACCGAGCAACCGATGGACCTTCCGTGGCTCCGCTCTGGCCCGGGAGAAGACAGTTTGGCGCCCTGATTAGGGCGCCTTTTTTATGGCCATTGAGCGGGGTGTTCGACCTTATGCTGTCGCGAGTTCGCAGATTGGGTTGGGTCAGCAAGATCCACCCACCCTCACCCCAGCCCTCTCCCCAAAGGGGCGAGGGGGAAAGGGAGCCGATTTTCATGCTTTTCAAAACCTACGTTCGGCTCGATGTTTCAGGTCGGCGTACCTTGCCCAAACGCCTCGGTCAATCCCCTCTCCCTCTGGGCGGTCCGACGTTTCGGGAGGGTTAGGGTGAGGGGCTTCTAGGCTTGGAGGTTTTTGATCCAGAACAGCATCTGCCCATGATCCGGGTCGAACATGCCCGGCGCGAAGCCGAACTTGCGGTAAGAACCCTGAGCCACAGCGTTGCCTTCCAGCACTTCAAGGGTGATTTTGCAGCAACCGCGCTGGCGAGAGATCTCCTCGACTTTCTGCAGCATTTTCTGGCTCAGACCGAGGCCGCGGAATTTGCCCACCACCGCCACGTCATGGACATTGACCAACGGTTTGCAGGCGAACGTGGAAAACCCTTCAAAGCAGTTCACCAGCCCCGCCGGCTCGCCCCCGACAAAGGCCAGCACGCTGAACGCATGCGGGCGTCGGGCCAGCTCTTCGGGGAGCCGACGCAACAGGTCAGGGTCGAGCGAATGACCGCCGCCCATCGGGTCTTCTGCGTAATGATTGAGCACGATACCGATGGCCTCGGCGTGCGTTGGATTGCTGTAGCTGGCTTGAAGCACAAGAATCTCTGCGGAATCCATTTCCATCCCCGAACACACAAAAGCCCCGGCGCGCAAAGTGCGCACTGAAAGGCTGTCTGACCTTAGCGCGGGGGTGATCGAGCGGGCAACCCGCAAATGCAAAAGATCAAAAGATCAAAAGATCAAAAGATCAAAAGATCGTCCGATCGCGGGCTTTTTCAGCGGCCCCAGATCAACTCTTCAGTCCAGCCCAGTTCGGCGAAGTCTTCGGCACGCAGGCCGCTCTCGCCGGCACAGAAAAACTCATCCAGTTGCGGCGGCTTGACCACTGTGTCGCTGAGCATCGCATGCACCTGGCCTCGGTGATGAATCTGGTGTTCAAACAGGTGCGACAGCATGCGCAAACGGCTGTCGTGCTGCGGCGTGTCGCGGGCAATGGTGACAATCCGGGCCAGATCGCCATCGCGCAGTTGCTCGCAATAGGCAATCAGCCGTCGATCAACATGCGCCTGCTCATCGCGCAGTTGCGGGCCGTCGGTAAATGGCTCGTCCGCATTGAAAAACACATAGCAGTCGGGATGCGGCTCAGCCCCGCGCAGCTCGCGTTCCAGTGCATCGACGTAGAACCAGTCGCAGGTGAGGATGTGATTAAGGGTCAGACGAATGCTCGGGAAGAAACTCGCCCTGGGGGCGGCCAGATCTGCCGCACCGAGCTGGCGCCAGGCCTTGGCCAGACGATGATTGGCCCAGGCATTCTGGTAGGCCATGGTCAGCAAATGATGGGAAAGCGGTTGGCTCATGTCGGCGCCCTCTTCACTCACGTTTCGGCAAAGCGCTGCAGTTGCATCTCCTGCAGGCGACTGAGGGTGCGGCGGAACGGGAATTCCAGATAACCCTCGGTGTACAGCGCGTCCATTGGCACTTGCGCCTCGATGTACAGCGGCACTTTACGGTCATAGCACTCGTCGACCAGCGCGATGAAACGCCGCACACCGTCATCGTGAACCGACAATTGCGGCAGCTCGCGATCACCGGCCACCACCCGCTGCGCGCCATCTTCGGTGCCGCGCGCGATGCGCCCTTCACGTTTCTGTGCGCTGAGGTTCGGCACCTCGCTCAACAGAATAGCCGTGTAGCGATCGCACAGCGCGATGAAATCCATGGCGGCGAACGGCTGCTCGCAAAGATCCGCATAGCGACACCACAACACCGATTCGCTGGCCTGCACGACGTTCAACTGACGATGACCGACCGACACGGGTTCGGTGCTGGCTGGCTGTCCGGCGGTCAACGCCTGAAAGACTTCGTCTAGCGCGCTGACCGGCGACGTGATCACAAAGTAGCGTTGCAGGCCGGCCCCTGGATGCAAGCGGTGATCCTCGGCACCATTCACCGCCACCACCTGCATATGCGCCTTGATCGCGGCAATTGCCGGTACGAAACGGTCGCGGTTGAAGCCGTCGGCGTACAGATCATCCGGCGGCAGATTGGAGGTGCAAACGATGACCACGCCTTCGTCGAACATCACCTGAAACAGCCGACCGAGAATGATCGCGTCGCCGATGTCGTTGACGAACAGCTCATCGAAGCACAGCACCCGCACCTCCGCCGCCAGCTCTTTGGCCAGCGCGCGCAACGGATCGGCAATCCCGGTCAACTGGAACGAGCGCTGATGCACCCAGCCCATGAAGTGATGAAAGTGTTGGCGTCGCGCCGGTACGCGCAGGCTCTGATAGAACTGATCCATCAGCCAGGTCTTGCCGCGTCCGACCGGCCCCCATAGGTAAACGCCGGTGACCGAACGGGCACCGGCGTGCAGGGCTTCATGGCATTTTTGCAGCGCCCAGACCGCGTGTTCCTGGGCTTCGTCCTGGACAAAGCCCTTGTGTTGAACGGCGTGTTGCCAGGCGCTGAGGGGAGTGTCGAAAGTCATGCGCGGCAGTATGCCACGATGCTTACAGGGAAATATCCAGGCGGGCGATTTTGCCCTGTTCGTTCAAGCGAAACGTATAGCGTAACTGGGCCGGGCTGCCGGGGAATGTCCCGGAAATCAGCCCGTGTACCAGCACCTTGCCGGTGCGCTGCTGGACGTCGAGCACTTCGACCCGTGGCTGATAGCGTTGCCCGGTGTCTTGCATCCATTGCGCGATGGCTTGCGGGCCGACCTGATGCTGGCCCTCGTCGAACACGTTGGCATCCTCGGCAAAAAAACTGCCGACCCGCGAGGTGTCGCGTGCGTTGGCCGCATCGATATACGCAGCGATCGCCGGGGCCAGTGTAGAGACAGGATGTGACATGGTTGCAGCTCCTTTTTTGTTTGGTTCTGCGACCATCCTAAATCAGCGCTGCGTCAGTTTTTGTCAGGAGTGAAGCGCCCACTTTCGTCCAGCTGCATCTGCTCGCGCCAAGTGCGTAACAGGTCGCTGCGCCGTCCCGGATAACTGTCGCCCTGACGGCTGGCGGCGCCGATCCGGTCAGTGCGAAATGTACGGTAGGCGCCGCGCAATTCGCACCACGCAACGATGATCCGCACCTCATTGAGGAAGCCCAGCGCCAAGGGCCAGATCAGCCGCTGACTGGGCACCTGTTGCGCGTCGGCGTAATCGATGTGCAGTTTGGCCTGATCGCGGATAGCGTGGCGGAACACGTTCAACGGCACGGCGTTTTGTGGAAAACCATAACCCGGCGGGCCCGGCATCACGGTGGGATTACGCAGCGCTTCCTGCGCTTGTGGATCGAGCACTGCGGCAATTTTCGCCAGCGCATCCGCCGCTGCTTTGCCGAGGACTTCATCACCGCGCTGATCGACATAACGCAAGCCGAGGACGATGGCTTCGGTCTCGTCGGCGTTGAGCATCAGCGGGGGCAAAAACAGGCCGCTGCGCAGCACATAACCGATCCCGGCTTCACCATGGATCGGCGCGCCGAGGGCGGTCAGCTCAGCAATATCGCGATAGAGCGTGCGCTCGGACACATCCAGCTCGGCGGCCAGCGTTGCCGCCGTCACCGGGCGCTTTTTGCCGCGCAGCACTTGCAGCAAAGTCAAAAGACGAGTGGTACGCGACACGATGGTCAGGCTCAGCAGGGAAAGTGATCGCAGCTTAGCAGAGGCTAGTGTCAGAAAATGGCAGGAGCCTTTGCTGAAAATGTGGGAGCGAGCTTGCTCGCGAAAGCGGCGGATCCGTCGACAAAGATGTTGGCTGAAAAATGACGCCTTCGCGAGCAGGCTGGCTCCCACAGGGAGTACGCAGTGTTGCGTCAAATATCGACCTTGTGTCGAGCGGCGTAGAGGCAGAGCATTTCCATCGCCAGTGTGGCGGCGGCCAGTGAGGTGACGTCGGCGTGATCGTAAGCCGGGGCAACTTCCACCACGTCCATGCCGACCAGATTGATCCCGCGCAAACCACCGAGAATTTCCAGCGCTTGCACGGTGCTCAAACCGCCGCAGACAGGCGTTCCGGTTCCGGGTGCAAACGCCGGATCCAGGCAATCAATGTCGAACGTCAGGTACACCGGGTTATCGCCAACCCGGGCGCGGATCGCTTCGACAATCGCTTCGCAGCCACGGCGATGCACCTGTCGAGCATCCAGCACCTGAAACCCCATGTGATCGTCATTGGTCGTGCGCAAACCGATCTGCACCGAACGTGCCGGATCGACCAGACCTTCGCGCGCCGCGTGCCAGAACATGGTGCCGTGATCGACGCGTTTACCCTCTTCATCCGGCCAGGTGTCGCTGTGCGCATCGAAATGAATCAGCGACAGCGCGCCGTGCTTGCGCGCATGGGCCTTGAGCAGCGGATAGCTGATGAAGTGATCACCACCAAATGTGAGCATGGCGCTGCCGGCGTTGAGAATCTGTTCGGCGTGGGCTTCGATGCGTTCCGGGACGGTGTGTGGCGAGCCGTAATCGAAATTGCAGTCGCCGTAATCAATCACCGCCAGATGATCGAACGGGTCAAACGTCCACGGCCAGTGGCGCTCCCAGGCAATCCCGGTGGAAGCCGCGCGAATCCCCCGTGGCCCGAAACGTGCGCCGGGGCGGTTGCTGGTGGCCGTGTCGAACGGCACGCCGCTGACCGCGACATCGACGCCGCGCAGGTCACGGCTGTAGCGCCGGCGCATGAAACTGGTGATGCCGGCGTAAGTGCTTTCGGCGGCGGTGCCATAAAGTCTGTCACGGGTCAGGGCCTGATCGTTTTGCATGGGCACATCCATCGTGGTGCTCCTGTTGTTATTGATGGCTACGGAAAGTGGTCCACAGACGCGTGCGCTGACGCATGTCCTTGAGGCTCATGCTGCGATCGGCATACAGCCGCGCGCGCACCTCGCTGGGTGGGTAGATGTCGGGATCGTTGCGCACGGCGTCATCCACCAATGGCGTGGCAGCCTGGTTGGCGGTGGCAAAAAACAGCGTGTTGGTCAACTCGGCCACCGAGTTCGGCCGCAGCATGAATTCGATGAACGCCCGCGCGGCTTCGGGGTGCGGCGCGTCTTTGGGGATGGCCAGATTGTCTTGCCACACCAGCGTGCCTTCTTTGGGAATGCGATACGCCACTTCGAAGGGTTTATTGGCCTTGTGTGCCTGATCAGCGGCCATGCTTGCGTCGCCGTTGTAGGTCAGCGCAAGGCACACGTTGCCGCTGGCCAGGTCATTGATCTGCCGGCCAGTGGCGACGTAGAGCACCGACGGCTGAAGTTTCTGCAACAACGCTTCGGCGGCGGCCAGATCGTTCTTGTCCGTGCTGTAGGGATCTTTACCCAGGTAATGCAGGGCCAGTCCGATGACCTCCTGCGGCGAATCGAGGATCGCGATGCCGCAGTCTTTCAGCTTGCTGGCGTTCTCGGGTTTGAACAGCAGATCGAGGCTGTTGAGCGGCACATCGGGCAAGCGCTGCTTCACCGCCTCAACGTTCATCCCCAGACCCAAGGTGCCCTAGGTGTACGGCACGCCGTAGCGATTGCCGGGGTCGACGGCGGCCATTTTTTCCAGCAGGTCCGGATCAAGATTGGCGTAGCCCTTGAGGCCGTCGTGGGGGATTTCTTTCAGCGCACCCGCCGCAAGTCCTCGCGCCAGAACGCTGGACGACGGCACCACCACGTCATAGCCGCTACCACCGGTGAGCAACTTGGTCTCCAGCACCTCGGAGGTGTCGAAGGTGTCGTAACGCACATGGATACCGGTTTCCTGCTCAAACCGTTGCAGGGTTTGCGGTGGCACGTAATCGGCCCAGCTGTACAGATTTAGCGTTTTGTCCTCGGCCTGCGCCTGAAGAGCCACGGACAACAGCAGCGCGGGGAAACACAGCTTGAACACGGGAGCCATGACGAACACCTGACCGGAGGAAGTGGTTGCAGAATGCGCGGTCCGATACATTAGAAAAATAGCCGAATAATTATCCTGACTTTATTCCGGAGTAATGTGATGTTGGGTCAACTGCACGACGTCGATTTGCAACTGTTGCGCCTGTTTGTGCGGGTGGTCGAGTGCGGTGGTTTCAGCGCGGCTCAAGGTGATCTGGGCCTGAGCCAGTCAAGCATCAGTCAGCAAATGGCCAAACTGGAAACCCGTCTCGGCTATCGTCTGTGCAGTCGCGGCAAGGGCGGTTTCAGCGTCACGCCCAAGGGCGAGCAGTTGCTGATTGCTGTGCGCACGTTGTTTGAATCGATTGAAACCTTCCGCCATCAATCCAACGGCGTCGCCGGGCGTTTGATCGGCGAAGTGCGCTTGGGGATCTCCGAGTCGGTCGATCAGTCGGTGTTGCAGCGGGTGGCGGTGGCGATCCGCCGCTTTCGCGAGCGTGATGAATCTGTACGCATCGAATTGATCAGTGCCATGCCCGGCGAAATGGAACGCCTGCTGTTGCAACAGCGACTGGATCTGGCGATCGGTTATTTTTCGCAAGTGCAAAGTGCCTTCGACTATCGCCAGTTGTTTAGCGAAACCCAGCATTTGTACTGTGCTGCCGGCCATCCGTTGTTTACCGATGCAGCGCCGAGTGATGCAGCCTTGCAGGCCTGTGACCGAGTCGATCACCCCTATCGGTTTTTGCGCAGTGACGAACCGTTTCAGGGCAAGGTCTGCTCTGCGCGGTCGGAACAGGTCGAGGGTACGCTGACGTTTATTTTGTCGGGTAAACATGTCGGCTATCTGCCGGATCACTATGCGCGCAGTTGGCAAGCCAAGGGCCTGCTGCGGCCAATCCGCGAGGGCGAGTTGAGTTTCGAGGTGGCGTTTCATCTGGCCCGGCATCGGGCACAGGTGCCGGGGGATGCGCAAAAGGCGTTTGAAGAAGATCTGCTCGCAGCCTTCTCCTGATACATCTCGCTGTAGGAGCTGCCGCAGGCTGCGATCTTTTGATCTTAAAAGATCGCAGCCTCGTTTCACTCGACACCTCCTACACAGCCGTCTACCGCTAGCGGCCAATAAAACCTGACCTTTCAGGCAGTTATTGCTCGTTGCCCTCGCCGCCCTCTTCCGGCATCCTGCGCCTCCATTTTCTGACCCGGCCCCGCCTCGCGGCGCGCAAAACACCATGACCGCCTCTGAAAAAGCCCCGCGCAACAACGACCTGATCTATGGTCTCAACGACCGCCCGCACCTGACTGCCACCGTGTTTGCCGCGCTGCAACACGTGCTGGCGAGCTTCGTCGGCATCATCACTCCGACTTTGATCATGGGCGGCGCCCTCGGTCTGCACAGTGAAATCCCCTACCTGATCAGCATGGCGCTGTTCGTTTCCGGCCTCGGCACCTTCGTCCAGGCCAAGCGCTTCGGCCCGGTCGGTTCGGGATTGTTGTGCCTGCAAGGCACCAGTTTTTCCTTTATCAGCGTGATTCTCAGTGCCGGGTTCATGGTCAAGGCGCGCGGTGGTGGCACCGATGAAATTCTCTCAACGATCTTCGGTGTGTGCTTTTTCGCAGCCTTCATCGAAGTGGTGCTGAGCCAGTTCATCGGCAAACTGCGCATGCTGATCACCCCGGTGGTCACCGGCACCATCATCACGCTGATGGGCCTGTCGCTGATCAAAGTGGCCATGACCGACATTGCCGGCGGCTTCGGCGCGCCGGATCTGGGCGCGGCCAGCCATATCTTTCTGGCAGCGCTGGTGATCGGCACCATCGTCGTGCTGAACCGCGTCGACGTGCCGTTTCTGCGCCTGGGCGCGATCGTTATCGGCCTGACGCTGGGCTATGTGGTTGCGTGGCTGATGGGCACGGTGGATTTCGCCTCGATGCCCGAGGTGCCGCTGGTCAGCGTACCGGTGCCGTTCAAGTACGGTTTCAACTTTGACTGGGTGGCGTTCGTGCCGGTGGCGGTGATTTTCCTCGTGTCGCCGCTGGAAGCTGCCGGTGATCTGACCGCCAACTCGATGATCTCGCGACAACCGGTCAAAGGCCCGCTGTACATCCGCCGAATCAAGTCCGGCCTGCTCGCCGACGGCCTCAACTCGGCCATGGCGGCGGTATTCAACAGCATGCCGATGGTGACCTTCGCGCAAAACAACGGCGTGATTCAACTCACCGGTGTGGCCAGCCGCTACGTCGCCTTCTTCATCGCCGGTTTGCTGGTGCTGCTGGGGCTGTTCCCGATGATCGGCGCGGTGCTGCAACTGATGCCGAAACCGGTACTGGGTGGCGCCGAACTGGTGATGTTCGGCACCGTCGCGGTGGCCGGCATCAAGATCCTCGCCGAGGCTGGCCTGCATCGGCGCAACATGCTGATCGTGGCGATTTCGCTGGGCATGGGCCTGGGCATCGCCGCTGTGCCGGAAGTATTGCGCGAACTGCCGCAAGCGCTGCGCAACATCTTCGAATCGCCGATCACCGTCGGTGCGTTGTGCGCTATCGTGCTGAACATCTTTCTGCCAGAAGAATTCATCGAGCTGGAAGAAGACGATTTCGACCCGGAAGCTTCTATCCTTCAGGTCATGGAAAACCCGGACATGCCGGCCAAAGGTGAACCTGCCCCGGCGGCGGCTGTCGCACAGTTGAACCGCTAACGTCTGGCCTTTGATAGAGAGGGCTGAGCCGGTGACGGTTCAGCCCTTTTTTGTTGAGAGACCGTTTATGCGCCGTTTCCAAGCCGTCATGCTGTCACTGCTTCTGCTGTCCCTCAGCGCCTGTGCGCTTTTCCCCAACCGTGATCCGGTGAACATCAACGTGGTCGGCCTCGAACCGTTGCCGAGCCAGGATCTGGAAGTGCGTTTCGCCATCAAGATTCGCGTACAGAACCCCAATGAGACGGCCATCGACTACAACGGCATTGCGCTGGATCTGGAGGTCAACGGCCATTCGCTGGCCTCCGGCGTGAGCGATCAGAGCGGTTCGATCCCGCGTTTTTCCGAAACCATCGTCACAGTCCCCGTCAGCATCTCGGCGTTCTCGGTGCTGCGCCAGACTCTTGGCCTGAGCCAGACGCAAACCCTCGATAACCTGCCCTATGTGCTGCGCGGCAAGCTTGCCGGCGGTCTGTTTGGCACCATGCGCTTTGTCGACAGCGGCAAGCTCAGCCTGCCCAAGGCCACTGCCGCTACCTGGTAAAAATGCGCTAGCCTGCTTCGTTCCTGAAAGACACGCATGGAGGCTGCAGGTTTATGGAAGACATACCGACGCTGTACACCGAACGACTGATCCTGCGCCCATTGCAACTGGCCGATGCCGAAGCCGTGCAGCGCGAATTTCCGCATTGGGACGTGGTGCGTTATCTGAACGCGGCCGTGCCATGGCCGTATCCGGAGGACGGTGCCCTCGCCTATCTGCGCGACATTGCCTTGCCAGCGGTGGCGGCAGGCAAGGAGTGGCATTGGACGATTCGCCTCAAGGCCGCACCCGAACAGTTGATCGGCAGTATCAGCCTGATGGATCAGGCGGACAACCATCGCGGCTTCTGGCTGGCGCCGGCGTGGCAAGGTCAGGGCTTGATGACTGAAGCCTGTGCGGTGGTGACCGATTACTGGTTCAACGCTCTGCAACGCCCGCTGATGCGCGTGCCGAAAGCAGCGCCGAACATCGGCTCACGCAGAATCTCGGAGCGCGCGGGAATGCGTTTGATTCGGACCGATGAAGACGATTTCGTCGCTGGGCGTTTCCCTCGGGAGCTTTGGGAAATCACCCGCGAAGAATGGCAGCAACGCCACTGATTTCCAAGACACACTACCGATCCATTGTAGGAGCTGCCGAAGGCTGCGATCTTTTGCTTTTGTTTTTTAAGATCAAGATCAAGATCAAAAGATCGCAGCCTTCGGCAGCTCCTACAGGGGTTACCAAGGCAGTGGGTTAGGTGTGGAAGCGCACCCCGGGTTTGGCGCGTTCATCTACTGACAGCTCAAACACATCCGGCCGCGCATAGTGGCCGACCACATCGTAGTCATAGCGCGCACGCACCAGTTCATCGGTGTCGATTTCAGCCGTGAGCAAGCCCGCCTCACCGCGCAACGGCCCCGCCAGCACGTCGCCCATCGGCCCGACAATCACGCTGCCGCCGGCAATCAAAGGTCGATCCGCCGGCCAGTTGGCAATCTCGACACCCAACGCCTGAGGCGATGCCTGCACCTGGCACGCACTGACCACAAAGCAGCGGCCTTCATGGGCGATGTGACGCATGCTGACCTGCCACATTTCACGCTCGTCCACGGTCGGTGCACACCACACTTCAATGCCTTTGGCGTACATCGCCGTGCGCAGCAGCGGCATCATGTTTTCCCAGCACACCACGGCGCCGAGCTTGCCCACCTGGGTGTCGAACACCGGCAAAGTCGAGCCGTCGCCCTTGCCCCAGATCAACCGTTCGGTGCCGGTTGGCATCAGTTTGCGGTGTTTGCCGACGAGGCCGTCCTGCGGGTCGAAATACAGCGCGGTGCAATACAGCGTGCTGCCAGAGCGTTCAATCACGCCGATCACCAGATTGGCCCCGGTGCGCGCCGACAGACCGGCCAGCGCTTGCGTCTCGGCCCCCGGCACATCGATCGCATTGGCAAAATAACGGGCGTAGGCTTCACGCCCTTCAGGCAGGCGATAACCCAATTGTGTGCCGAAACCCTCGCCTTTCGGATAACCGCCCAGCAGCGCTTCCGGCATCACTACCAGCGCCGCGCCGGATTCGCTGATCGCGCCTTCCCAACTCAAAATCTGTTCCAGAGTGGCAGCTTTGCCGTCGGGCAATGCGCCGATTTGCAGCGCGGCAACAATCGATTTGGCCATTACGGGGACTCCTTCAGGTTCAGTGGTTGCCGATTCTGCGGCGCCACGCGATCATGAATAAAGCCCCAATTGCTGCTTAATGATATGAGTCAAATGAATATCGCCACGGTCGACCTCAATCTGCTGAAAGTCTTTGAAGCCTTGCATGAAGAATCCAGCGCCAGCCGCGCGGCGTTGCGTCTGGGCGTCACGCAATCGGCCGTCAGCGCGGCGTTGCGCCGGTTGCGTGAGGTTTACGGCGATCAATTGTTCGTGCGCACCGGGCGTGGGCTGGCCCCGACGCTCAAAGCCAATCAATTGAAACCGGTGGTCAGCGACGCGCTGAACAAATGCCGACAAAGTCTGGCGATGGTCGACCCGGCGGCCAATCAATACGAGGGTCGCTCGGTTACCGTAGGGCTGTCGGATGACTTCGAGATCGCCTACGGTCGCCGCCTGATCGAGGAAATCGCCCGCATCGCACCGAAGCTGCGGGTAATCTTCCGACAGACGCATAGCCAGATCGTCGCCCGCGCGCTGATGGAACGCAGCATCGATCTGGCGATTACTGCCGGTGGCTTTGCCGAGCGCTTGCTCAGCCGTCAGGTATTGGGCGAAGGTGGATATGCGTGCCTGGTCGATCCGGCGAGCCTTGCGCCTGGTCAGCAACAGATTGATCTTGAGGCGTTCGTTGCCCGCGAGCACATTCTGGTGTCGTCCGGCGGGTTTATCGGGATTACCGATGAGGGGTTGGCGGCGCTGGGACTGAGCCGGCGAGTGTGCGCCTCGACCACACATTTCGCCGCGCTGCCGTATCTGCTCAAGGGCAGCCGGGCGGTGGCGACGATTCCGACGCATGCCGCCGAGAGCATCGCCGCACTCAGCGGTCTGGCGCTGCTGCCCTGCCCGCTGAAGTTGCCGCGTTATCCGATCGAACTGGGCTGGCGCACCAGCACGCAGATCGATCCGGTGGTGGTCAAAGTGCGTGAAGCGATTGCCACGACGTTCAGTTGAAGCGTTACTTGTTGGCGGCCATCAGGCGATTGACTTCACTGCGTACCATGTTGGCGAACTCCGGCGGCGACATGCCGTCCAGTTCCGCGCGGACCCACTCGGCCCATTTGCCTTTGCGCTTGCCGCGCTCGCCGAACAAACGCGCGGCTTCGCCTTTGGCTTTGCCCAGATTGTTCTGCCAGAGTTCGAACAGACGGGATTTCTCGTCTTCCAGCGCAGCGCGCTCTGCAAGGGATTTGTCGGCCAGATTGAAACTCATGGGGAATTATCCTGCTGCGTAAAATGGCGACATCTTACACGCTCGACGGAAATCTCCCGCGCAGGTTTTTATTTCTGACCTAAATTCAGTGCAACTTTTCAGCAAGCGCCACACTCCATTGATCACTGTCCATTCAACTGCAAGGAGTCACCCAATGGCCCGCAAATCCGCCGTGCAAGCCGCCGAAGACCAAATCAAGGATCAGGCCTTCAGCGAACTTCAGGCTCTGATTCAAGAGTCCGACAAACTGCTCAAGAGCAGCGCCTCACTGGTCGGCGAAGAAGCGGAAACGCTGCGCGGACAAATCGCCCTGAAACTGCAACAGGCGCTGGATTCCGTGTCGAGCGTGCGTGATCGCACCAAACCAGCGGTCGATGCCACCGAAAGCTACATCGGCGGGCACCCGTGGCAGACCGTGGCGATCTCCGCCGGTTTCGGCCTGGTGGTCGGCTTGCTGCTCGGCCGTCGCTGAGTCAAACGCGCACGAAAAAGGCGAACCCACTGGGTTCGCCTTTTTTATGCCTGCCGGTTTTTTTCTGTTCAGATCCTGAATTCAGCTCGGTATTCCACGTCGGCGTACCTCGCCCATTCACCTCACCCTAGCCCTCTCCCCCCGGGAGAGGGCTAGGGTGAGGGGCCTTGGCTCTTTGCTCACACCCCCGCCAGTTCGCGCAACTGCGCCAGCGTCTGCGCGTCCAGCACAATGCCCTCAGCCAACGACTTACTGCGTTGCCAATGCCGACGATCCCCCGGCAAACGCTTGAGCCCGACACTGTGCATCTGGCGCACCAGTTCGCCACTGCGTTCGGCAAAACCCTGCCCGGCGGCTTTGCTCGGGTCGATGACAATCAGCAACTGCCCGGTCCACGGCGTTTTCGCCCCGGGATGATTGGACCAGTCGAACTCGAAGGAAAAATTCCCCCCGGTCAGCGCTGCGGCCAGCAACTCGACCATCATCGACAGCGCCGACCCCTTATGACCACCGAACGGCAACAACGCCCCGCCCTCAAGAATCGCCTTGGGATCCTGAGTCGGCTGACCGAGGCTGTCCACGCCCATCCCGGCCGGCAGCCGCTCACCTTTGCGCGCAGCGATCTGCACGTCGCCATGGGCGATCGCGCTGGTGGCCAGGTCGAAGACAATCGGCGCGGCGCCGGCCCGTGGCGCGGCGAACGCAATCGGGTTGGTGCCGAACAGTGGCCGGTCGGCGCCATGGGGCACCACGCAGGTCATGCTGTTGACCACACTGAGCGCCACCAGACCTTCATCGGCGAAAGGTTCGACATCCGGCCACAGTGCGGCGAAGTGGTGAGAGTTGCGAATCGCCAACACGGCAATCCCGGCGTTTCGCGCCTTCTCCACCAGCAGCGGCCGGGCGGCAGCCAGTGCCGGTTGGGCGAAACCGTTGCCGGCATCGACACGGACAAATCCCGAGGCGACATCTTCGACGTGCGGCACCGCGTGCCCGTTGACCCAGCCGCTGGCCAACGTCGAGACATAACCGGGAATGCGAAACACGCCATGGCTGTGAGCGCCGTCGCGCTCGGCCCCGGCGCAGTTGGCGGCCAGCACTTGCGCGACGTCGGCGGAGGTGCCGTGGCGCAGGAAAATCGTTTCAAGCAGTTGCGTCAGCGCTTCGAGCGATAACGAGGACGCGACAGCAGAGGACACATGATCGTGTGGCGCAGACATCTGAAGCTCCAGAATGATTATTGGAGGGAACAACAGCGTACGGACGACTTGCTCGTCGATTAACCACGGCGGAGCTGTCGGCTGTCAACCCTTCGATCATTCGGGAGTGATTGACGCCCTTCCCTGCACATTTCAGCTCGGCACGTGCGGTAACTATGTACCGCCTGCGCGCTGAACTGCGTACCTATTCTTGAGCCCCCGCCCAAGGCGCCTGCATTCAGAGCTCAATGATGTCTAGCCCCACTGCACCTTTATTGTTCCCCGACATTCTTAAATCCCCAGGCCTGCATGAGGGCTTCCGTCTGGCCCACGGTCTGAACAGCAAAGATTTCTCTTGGCTCGCTCATGTGCAACTGGCAACCCATGCGCTGCGCAGCGAACAAACCCCGCCGATGCTGGCCGAACGCATTCTGTTAAACGCCGACAAGCAATTGGCTGTGCCGCTGGCCGGCAGTTTTATTCTCAGCGCCGGGCCGGATGACAAGGGCGTGTTTCTCTATACCCCCTACGATGGCCTGAAAAAATACAGCGATCACAAGGTGCTGACCGAAGCCTTGCAAGCGCGCCTCGACAACGCTGACGAAAAGGATGATCTGCTTGCCTTTCTCACCGTGTCGCTGCGCAAGGAATTGGTGGAGAAACGCAGCTTTACCCTGACCCGTGAAACGATCGAAGGCGATGTATTTGACGATCAAAAAGCCGCGATCAGCCAATCTCAGGAGACCTGCGGGCGCGACCAGCTGGATGAACTCAAACGCCTGCCTTCGCTGACCACCCTGCTGGAAAAGATTCTCGATGAACTGCTCGAACCTCACTTTGCCGGTTTGCAGCAGTCGCGCACCCGGGTCAGTTTTTTCGCCGACACCGCCCCACTCTCCGGGGATGTCAGGCAATGGGTCGATTCGCTATCGCTGAGTGAAGCGCTACTGCTGTACTTCCGCCGTCATGGCTGGCCGCGTGGTCAGACAGCTGAATTTTCCCATCCCGCCCGCGCAACCCGGCCTGCTGACCAGATCGCGTGGGCAGAAGCGATCAAATCCGCGGCGGGAAAACTGACCATGCTGTTGTTTCGGCAACTCGAGGCCTACTGGAATGCCGCCTCATTCGAGGGCTCGCCCAGACGCGCATTCTTCAGCCAGACACTGCAGGATCAGGTGCGTGCGGATTTGATGATCAAGCGCGAAACGGAAATCCTCTCTGCCGCTGAGTTCGACGCATTGCACTGCTTGATTCGGGAACCGAATGTCGCTTTCCAGCGACCCACCTTCGAAACCGTGTGCTTGCGCGAGGAGAGCACCTATGTCGAGTTGGCCGGCTCGCTGATGATCAACCATGACAAGGCCTATCTCTACACCCCCACGCAAGGCTTTCAGGTTCTCACCGACTACGCCGATCTGAAACAGACGTTGACCGCCAAACTCAATGCCGCCGGACATGAGGACGAGCTGTACGGCCTCATGAGTATGGAGGAGCGCAATCGCTATCTTGGTTTCACCAACGCCCAGGTGTCCGGTGAAAACATCGGCGGCGAGATCATTGCGACGCTGTTTGAGGCAATCCTCACCAAACAGCGCCAGAACGTTGAATACGTCTTGCAACTCTTTCGCCAAAGCGAGCGCACGACTGACATCCATGCGCTTTTCGACAAGGCGCTGGATGTCCGCGCACTGATTCACGAGCGTCTGCTCAAGCTTGACGTCAACGAACGCTGGAGCACCCGCCCGCTGTTTTCCAGCGCACCACCCTCCTCACTCGTGCAGGCCGACAAGGCTGGGCAATTGGCGACAAAGCTGGAACGCACCCTGGATAATCTCACCAGCCACTTTAAAAATCAGCCGACCACGAGCAGCACTGAACAACGCGCCTTTCTCGAAGATATTCGATGGAAACTGGCGCAGGCTTTCGAGGACGGCCTGCGTGGAGAGGCACAGATGAGAAACCTCAGCGGGTCCTGGCTGCCGGCCGAGCGAACACTAGTCGAAACCGTGTTCGACGCAAAACACGCAACACGCATGGATCGCCAGTCCCTCAATGGCTTCCGGCCGGATGCATGGTCGCTCACTCTCACCCGCACGGGCCAAAGTGAAGTGATGTCGCTCGCCCACTGCGTACTCCTGACCGAACGCGGAGGCATGGATGTCAAGCATTCCGGGCGTGCCATCCTGTGGACCCCAGCCATGGGCCTGGAATCGTTCGACGACATCGCCATTGCGCAAAAGCAAATGCAACGACGGCTCGACGACAACAACCAGAATCAGACGCTGCTGGAAAACCTGCCACCGAAGCAACGGCAACTCGATCAGCCATACACTCTGGGTACCTTCCAGCTGATTGAAGGCGATGTGTTGAACGATCGCATGCAGTCGGCCATTGAACATTTCCTCGACCATTGCGAGCTATTACGCGTTTGCATCAAGGACAAGGACACACTCGCTAACTTCCTGAGTCAGATGAAAAACACCGTCATCGATAGCAACTTGCGCCGGGCCATTGAACTCGCGCGGGCCATCGTCCGTCGGCTCGACTATCCAGACTGGTTACGCATGGCCCCGGTCACCGAACAACACACGCAACTCGCCCTGCTGGATGAACTGCGGCGCAGCTTTATCGATGGCAAGGATTTTCTCGAGGGCGTCCCTCCGTTAGCTACCTATGTCGAGCAGACGCTGAAGACCCTGCTCGACGCCAGATTCCCGAACAATGGACTCAAACCCCAGGAGATCCAGATCACACCGAATCTGACGCTGGCCGGCCCTGCGTGCAATCTTCTCGATTTTGCCTTGCATCACTACAACATCGTGCAGGGCACCGGGTTCAAGGTTGCCTCGAACACAGCCACCGCGTTACCGAAGCACCTCAATCAGACTGCCGTGCAGCAACTGCTGCAATCCCTCGATATCACCACCACCTACACGCAGAAAGTGACGCAAGCGCTGTCAGCTGACAGTGCCTCGGCACGCACCAGCAAAGCGCGCTTTTTACGTCAATTGCCCTGGCAGTTGATGCAGCACGCGCACTCGCTGAAGTTGCAGCAACAGCTGTCAGAAAGCGGCTACGACTACATTTGCCAGGTTCTGGACATGCCGGACGGGGTGGCGCGTGCCACAGTCAAGGACGCCCACGCCATTGTCTGCCCGCTGTTATTGAACAAAACCACGGGCGCCGCTTTTGTCGAGGCCCTCGGACTTTATGTGATCGGGCCGGGTGCAGGACAAACAGGTCCACGGGTGCTCTACGCGCCTTACTCCAAATACGTTTTTCGCGAATTCGATAATGAAGCGCAGTTGATTGATGCGTTGAATACACCGGGGCACTTCCAGGATCTGATCATTCGACGTTTGCCCTCAGCGCAACAGGCAGGCTTCAGGAATCTATTGAAAACAACGATCGGCAAACCGACTGAAATCAAGCTGCAAAGCACTGCCATTAACGGCAATCTACTGGAGCGATTGCACAAGGACACGCTCAGCCTGTTGCCGCAGTTGCTCAGTTGCCAGCCGCAGATCAATGCGCATTCCGACTGGGAAGCGGCGAAGTTTCTATTCAGCCACGGTGTCCGTCTGGTCCCCCATCTGTTGCCGGGGAAACTCGCTTCTTTGTTTTTTCTCTGGAAGAGTTACAAGGACTTCAAAGAGTCTGCCGAAGACCTGCAGGAGCACCATTGGGCGAACGCCCTGAAAAGCTTCATTGCAGGAGCGATCTCCCTGTTCAGTCTGGGTCGTTTATCCTGGGAAACAGAGGTGGAAGAGGAAACAGCCGAATTTGCCACTGAAACGCAGGCGCCTGGATCGACGGCTGCCGCAAGCGGCGCGACGACAACGGTAAAAGCCGCCGCTCGCTGGGCAAAAGTCGCACCCGTTACGGCCTCTCGCATTAATCTGCAACGCTTTGAAACCACCACCGCTCTCGAGAAGCTGAAGCTTGAGGACAATAAACTTGTTTATAGGGATTCGTCGACGGCACAAAAATATGCGGCGATTGCCGGCAAGGTCTATCCGGTGATCCAGTCTGAAAAAACCTGGTATTTGCAGGTAAAGGACGGCGGGCAAGGGCCGGCGCTTGAACAGAAGAACTCGAGACTTGTAATTGCCGGCGCCGACAAGTCGGCTCGTCGTTGCCGGTCAAAACAACGCAACAGCGTGCAAACCGACATCGAGCGCAGCCGCTCAATAATGATGCACATCCAGGCCAAAGGGATGGCACAAATCAACCGCCGCTATCCCGCCAGAGCCTTCGTGATTCAGCAAGCTGTCGGTCGGGCGAGAGACTATGCGCTGAATTGCCTGCACAACTTCGTCATAAATCGCGACAACCTGGGTGGCACTCGAGTTGAAACATTACTCAAACACTTTTTCGAAGTTTCGCAAATCACACCCAGGCTACTCAGAAAAATCGAACAGGTGATCATTCCCCTTTGCCGTGAGTTAACTGATCCAAAAGATGACTTGCTCTATACGGAACGCTTTTTCGCGGGCCTGAATGCGCGGTATGGCGACGATACGGTTGCATTTGTTTTCAAGGAAGACAAACGAAAGGTCGTCCACTTCACCGAACTCTTTTTTAATCCGGGGCTGCATGCCTACACCGCTTTTCTGCCGCCCAGGTTCAATATTGACTCTCATGCTCGCGCGATCACGCTGATCCATGAACTTTCGCATTTAGTCTGCGACAGCGACGATTTCGAATCCGTAGAGGCGATGGGGCCATTTCCCCAACTTATCGATACATCAACCGCAAACGGGCTACTTCTCAAAGCTGATATTGATCGGCTGCGTAAGTCCTTTTCCCGTTCCACCCCATTTTCGCAGTTGTTCGCAGAGAAGAGTACGAAGGGTGTGTGGGTGGGTCTGGATCAGTTGCCGGAGCGCGCCAATGAGTACAAAAAAATTCTCAGTCTGACAAAAACCCAAAACCTCGCAGATGCACGTAAAGCCTTTCGCAGTGCGGTTTCTGATGAAGCACGCGTTGATGTGATGCTGGCCAACGCCGACTCGATCGCGTTGCTCATCAGCGAAATGGGCCGGGAACTGGACCCGCTTCCGGTCCCCATACCTTTACCGGCGCCAACTTCAAGTCAGACAGGATCCTCATCTGCTTCGCCTTGACGACTGGAACAAAAAAATACGCCGGCTAGAAGCCGGCGCATTTTCACACGTTGCATTCGGGTTGGTTAATCCTTCTGATCACGCAACACATTGCCCGACGCCCCGTCGATACGGAACTCGTAGACAACGCCATCAGCCTTGCGCCCCTCGCCTTTCCAGTAGCCGTTGTTGTCGGCCTCGATCTCATAGACCTCGACATAACCGGCCTTGGTCTTGACGATCTCGATGGCTTTTTCGATGGTGATCCAGCCAGCGCCCGGCCGATCGGCCAACGCTGCGCCAGCGCTGAGCAAACTGGCGGTGGCAATCAACGCTGCGATTGTCTTTTTGATCATTTTTTCACTCCATTTGTGGATAGTGTTCATTAGCGTCCTGCTTTTTGGGTGCCGGAGCGAAAAATAAGTTCCAATTTGATGGGTAAATGCCATGACGGATGTTCTCGGTCACTTCCCGACAAGGTTAGAATGTGCGAAATCAGGACGAGTCAATGACCCAAGACACCCTCTCGGAAGCCGAATACGATGCGATCACTGATGCCGCCGCGCATTGGTGCATGCGTGTGCACGCCGCCGACTGCACAGACGGAGAACGTCTCGCATTCAAGCAATGGCACGACGCACATCCACTGCATGCCTTCGAATATGAAGTCATGCTGGAAATCTGGGAAGTGGCTGAACACTTGCCTCGCCCGGAATCGGCGTCATTCGTGCCAGCGCCTCGACCTTCGCGCGCATGGCGTCAATTCGCTGTTGCCGCCGGTGTCTGTGCACTCGCCCTGCCACTGGCCGCTTACACTGGCTGGAACCTGGGCTGGCTGCCCGACAGCTATGAACATTTCGCCGCCACCGATAATGTCCGGCAGGTCACGCTGAGTGATGGCAGCCAGATCGAACTGAACCTGAACACCGACCTGACCTTCAGCAATTACAAGGACGAACGCCGGGTCACCCTGAAAAAAGGTGAAGCGTTCTTTACGGTCAGTCACGACATGTCCCACCCGTTTGTCGTCCGCGCAGGCGAAGGTAAGATTCGAGTCACGGGAACACGGTTCAACGTCTGGATGTATCAGGATCAAGTGCGCGTGAACCTGATCGAAGGTTCGGTGCTGGTCACCAGCAATCGTTCATTACCGGGCGATGGCTTGCGCCTTGGCCCGTCGATGCAGGCACGTTACAAACAAGGCGACTACATGCCACAGATCAGCCAGACCTACGCCAGCGACACGTCACTGGCGTGGCGCAATGGCAAACTGGTGCTGGATAACCTGGCGTTGAGCGAAGCACTGCCACTGATCAACCGTTATCTGAGCAATCCACTTGAACTGGCTGATAACAGCACCGGTTCGATTCGCGTGGGTGGCATCTACAACATCAAAGAGCTGAACAACCTCGCCAACAGCCTGCCCAAGGTGCTGCCGGTCTACCTGAGCCGTAACAAGGAAGGTAACCCGGTGATCAACTCGATACCGCAACAGCCACCAAAAAGCTGAAGGCCGCACCCCTTGCAGGATGCGGCCTTCAGGCTCGATGCAATGAACGCTTGTACTTATTGAGCGGCGACTTTCCCCACCTTGTCCAACGTCGCGCGAACAGTCTGCAGCTGATACTGCGGATCAGCCTGAATCTGCTGTTCGGTGAACGGCAGCACACTCCACTGCTTCTTCGAGAACGCCTCGGTCTGATCCCGCGAATACTTCGATGCCGGATCGCTGGACAGCGAGAACGCCAGTAGCCCTTGGGCGTGCGGGCCTTTGTCGTCAAAGGTCACGACTTGCAGGTAGCTGGTGCCACTGACCACTTCGAGTTTGCCGTCCTCACGGGGCACGCTCTGGATGGCGTTGTAGATCCCGAGAGCAGCCGGCCCGCCGTGAATCGGCGTCTGTTGCCCGCCACTGCTGACCACTTGGATATCACCCCAGCGGGTTTGCGGCGTGAGGCCCATTTTTGTACTCGATTCGACCGACGCCAACATGGCCGCACGCAACGCCTTGGCCACCGCTGGCTGCTCGACTGCCAGGCCACGCGGAGTGTGTTGCGCATCCTTGGGATCGAACGCCACGCGCCAGACATCCGGCGAAGCCTGCAATGCCTGCATGATGTTCTGGAAGTGCACCAGGCCCACGCCCGAATCAAGATTGGCGCGGCCATCCCAGGCCTTGAGGCTGACGCAAACCGGTTTGAGAGCCTGAGCGTCGGCGCCGAGGTCAGCGGCACAGAACTTCAACAGATCCGGCACCACCTGCGTTGCCAGATACACCTGGTCGTCCATCACCATTTGCTGCAGATCCTTCACCGCCAACGGCCCTTTCTTGCTCAGTGTGCTCAAACGCTCCAGAGCAAACCGGGCGCGCAAGCCCAGCGGCTGGCCATCCTGACTGATCAACGGCGAGAAACCGGTGAGCGGCTGCGCCGGGTTGGCCAGCCATGCCGAGTCATTGGAGTGCTGGACAAAGTCCTTGCGCAGCAGTTGCGGCAGTTGGCTGGAGGCATAAATGCCTTTCTGCGCCGCTTGCGGGTCGATGTCCCACGCGCAGGCACTGTTGGAGCCGTCCAGCACGATCATTTGTGTGCCGATACGCGGGTCGCTGCACTTGGCCAGTTTCTCGGCGTTGACGTTCGGCACCACCGACAGGTTCATGTACAGCGTCTGGCCTTTGTCATCGACGGCCAGGGTGTTGACCCACGGAATCCCCTGAATCTTGTGCACCGAATCCTGCAGTTCTTGCAGCGTCTTCGCCTGATTCATCGTGTACCACTGGTTCAACACCCGATCATTGTCGAGGTTGGCGTCGCGCAGGCTATAAGCGAACTGATTGTCCCAGTCGAGCTTGCCCGGCCATTGCACAATCGGCCCGAATTGCGAGCTGTAGACATCACGCGAGACCGGAACCACTTGCCCGTCGGCCTGTTTCACCTGCACGGTGACGGTCTGCTTGTTCAACGGCAGGGATTTGCCATCGAGCAGATAGCGTGTGGAATCCTTCGGATCGAGTTGCAAACGATACAAGGTGAAGTGTTTCGATGAATCGACCGTGTGCGTCCAGGCCAGGTGCTGATTGAAACCGATATTGATCATCGGCAGGCCCGGCAATGCTGCGCCCATGACGTCGAGTTTGCCGGGAATGGTCAGGTGCATCTGATAGAAGCGCATGCCGCCGACCCAAGGAAAGTGCGGGTTAGCCAGCAACATCCCGCGGCCATTGACCGAGCGTTCACTGCCCACTGCGACAGCGTTACTGCCACGGTCCAGGGCGAAGCGCTGCTGACGTGCGTCAGCCAACTGATAGGCCTGCACGTTTTGTTCGATTGCGGCGCTCGCATGCGGCGGTGTAGCACCGACCAGGGCCTCGGCGAACTGGCCGACACCGCCCTCGACCAACAGACGGCGGGTCAGCTTCACCAGATCTTCCGGTGCAATCTCTCGCACCCACTCACCCTGACACTGTTGCGGCAAGCCTTGCGGACGGCGCTCGGCCAGATAACGGTTGTAGCCGGCGGCATAGCCCTCGACCAGATCACGCACCTGCGCAGGTTGCGCCTGCCAGAAAGCCTTGACTGCTTCAGGCGTATTGAGCCAGGTAAAAAACACGTCGCTGACGCGGTTTTCGCGTTGCTCGACGGTGAACTGATCCGGACCGAAGTAACGGGAACGCTGGCCATTGACCGTCACGATCTCGTTGGCCAGCAGGCACAGATTGTCCTGGGCATAGGCATAGCCAATGCCAAAACCCAGCCCGCGCTCGTCTTGCGCGCGGATATGCGGCACGCCAAAAGCAGTGCGGCGAATATCGGCGCTGACGTCCGTGGCCGGGCTGAACGCATGGGCCGAACCACTCAAGCCAAAAACCACGCCGGCCAAGGTCAGTCCGGTTAACTGTCTGGAAATTATCACGCTCGCTCCTGATCGACATGCCAAAGAGCGGATCTGACGCTGACGCGGACCCGCCTTGGAAACACCCACGCGTCCACGCGCAATGAGCCTGTCGAAGAAACGAAGCCGAAGAAAAAAATTTAGGCTCGCCGCGTAATCCCCGAAAGCACAATCAAAAGCCCCTCACCCTAGCCCTCCCGAAACGTCGGACCGCCCAGAGGGAGAGGGAACTGACCGAGGTGATTGGTAGAGGTACGCCGACATGAAATACCGAGCCGCACTCAAATTCGCAAGCAAATCAAAAGCCCCACCCACCCCGCTTCTCACCACTCAACAGGATGAGCGTTAGCTCGGCTGCAGCTCTTGATCTTGCCGTGCTGGCCCCTTCGGCAGGCTGAGTGGAGGGATTTATCCGGGGGTGGGAGCGCAGCGACCGTTCGACGAAGTCGAATACATCGAGAGGAGGTGCAGCGAAGCAAACCGTAGGCGATGCCCCCGGATAGATCCCGCAACGAAGGCACCCGAGCCACGGCGAGGGCCGAACGCCGGGGCCCAGACCTTTGGTTCCTTTGGGGCGTTTGCCAAAGGGACTCGCTGTAAGAGCGAAACCGCCAGCCGCAACACCCAAAACAACGGATATTCACCCAAAACCCCAAGAGCCTGGTCGGCCCAAAGGCCGCCAAGCCCAAAGCGATCTCAAGCCAGAATCACAAGAAAAAGACAAACCCCCGACAAATTTTCTACATTTTTTCTTTCATGATTTGTCGTGCTGATACGTCTTGTTTAAAGAGCGCAAAAAAACCTTTCCCGATCAGGCTCTGAAAAGGAGTAATCGCATGTACAACTCGCAACTACCAACGGACGGTAGCCAGGCCCCCAAAGGAGCTTCCATGAGCCCACACGCGAGCGATTTCGGGCAACGCGTCGAGCGTCACGGCAACGAACGCATCCGTTTGCTGCTGAAAAGTTTCGGGCTGCGCACCAGCCTGATTCGTCTGAAAGTCATTGATGCCCTGCTGGTCGCCGCACAAAGCGAGCGGCGTCTGGGTGTGCGCGGCGTCCACAGCCAATTGCTGGATCTGGATATCCCGCTGTCCTTTCTCAGTGTGCGCGAAGTGCTCAAGCGTCTATGCGCCGAAGGGGTGATCACCTTCAATGAAGACAAGAGCTACAGCCTGCATCCACAGGCTGCGGCAGTCCTCAACAACGATTGATGCGTGCGGCAAAAGCCGTCAAGGCTTGACCTTGCGGCGCATGACGCCGTTGATCACCACCACGATCACTGCCACACCGATGGCGACGAACTGGAACGTCTTTTCCGAAATCATTCCTTGGTTTTGCAGCCAGGACAGGCCGAGCATGATCGCCAGGACCGACACGGCGATCAGAATCGAATAAATCAAGCGTTGCTTGTGGGTCATTGCGGCTTCCTGAAACGGTGAAATGTATCCGGTTTGTATCCGCTTGCATGCCATGCACATACCGTTCTACGGGGATGCGCCGCTGCAATCGGGGTCTCATGTTACAGCCGATGAAGAGTTTTGGCTTCATGACGGCGTAACCATGAGGAATTTTCAAAATGCTGCGTCGAATCACCTGGCTGATTCCCGTTCTTGCCCTGCTGACCCTGAGTGGCTGCATCATCTTCCCCCACGGCGGCTGGCATGACGATCACCACCGTTATTACCAGGGTGGCCCTGGTTATTACCAACATCGCTAGAACAGGATTGTTCGCCCTGCCCGCTTGCCCATGAACAGATTGAGGCAGGAACTCAACAAGCCCGATCAACTTCAAACAAAGCCCGCCCTGTTGCGGGCTTTTCTGTTTTTGCCGACGGCGGCTGCCGCGCAGTTGAAACTCACCTGATACGCAAAGCGGACTGGCTAAACAAGTTGCAAGCATTTGAAATCTAATGTCGCAGCAAAAGAATAGGTCACACCCGCCTCTGCAACTAGTCTCTGGCAACTTTCTTCTACTCTCTAACAGGGACGTTTATGCAGAGAACACTTGTAAGAATCGGGCCGCGACAAGTACTAGGGTTTTGTTTGGCGCTGAGCGCTTTTGAACTTCTGACGTATATGGCAAGTGACTTGATCATGCCAGCCATGTTGGCCGTGACAACAGAACTTCAGGCCGACGTCAGACATGTTCCCCATGCGTTCAATCTGTATCTGATTGGCGGAGTCTGCCTGCAATGGCTGATTGGGCCGCTGTCCGATCAATGGGGCCGGCGGCGAGTACTGTTGATCGGCTGCGCATTGTTTGCAATCGCCTGCGCAAGTGCATTTGCCACCCAGCGCATTGAAACCTTCAATCTGCTGCGACTGTTGCAAGGCATGGGCCTGGGTTTCGTGGTCGCGGTCAGTTATCCCGCCCTTCAGGAAGTATTCTGCGAGGCCGATGCGGTGCGTTTGATGGCGCTGCTCGGCAATATCGCCCTGCTTTCACCGCTGCTGGGGCCGCTACTGGGTATTGTCTTGCTGCAATGGCTATCCTGGCGCGAGCTGTTTCTGGGCCTGGGTTTTGCCGCATCAATGGTCTGGCTGGGGCTTTTCGTCTGCATGCCGGAAACGGTCGGGGTCACTCGCGGCGATGGGCAAGTACAAGCCGCCGTGCCTTTTTCCTGGCACCAGACCGGTCAACGCTACCGAGCTCTCTTGAGCAATCGTCGCTTCCTCGCTGCCAGTCTCGCACTGGGGCTCATGAGCCTGCCGCTGATCGCCTGGATCGGCCTGGCACCGTTGCTGCTGATGCAGCTGCTCGAGCTGATGCCGCTGGAATATGCCTTGTGGCAGATTCCGGTTTTTTCCGCCGTCATCACTGGCAATCTGATCCTCGACCGCTTGCTGGTTACGCATTCTTTATCCCGGTTGATCCGGTTGGCGCTCTGGCCTTTTTGTCTCGGCCTTGTGGCGTTGATTGCCTGCGCGCTGTCAGGTGCCGGACTGGGCGCAGTGGTTGCCAGTCTGGCGCTGTACGCGGTCGGGCTGGGAATGAGCAACGCTGCGCTGTATCGGCTGGCGCTGTTTGCCAGCGACGACAGCAAGGGGTTGGTTTCGGCGCTGGCCGGCATGATTTCGATTGCTGTGATGGGGCTCGGCGGCTCACTGATTGCCGCCATCGGCGGTGGCGCCCGCCTCGACCTCTTCGCACTCTGCGCCGCCCTCAGCGGCCTGATGTGCCTGCCCCTGGTGCACGGTTTGTTGCAACGCACACCTCCCGACTCCTCCACTGCTCAATAACGGACTATTGAATGAATCACTTCCCCGCCAGCGATGCGCTTTGCGCATTGCCACACCCCTATTGCCCGGATTCCGTGCCAGCAGGCCTGTTTGATCGGGCCATGACCGAGATCAGTCGTTTTCATTGCCAGCACACGCCCGGCTACGAACATTGGCTGAACGCCAACGGCCTCGACGTGAAGGATCTGGACAGCCTCGATGACTGGTCCCGGCTACCGCCGATTCTGGCCAATTTTTTCAAGCAGCAACTGTTACTCAGCCCCACCGGGGAGGATGCCCTGGAACTGACATCGTCCGGCACCAGCGGCCAAAAAAGCCGCATGCGCTATGACCCGCGCAGTCTGTCGGCCGCGCAGTTCATGGTTGAACGAATCTTTAGTCATTACGGTTGGCATTCAGCGGATACGCCGTGCAATTACCTGCTGCTGAGCTACGAACCGCGGGGCGCGATCACCCTGGGGACGTCCTACACCGACCAATTCCTCTGCCGCTTTGCGCCCGTCAACCGCGTTGTCTACGCCTTGCGCTGCAACGGCGATGGCCACCAGTTCGATGTGTTCGGGGTCATCGCGGCCCTGCAAGCGTTCGCCGAAGAAGGCCTGCCCGTGCGCATTTTCGGCTTCCCGGCGTTTCTTTGGCAGACCTTGCAGCAGATGCAGGCCACCGGCGTGCCTGCGCTGAAACTGCCGAGTGCTTCACTGGTGTTTTTCGGCGGGGGCTGGAAAACCCGATCCAGCGAGGAAGTTCCAAAACAACAACTGTATGGGCGCATCGCCCGGCAACTGGGCATCGAAGTGTCGCGGTGCCGCGACGGTTACGGCGCGGTCGAACATGCGGTGCCGTATATCGAATGTGCCCGGCATCATTTTCATGTCCCCGTTTACGCCAAGGCTTACGTGCGCAATCCGCAGGACTTTTCCATCCAGCCTTACGGTCAGCAGGGCTTGCTGGGATTCGTCTCGCCCTACATCTCGTCCAGCCCGGCGCACGCGGTGGTGATGAGCGATCTGGCGACGCTGCATCCCGGGTCGAGTTGTGATTGCGGCCTCGCCAGTGACTGGTTCGAACTGCAGGGTCGCGCAGGCACCACGGCCGGTAGAAGCTGTGCGATGGCCGCGTCCGAATTGCTGGGGGGACACTGACATGTACCTGATCAACGGAGAACTGCACGCAGATGTCGACCTCGATAACGCACTGGCGCTGCTGCAGCAGACCTTGCCGCAACACCTGAGTACGCCGCTGGACAGCGCCACCGTACTGACTGCCGCCGCACATTTTGCAGGGCAATTGCACAGCCCCGAGCTGCCGCTGGACGATGAACAACGCCAGGTGCTGATCGACTTCTGTCAGCCGCACGCCCTGCAACACAAGCTTGAACGTGAACTGGGCGATCAGGCTGAATCGCTGCGACGTGTCGATTATCAGCATTCGCGCTTTGAGCGCTGGAGTCCGCTGGGACTGGTGGTCCACGTCACGCCAGCCAACGCGCCGCTGCTGGCGTGCTGCGCGCTGATTGAAAGTCTCTTGGCCGGCAACATCAACTGGCTACGGCCCAGCAGCAGTGACCAAGGCCTGACGGCGCGCCTGTTGCACACGCTGGTGCAATGCGACCCCAGCGGTGAGTTGCGCCATTACGTCGCGGTGTTACCGGTGGCGACCCTGCAGATCGGCCGTTTGTGCAAAATGGCCAACGGCGTTTCGGCGTGGGGTGGCGAAGCGGCGCTGCAGGCGATCCGCCAACAGTTGCCGCCCGGATGTCGCTGGATCGACTGGGGGCACCGCATCAGTTTTGCCTACCTGACGCCGCAAGCGGCCTCGCCACAGGCACTGGACGCGCTGGTCGATGAGGTCTGCCGACTGGATCAGCAAGCCTGCTCCAGCCCGCAATGGTTGTTGGTCGATAGCGACGACCCCGCTGTTCTACAAGCAATCGGCAACGAATTGGCCAAGGCGTTCGAGCGCCGCGCCGGACAATGGCCGGCACTGATCCCGACGGTTCAAGAAGCCAGCGAAATCACCACCCGCACCCTGATGACACGTCTGAGCCAGAGTTTTTCCGCAGTGACGGCGCAGGTCTGGAGCGCACCGGGATGGCGAGTGATCTGGAGCCATGATCAGTTGCTTGCGCCCTCGCCGCTGTTTCGCACGGTGCTGCTCAAACCCCTGCCGCGTGCGCGACTGACGCAAAACCTGCTGCCTTGGCGCAACGTTTTACAGAGCTGCGCACTGATGTGCGACGAAGCGCAGATCGGTGCATTGTCGCGAACATTGATTGCCGCCGGCGTCAGCCGAATTGCGCCCATTGATGCAATCCATGATGGCTACGATGGCGAACCCCACGACGGCGTCTATGCACTGCAACGTCTGAGCCGGCGGGTGTCGGTCAGCGTCGCACCGACGCAGTTGCCCACCCACATGACCCTCGACCGTCCAGCTTGCAAGCCGACGCTGGCGGGCCTGGCGATCACCGACAAAGCAGCGTTTATCGCGCGGCCGACGACAGCAGCGGCGCAACTGTTTTTCCGCTCTGGCGGCAGCAGCGGCACACCGGCGCTGGCGGGATACAGCTACCGCGATTTTCAACGGCAAATACGCGCAACGGCCGACGGGTTGTTTGCGGCGGGTCTCGATCCGAGCCGCGACAAGGTGATGAACCTGTTCTTCAGTGGCGGTTTGTACGGCGGCTTCTTCAGCTTTGCCAAAGTGCTGGAAACATTGGGGGCCAGCCACCTGCCAATGGGTGCTCCCGCCGACGATGACTACGGCGATATTGCACAAGTCATCATCGAACAACAGGTCACCGTACTGATCGGCATGCCCAGCTCCCTGCATCGCTTGTTCCTCAACGAACAGCAGCGTTTGAGCCGTTATGGCGCCATCGAAAAAGTCTTTCTCGGCGGTGAACACATCAGTGAGCAGTGCCGCGAACTGTTGCAGCGCTGTGGCGTTGCCAGCATCCGCTCGGCGGTGTACGGCAGTGTCGATGCCGGCCCCTGCGGACATGCCTGCGCCGCGACCGGTGATGGCGTGTTTCATCTGATGGACGCGATCCAGCATCTGGAAATCGTCGCGCTGGAGGAGGACGTGCCTGTCGTTGGCAATGAAATCGGCCGTTTACTGTTCACTTCCAAAGCCCGCGAAGGTCAGCAGGTACAGCGTTATGACGTCGGCGACACAGGGCGCTGGTTGCCCGGCGATTGCGCGTGCGGGCTGAGTTCCCCGCGGTTCGAGCTGCTGCAACGGCACGGCAGGCTGCTGCGTATCGGTAGCGATTTCATCTGCCTGAACGAACTCGGCAGACACCTGCAAGCACCGTTTCAGTTGCACCTCGATCACGCCCCTGACGGCCTCGAACGCCTGCTGGTTCGCAGCCCCGCTGCCCCCGCCGACGTCCTCCTCCGACTGGAAGGCTACGCGACGCTGACGAGCCTTGTGCGAGCCGGGCTGCTCACAGTGCAAACGCAAACCTGCGAGACGCAACAGTTCGACAGAAACAGGCATAGCGGAAAGATACCGGCAGTGGTCGACGCTCGCCGCTGAAAGTCCAACTTCGTCCATGACCAGAACAATTAAAGAGCCCCCCATGAACACAACACTTGAACTGAGCAAGTTGCTCGCCTTCGCCCGCGAACATTCAACGTATTACGCCAGACATTGGCAAGACCTTGCGCCGCAGATCAGCACACTGGATCAACTTCCGCCGATTGATCCGCAACAATACTGGGCCAGCAGCAATAACCTCGATCAATGGCCAGTACTGACTTCAACGGTTGAACGCGCACTCGTGTTCAAGACCGGTGGAACCACCAGCGCGGGTAAACTTTCGGTATTCACCCGTGAGGAGTGGCAGACACTTGTGCGCGACTTCGGTCGCCATCTGGCGAGCCAACTCAATCCGGGAGACCGGGTTGCAAATCTGTTTTTTGTCGGCGATCTGTATGCCAGTTTCATCTTTATCCACGACGCGTTGGCACACGAAACGTCAGGTATTACCGAATACCCCTTCACCGGCGACGTCGACTTTACACTGCTGACTGACTCTATCCGCCAGCACCGAATCAATGTGCTGGCCGGCGTGCCTGCGCAATTGCTGACGTTCGCCAGCGTGTTGGAGCGCCAGGGGCAAACCCTGGCCGAGGTCGAAAGCGTGCTTTACGGCGGCGAGAGCCTGTTCGCCGGGCAATTGCAGATGTTGCACCGAGTGTTCCCCAACGCACGGATCGCCTCCATCGGCTACGCCAGTGTCGACGCGGGGTTCATCGGCGCCACAAGCCGCGATTGTGCCTTGGGCGAACACCGCATGCTCGCCAGCCACAGCGTGCTGGAAATTATCGATGAACACACCGGTGAAGTGATTGAAGAATGCGATCGCACCGGACGCCTGCTGATCACCAACCTCACCCGCCGGCTTATGCCATTGATCCGCTATCCCGTGGGTGATCTCGCCTGCTGGCGAGAGCCGGCCACGGCGAGCATGCGCAAGTTTGCCTTGATGGGTCGCAGCATGAGCAGTCAGCGCGTACGGGTCAGCAGCCTGACCCTGCTGATCGACGACATCGACACAATCATTCAGCGCAACACGGTCAGCGACGACTGGCAACTGGTGATCAGCCAATCGGCAAACGTCGATATCGTGTGTCTGAAATGGGTGCCCGAGGCGTTGAAACCCGAAACGACTCAGGCCAGCACAGCCTTGCACAACGCCTTGATCGAGCGTTATCCGCTGATCGCACAACTCTGCGCTGATGGCCAGCTTGAGCTGCAGGTCGCCTATTGCACAGCCGATGAGCTCGCTCGTCATCCGCGCTCCGGCAAACGCCAACGCGTCGTCGACCTTCGCGACTACGCCGCCCCACGTCCGGAGCAACGCCCATGGACAACGTGACGCTGCGCAGCTATCGCCGCTCCGATGCCGGAGCCGTCAGCCGTTTGTTCCGGGAAATCTATGGCGACCATTACGTACAGCCACACGTGTATTTGCCGTTGATGATCAACCAGAACCATGGCGATGGGAGATGGCATTCACTGGTGGCGGAATCCGGAAAAAAAATCCTCGGCCACGCCACGTTGTGCAGAAACGCGGGATCGCATACGGCAGAACTGGCGTTGAGCGTGGTCCATCCGTCGACCCGCGGGCAGAACATCGCCACCCAGTTGGGCATTCGATTGTTGATCCATGCGCAGGCGCTGGGATGCCATGGTGTAACCATCAAACAGGTGACGCAGCACGCCTATACCCAACGCATGGCTGACCGGCTCGGCTTTTGCAGCAGTGGGTTATTGCTCGACTATGTGCCCTCGCCGTTTGGCGAAGCACTGCCGGAGTCGATTGTCATCGGCTACACCCCTATCGATGGCTACCGCCGCCCGCTCCCGGCATTGCCGTGGCCACAAAGCTGTCGCGAATTCATGGAGCATTTGTGCGAGGTACACGGGGTGCAGGAAAAAGAAGCACCCTGGGTGGGGCCGCCGATGCAGATCGAACACGCTTTCGGGCGTTATGACGTGGTGCTGAAGAAACTCGACGCCGGCTTGCTTCAACAGCTACGACGACTGCCTGAACACTGGATGGTCTCGATCAGACTCAGGCTGGCAACCGGTTTCGCCAGCGCCGTGGACAGCCTCTCGGCAATGGGCTTCGTCTTTACCGGGATTGCCCCGAATGAACGGGGCGCTGGATGGTTGGCGTTGTTTCATCGGGGCTATTGCGCCCGATCGCTGGAGCTGCGCTGCCCACACCTGCAACGACTGCATAATCAGGCTCAACAACACGTCGCAGCACGCTGAAGCGAGGCGTTGCCGGGTTCTTGCACATCAACTAGCCCGTTCAAGCGCTGAGCGGGCTAAACGGTCAGCCTCAAGCTTTGGCTTTGACACCTTCATCGACCGGTTTCGCGGCGTTGCCTTCACCGTAGGTCTTGAGGTTCTGCAGAACATAGATCGCTTTCTTGAACTCTGGAATCAGACTCTGGCCGTAAGCGTTGCCATTGAGGCCATTGTTCTGAATGGCGTCGAGCTGGGTCGCGAAATACTCCAGGGCGTTGAATTTGGCATCGATATCTTTGGTCACGCCAAAACGGTCGAACTTGTCACCGGCGTTCTTCAAGGTAAACGAAGTGATCTCTGAGATCAGCCCGCGGCTGCGCAGCATCTCGCTCAGATTTCCCAATTGTTTTACCGAAACATTCGCAGGATCAAAGCCCTTGATGGCCTTGCGCATGCCCTGCTTGTCCATTTCAGCGGTATTCAGCGCGGTGGGATTGGTGCCGACCTTGGTCAGCATCTGCTGCACTTTGATGCTCTGGGCCACTTGTTTTTTCGCGCCGGTGTTACGAACCATAACGCCTGCTTTGCTCTCCCAGCCGCCGACAATACCGATCGTCATGAGAAGACTCCCTGTGAAATGAACATAAAAAAAATATCCGTGTTGAACGGCATTAATGGGCGCGAGTATCGGCGGGCGAACTGATGGCACCAACCTCTTTCTGCACTTTTTTACAATTCTCGTACATTCTCGATACAAAAGCGCAACGCGCCGCAAAACCTGACCCAGAGCTGTCATCACAATGAAATGAAAATGGCTTTTTCAACCAGTCGCAGGCGATGACCAGCGCTTGTGTATCGAACCCGATACCGACCAGTCATCGGCGCCCAGTTTTTTTAGGACGCAAGTACCTAAAGCTTCCCGTCGCAACGACGATACGCTGTGAATACCCGCACTGTTTTATCCCTGCCCCTAATAAGAAACGCTGCTCAAGGACCGGTCTCCATGCCCGCATTCCGCACTATTCAGGCTCGCTACACGCTGTTTCTGGTTCTGTTCATCCTGCTGTTGTCGGTGTTGACCGTGGTCGGCATCAGCCAACTCGTCGCCCCCAAGCTGCGTCATACAGAAGAACAAGTCGTCCTCAACCGCATTGCCGAAGTCGCCGAGCAGATTCAGGGCGAGTTGAACAAAGTGCAGGCGCAACAGCGCAGCATCACCCAGACCATCCCGCTGCTCGACAGCGCCGCCATCGACACAGTGCTGCCAGGTCTGGTCGATCAGTACGGAGAGCTGAAGGTATTCGGCGGCGGGATCTGGCCTTTGCCGGGGCAACGTGAAGCCGGGCGCAACAAATTCAGCACGTTCTGGCACCGCGATGCCTCGGGCAAACTGGCGGTGAATACATTCTGGAACAGTGACGCAGCCCCCAACTATTACGACCAGAGCTGGTACAAGGGCGGCATGGCCACACCGCGTGGCCAATGCGCCTGGGCGGCGGCTTACAAGGATGACGCCAGCGCCGAGCCGCGCACCAACTGCGCCATGGCCATCCAGAAAAACGGTAGCGCGTGGGGCGTGTCGACCATTGACGTCACCCTCGGCTTCTTCAACGATCTGGTGGCGCGCAAGGAAAAAGACCTCAACGCCGAAATGCTGATCATTGAAGCCGACGGCAAGATCATCAGTAACAGCTCGCGCATCAGTGGCCAGATCGTGCTGAAGAACATCAGCGAACTGGCCGGCACGTCGACCTTCGCCAGCCAGGTCAAAGCCGCGTTGCAGAACCGCGATCAGGCGCAGCGCATCGAGTTCGATAACAACGGCGAAGCCAGCACCTTCTTCATGCGCCCGATTGAAGGCACGCCGTGGTTCCTCGCCAGCGCCCTGCCAACGAAAATGCTCACGGCCCAGCGTGATGACGTTCTCAGCACCCTGAGCCTGTTGCAGATTCCGCTGGTGATTCTGCTGGTGCTGCTGCAGGTCTACGCGATTCGCCAATTGGTGCAGCGCATGAAAGCGTTGAAAGCCAACATCGATTTGCTCTCCAGCGGCGATGCGGACCTGACCCGGCGCATTACCATTCGCGCTGAAGATGAACTCGGCGCCATCGGTCACTCGGTCAACACCTTTATTGCCTACCTGCAAAACATGATCGGCGAAGTCACCCAGGCCACCGGCGCCATGGCATCGAGCCTCGACAACCTGCAACGCACCTCGGCGCACACCAGCCAGATCCTGCTGCGTCACGCCTCGGAAACCGATCAGACCGTTACCGCTATCACCGAGATGAGTTCGACAGCAGAAAGCGTTGCGCAGAATGCCGCCGAAACTGCCGCATTCACCCAGCGCGCCAATGAAAACGCCGACCGTTCCCGCGTGGTCGTGGGCGAAGCGACCAACAGCGTGGTGGCGCTGATCGATGAAGTGGCCAGTGCCACACACAAAGTTGAAAACATGCAGCAGGACGCTCAGCGCATCACTGAAATCCTCGGGGTGATCGGTGCAATTGCCGGGCAGACCAACCTGTTGGCGCTCAACGCCGCAATCGAAGCAGCTCGCGCCGGTGAACAGGGCCGCGGGTTTGCCGTGGTTGCCGATGAAGTCCGCGCCCTCGCCGCACGCACGCAGGCGAGCACTTCGGAAATCAACGAGATGTTGACGCGTCTGACGCAAGGCGTGAGCTCGTCGGTCAGCGCCATGGAAAACACCCAGGCCAGTTGCCAGTCGGCTGCCGACGCCACTGCAAGGGTCAATTCCGGTCTGGATGAAATGGCCGGTTCGGTCAGCCACATCAACAGCCTCAGCACGCAGATCGCCACTGCCGCCGAGCAGCAAAGCGCCGTGACCGAAGAGATCAACCGCAGCATGGTGCAGATCCGTCACATGGTCGATGAGCTGGTGCAGAGCGGCAAAGCCAGCGAACTGAATACCCATCAGTTACTCGAAGCCAACAGCCGGGTGAGCGCGATCATGGGGCGCTTCAAAGTCCGCTGATTCATGCAGGAATTTCTGCAAACCAGATAACCCCTGTGGGAGCGAGCCTGCTCGCGAAAGCGTCCTTTCAGTCACTGCATCCAGTGCCTGACACACTGCCTTCGCGAGCAGGCTCGCTCCCACAAGGTTCGACGGTGTTCACACAATTGCCACCTGACAACTTTGTCATCTCGCGCTCAGCAACCTGTCAGCCTTGATCTACGATCATCCTGCCAGCCCGTCTCGCAACAACTGGAAACATTGCGTTGATGCCAGGCGGCAAAAACCGGTCAAAATGCGTTCTTTTCTGATCGTCACCCGAGCCGAGAATCCGCTATGCGTACCCACCTGCGTCTGGTCGCCCTGAGCGCCCTGTTCATTTCCTCCCTGGCGCAAGCCGCCGATCTGATCCCCATCGAAGTCCATCGTGACGCCAATTGCGGCTGCTGCAAAAAATGGATCAGCCACCTCGAAGCCAACGGTTTCAAGGTCGAAGACCACGTCGAAAGCGACATGAGCAGCTTCAAGCAACAACATGGCGTACCGCCGCGCCTGGCGTCGTGCCACACCGCAATCATCAACGGCAAATTCGTCGAGGGTCATGTGCCGGCAGAACAAGTGCTGGCCCTGAGCAAGCGTGACGACCTGCTCGGCGTCGCCGCACCGGGTATGCCGATGGGTTCGCCGGGCATGGAAATGGACGGCATGAGCGATGCTTATCAGGTTATCGGCCTGAAGAAGAATGGCGCTGACGTCGTCGTGGCGGACTACCCGGCCCATTGATCGGCGCCGCCTACTTCGGGCTGTTCTTTGCCGCGTTCGGTGCAGCGACCCTGTTGCCGCTGCAGTCCGAGGCATTGCTGGTCGGTTTGATCGTCAGCGAACGCTACTGGCTGTGGGGTCTGCTCGCCGTGGCGACGCTGGGCAACGTACTCGGTTCGTTGGTCAACTGGTGGCTGGGCCGTGGCATCGAGCGCTTTCAGGATCGGCGCTGGTTTCCGGTCAGCCCCGCGCACATGGCCCGGGCGCGCAAACACTATGAGCGTTACGGCCACTGGTCGTTGCTGCTGAGCTGGTTGCCGATCGTTGGCGATCCGCTGACACTGATTGCCGGCGTCATGCGTGAACCGCTCGGGCGGTTTTTATTGATCGTTACCCTGGCCAAAGCTGCACGCTATGGTGTGCTGGCCTTGCTGACGCTGGGCTGGCTGGGTTGAACGATCAGGCGCGGTGATTGCCTGTGTTTAACGTCGGCATAATCCAGTCATTCCAGCATCGGCCGATTTCAAACGGAGTTTGACCTTATGTCTGTCATGTTTTCCCGTTGGCTACCCGGCCTGTTTCTTTGCGCCGCCCTGCCCCTGTCGGCACAGGCCGCAACGCCAAGCGAAGCCGCGCCGGAAGGCCCGGCCTATGGCCCGGAGCTGCAAGGCTTCGAATACCCTTACACGCTTAAACACTTTGCCTTTCAGTCCCAGGGTAAATCCCTGCAGATGGGTTACATGGACGTCGCCGCTCACGGCAAGGCCAATGGCCGCACCGTGGTGCTGATGCATGGCAAGAATTTTTGCGCAGCCACCTGGGACAGTTCGATCAAGGCCTTGAGCGAGTCCGGTTACCGGGTGATCGCGCCGGATCAGATCGGCTTCTGCACCTCGAGCAAACCCGACAATTATCAGTACAGCTTCCAGCAACTGGCGACCAACACTCAGCAGTTGCTCAAAGCGCTGGGCATTCAAAAAGCCACCCTGCTCGGCCACTCCACCGGCGGCATGCTCGCCACCCGGTACGCCTTGCTGTTTCCCGAGCAGGTCGAGCAACTGGCACTGGTCAACCCGATCGGTCTGGAAGACTGGAAGGCCCTCGGCGTGCCCTATCGCACCGTGGATCAGTGGTATCAGCGCGAGCTGAAAGTCAGCGCCCAGGGCATTCGCGACTATGAACGCACCACCTATTACGACGGCCGCTGGAAACCGGAATTCGACCGTTGGGTAGACATGCTCGCCGGCCTGAGCAAAGGCCCGGGCAAGACGCAAGTGGCGTGGAACTCGGCGCTGATTTACGACATGATTTTCACCCAGCCGGTGTACTACGAGTTCAAGGACTTGAAGATGCCGACCCTGCTGCTGATCGGCACCTCAGACACCACAGCCATCGGCAAGGACCTCGCACCGCCTGAGGTGAAGGCGAAAATCGGCCACTATGAGGTGCTTGGCAAACAGGTTGCCAAGCTGATCCCGCAGTCGACGCTGGTGGAGTTTCCCGGCATGGGCCACGCGCCACAAATGGAAGAACCGGCGCAGTTCCACAAGGCCCTGCTCGACTGGCTGAATACATCCAATCCCGTGCGTTGATGAGGTAAGGCTGATGGCGGTGCAGATTGCAGTGATCGATGACTGGCAGGACGTGGCCCGCGACGTGGTCGACTGGTCAGTGCTCGATAGCCTCGGTGAAGTGACCTTTGAACACGATTACCCGGCCGACAACGCCACACTGGCCGAACGGCTGGGCCGCTACGAGGTGATTTGCGTGATGCGCGAGCGCACGCGGTTCGACGAAGACTTGCTCAAGCGTTTGCCCAATCTCAAGTTGCTGGTCACCGGCGGCATGCGCAACGCAGCGCTGGATATGCAAGCGGCCGCCAGGCTGGGGATCAAGGTCTGCGGCACCGACAGTTACAAGCACGCCGCCCCGGAGTTGACCTGGGCGCTGATCATGGCGGCCACGCGCAATCTGGTGAATGAGGCGAATGCCCTGCGCGCCGGTCATTGGCAGCAAGGACTGGGCGGCGATCTGCATGGCAAGACCCTCGGCATTCTCGGTCTCGGCAGTATTGGCCAGCGCGTTGCGCAGTTCGGTCAGGTGTTCGGCATGCAGGTCATCGCCTGGAGCGAAAACCTCACAGCCGAACGGGCGCAGCAGGTTGGCGTGACCTACGTGAACAAGCAGGAACTGTTCGAGCAGGCCGATGTGTTGTCGGTGCATCTGGTGCTCAGCGAGCGCAGTCGCGGCCTGGTCGATGCGCAGGCGCTGGGCTGGATGAAGCCGACGGCGCTACTGGTCAACACCGCGCGCGGGCCGATTGTCGATGAAGCGGCGCTGATCAAGGCCTTGCAGAAACAGCACATCGCCGGGGCAGCGCTGGATGTGTTCGAACACGAGCCGTTGCCGGACATGCACCCGTTTCGCACACTCGACAATGTCTTGGCGACTCCGCATGTGGGGTATGTCAGTCGGCAGAACTATGAACAGTTCTTTTCGCAGATGATCGAGGATATTCAGGGATGGGCGGCTGGTAATCCAATTCGTGCGTTAAATTAACCCCCACTGTAGGAGCTGCCGAAGGCTGCGATCTTTTGATCTTCGCTTTTAAACGCAAAATCAAAAGATCGCAGCCTTCGGCAGCTCCTACAGGTGTTGTCTGTGTCAGCCGATCAACAAACTGCCCGCACCACAACAGTGCAACCGCCCTTCCCGCTAGCACAAAATCGTGACCGTCCAGTCACCGTTTTGGCCCTCCCTCGCAGAAAAACCTGCACTTCGTCGGTGCGTTTGCTCCTCAAAAGCAAGGTTGGTGCTGACAGCCAACCGATTGTCGAACAATTTACCCATTTGCTCTGGCCCGCTCTAGGATCTGGCCTAGACTGACTTTCGCGGGGTAAAACCGACCAGTCACATCGCCGAAAAAAAGTCGAAACTTTTGCGCGCGGCGACAGGTCATCAGAAAGACAGGGCCAAAGCGACTGGTGCAATCCTTGCAACGGCCCAATCACCCATTCTGCTTGCGCGTGTTGGGTAGCGTTTGCTCACCGATGCGTGGCGCGTTTGCGCCCGGCCACAGGACTTGGCCATGGACATCGCTTGTTCAAGACAAGAATCAGATCAACGAGACGGGAGATTCATATGATCAGTGCGGCATTGGATATTCAGGGAGAGCGTGCTCAGCAGGCGGTTGGTGAATCGAGCACCGTCAGTGTTCCCGGCAGCCGACAGATCAACGTCCCCGGCACCAAAACGCTGACTCCAGTAGCGAGCCAGAACCCCAACAAGAAAAAAGTGTTGTTTGTTACCTCGGAAATTGCCGATCTGGTCAAGACCGGCGGCCTGGGTGACGTATCTGCCGCCCTGCCCCGCGCCATGGCTCATCTGCACGATGTGCGGGTGTTGATCCCCGGCTACCCGCAAGTGATGCACAGCGAGAACCCGATCCACATCATCGGCGAACTTGGCGGCCATGCGGCGCTACCACCGTGCAAGATCGGCCGCATGGACATGCCGGACGGTCTGGTGATCTACGTGTTGATCTGCCCCGAATTGTACGAGCGCGAAGGCTCGCCCTACGGCGCCAACAACGGCCGCGACTGGCCGGACAACCACATTCGTTTCGCCCGTTTGGGTCTGGCTGCTGCCGACATCGCCGCCAACCTTGCACAAATTCACTGGTGCCCGGATCTGGTGCATGCCCATGACTGGCCGGCCGGTCTCGCCCCGGCCTATATGCACTGGCGCGGGCAGCGCACGCCGACCCTGTTCACCATTCACAACCTCGCCTATCAAGGCGTGACCAGCCTCGGCTCCTGCCCCGAGCTGGGTATTCCCACCCATGCCCTGCAACAGGAAGGCATGGAATTCTACGGCAAGATGTCATTCCTCAAGGCGGGCATGGCGTATTCGAGCCATATCACCACGGTCAGCGCCACTTACGCGCAGGAAATCACCACCCCGGATTTCGGCTGCGGCCTCGACGGCTTTCTCGCCGCCAAGACCCAGCAAGGTTTACTTAGCGGCATCCCCAACGGCATCGACGAGAGCTGGGACGCCGCCACCGATCCGCACCTGTTCGCGCCGTTTGCCATTGGTGACTGGGAAGGTAAAGCGGTCAACGCTGCGCATGTGCGTGAATTATTTGAATTGAATGACTCAGAAGGCCCGCTGTTCGCCGTGGTGTCGCGACTGGTCTATCAAAAAGGTCTGGACCTGACGATCGCGGTATCCGAGTACATCGTAAAAAACGGTGGCCAGATCGCCATTATCGGTCGCGGCGAACCTGAAGAAGAACAAGCCATGCGCGAACTGGCCCTGCGCTTCCCAGGCCAGATCGGCGTGCGCATCGGCTTCAACGAAACCGACGCCCGACGCATGTTTGCCGGCAGCGATTTCCTGCTGATGCCTTCGCGTTACGAGCCTTGCGGCTTGAGCCAGATGTACGCCCAGCGTTTCGGCTCGCTGCCGGTCGCACGCAATACCGGCGGGTTGGCCGACACCATTGAAAACGGCGTCACCGGTTTTCTCTTCGACGAATCCACCGCTGAAAGCTATCAGGAAGCCCTGAGCCGCGCGTTCAAGGTGTTCGCCTTCCCCGAACTGCTCAATGCCATGCGTTGCCGGGCGATGGCTGCGCCGTTCAACTGGTGCAAAGCGGTCGAACCGTACGCCGAACTCTACGAACAACTGGTCGCCAAGGCGCTGGGTAAAGCTCACCACAAATAACCAGGGAGGTTCACCACGATGCCGTTACGGTCTACTGAAACCTGGCCCCACGGCGCGATCATGCTGGACGCCGAACACACGCAATTTGCGCTATGGGCGCCGGATGCGTTTTACGTGAGTGTCGAACTTGAAAGCGGCCAGTCGCTGCCGATGCTGCCTCAGGTAGACGGCTGGTTTGTGATCAAGGCCCGCTGTCCGGCGGGCACCCGCTACCGCTATAACATCGACGGCGAACTGGAGGTGCCCGATCCGGCCTCCAGGGCGCAGGATGGCGACCTTGACCGCCACAGTGTGGTGGTCGATCCGCTGGCCTATCAATGGCGACACACGGCCTGGCACGGTCGGCCATGGAGCGAAGCGGTGATCTACGAGTTGCACGTCGGTGCGCTCGGGGGTTTCGCTGAAGTCGAACAACATCTGGCGCGGCTTGCAGGCTTGGGCATCACCGCCATCGAACTGATGCCGCTGGCGCAATTCCCCGGCGAACGCAATTGGGGCTACGACGGTGTTTTGCCCTACGCCCCGCAAGCCTCCTACGGCACGCCGGAACAACTCAAACACCTGATCGACAGCGCCCACGGTCATGGTCTGGCGGTGATTCTCGACGTGGTTTACAACCACTTCGGCCCCGACGGCAATTACCTGCATCGTTACGCCAAAGGCTTTTTCCGCGAAGACAAACACACGCCATGGGGTGCAGCGATCGATTTTCGCCGCGACGAAGTGCGCGAGTTTTTCATCGAAAACGCCTTGATGTGGTTGCTCGAATACCGCTTCGACGGTCTGCGCCTGGACGCGGTGCATGCCATCGAAGACCCGGATTTCCTCACCGAGATGGCCCAGCGTATCCGCGCGCAGATCGACCCGAGCCGGCATGTCTGGCTGACCGTGGAAAACGAACTCAACCAGTCGAGCCTGCTCGAATACGACTACGACGCGCAGTGGAATGACGACGGTCATAACGCCTTGCACGTTCTGCTCACCGGCGAAACCGACGCCTATTACGCCGATTACGCCGCGCAACCCACCGAACAATTGGTGCGCTGCCTGAGTCAGGGGTTTGTCTTCCAGGGACACATCACCCGCCATGGCGAACCGCGTGGCGAGCCCAGCGAACACCTGCCGTCCACGGCGTTTGTGCTGTTCCTGCAAAACCACGACCAGATCGGCAACCGCGCGTTCGGCGAACGCCTGCATCATCTGGCCGATCCGCGCGCCGTACAGGCAGCGACCGTGTTGTTGCTGCTGTCGCCGATGATTCCGCTGATGTTCATGGGCGATGAGTTTGCCGCCGAGCAGCCATTCCTGTTTTTCACCAGTCACCACGGCGAACTGGCCGAGTTGGTGCGTGAGGGCCGGCGCAATGAATTTGCCGCATTCAGCGCCTTTGCCGACCCGCACAAACGTGAGCAGATTCCCGATCCGAATGGCGAAAAAACTTTCCACGCCTCACAGCCAAGGTTGATCGGCAACGGCAGCGCAAAACAGCAGGAAACCCTCGCGCTGTACCAAAAGCTCCTGCAATTTCGCCATCAATACATCATTCCCCATCTGTCCGGCACTCAGGCCCTCGGCGCCCATATGCTCGGTTACGGCGCGGTCAGCGCACGCTGGCGGCTGGGCAATGGCAGCGAGCTGCGAATTGACCTGAACCTCAGCGACACGCCAGTGGTCAACCCTCCACAGACCGAGGCCGTGTGGTTGTTTCAGCAGCCATCCACCGCCGATCTGTCGGAATCGGGCGAACTGCCCGCGTATTGCGCGCTTGTCAGCCTCACGGCCGCAACCCCTTTGCAACCTCTGGATGGAGAGCGCCTATGAGCGATGCGCAACTGGAAATTCTTGCCAGCCGAGCCGGCCTTGCCGTCGACTGGATCGACGCCAACGGCCGCCCGCAAAAAGTCGCCCCGGCGGTGCTGCGCAATGTCCTGATCGGCCTCGGCCACCCGGCCAGCACGGCGCAGGAAATCGACGCCAGCCTGTTGGAACTGCAAGCCGTTCAACAAGACCGCTACCTGCCGCCGCTGTTGACCGCCGATGTCGGGGTCGGCGTGGATCTGGCGCGGTACTTCGCGCCGGAGACGCCGTGTGAAATCCACCTTGAAGACGGCTCGCGGCTGAACCTGAAACTCGACTCTGAAGCGATACTGCCGGGACTGATCCCGGTCGGCTATCAACAGGTGCACATCAGCGATCAGTATTTCACCCTGGCCGTGGCCCCGGAGCGCTGCTTCAGCGTCGGCGATGCGGTGGATAATCCGATTCCCCGCGTCTGGGGCCTGAGTGCGCAACTGTATGCCTTGCGCCGCGCCGGCGACGGCGGTTTCGGCGATACCCAAGCACTGGAAGATCTGGTCCGCGTGGCCGGTGAGCGCGGCGCCGATGCCCTGGCGATCAGCCCGCTGCACGCCATGTTCAGCGCCGATACCGGGCGCTACAGCCCTTATTCGCCATCCAGTCGGTTGTTCCTCAATTCTCTGTACGCGGCACCCGGGGCCATTCTTGGTGAGCGCGCCTTGCGTGATGCGATCGACGCGGCCGGCCTGGCCGAGCAGTTCGCGCAACTGGAAGACCTGACACTGATCGACTGGCCGAGCGCCGCCGACGCCAAGCAAAAACTCTTGCAAGCGTTGTACGAAGGTTTCATCGCCGGTGAGCATCCGCTGCACCCGGACTTCGCCAGTTTCCGCCACGCCGGTGGCGAAGCACTGGAAAATCACTGCCGTTTCGAAGCTATTCAGGAAATGCGCGCCGCCCGTGGCGAAAACCTCGACTGGCGGCAATGGCCAGAACACTGGCACGACCCACGCGGTGCAGCGCTCGAAGCGTTTGCCGAAGAATACGCCGAACGCATTGGCTATTTCGCTTTTTGCCAATGGCTGATCCACCGTTGCCTGGAACGTGCGCAAACCGCCGCCCGCAGCGCCGGCATGGGCATTGGCCTGATCGCCGATCTGGCGGTGGGCGCCGACGGTGCTGGCAGTCAGGCCTGGAGTTTTCAGGATGAACTGCTCGCCTCGCTGACCGTGGGCGCACCGCCGGACATTCTCAATCGCTCTGGCCAGGGTTGGGGCATTTCCGCGTTCTCGCCGGAAGGTCTGATCCGCAACGGCTTTCGCGCCTTCATCGACATGCTGCGCGCCAACTTCGCCCACGCCGGCGGCCTGCGCATTGACCATGTCATGGGCCTGCAACGCTTGTGGGTGATTCCCAACGGCGCAGTACCTGCCGATGGCGCCTATCTGTATTACCCGGTCGACGACTTGCTGCGATTACTGACCCTTGAATCCCATCGCCACCAAGCGATTGTCCTGGGTGAAGACCTCGGCACCGTGCCCGATGGCTTGCGTGAAAAACTTATCGCCCGCTCGATGCTCGGCATGCGCGTGCTGCTGTTCGAGCAGGACAACACTTACTTCAAGCCGATTCTCGACTGGCCGGACAACGCATTGGCCACCACCAGCACCCACGACCTGCCGACGCTCAACGGCTGGTGGCATGGCCGCGATATCGACTGGAATGCGCGCTTGGGGTTTGTCGATGCCAACGGTGAAATCGAATGGCGCCAGCACCGCCAGCGTGAACGCGAAGGTTTGCGCAGCGCCTTGAGTCAGGACCCGCAGAATTTTCGCGAGGAATCCCACGAGGCCGATCAAGTGGTCGATGCCGCGGTGCGTTTCCTCGGACACACCCGTGCCCCTCTGGTGCTGTTGCCGCTGGAAGATGCGCTAGGCATCAACGAACAAGCGAATCTGCCGGGCACCATCGACACCCATCCAAACTGGTCACGGCGCTTGCCCGGCACCAGTGAGGCGCTGCTCGATGGCGCGGATGCGGCGCGACGTCTGGAACTACTCGCGTGCGCGCGTCTTCAGGCTGCCGAGCGTGACCAATGAATCAAGCGCTTATCCAGCCCCTGCGCGCAACACTGCGCCTGCAATTTCATAAGGGTTTTACCCTTGAACAAGCCGTGCCACTGGTGCCGTACTTCGCCCGGCTCGGCATCAGCCATATTTACGCCTCACCGTTGCTCGCGGCGCGGGCCGGCTCGATGCACGGCTACGACGTTGTCGACCCGACCCAGGTCAACCCGGAACTCGGTGGCGAAGCGGCGTTACGGCGCTTGGTCAGCGCCCTGCGTGAACACAACATGGGCCTGATCCTCGACATCGTCTCCAATCACATGGCCGTCGGTGGCAACGACAACCCGTGGTGGCTCGACTTGCTGGAATGGGGGCGACTGAGCCCTTACGGCGAGTTCTTCGACATTCAATGGCACTCGCCGGACCCGTTGATGGAAGGCCAATTGCTGCTACCGTTTCTTGGCAGCGATTACGGTGTGGCCTTGCAGGAAGGCACGCTGAAACTGCAGTTCAATGCGCAGACAGGCAGTTTCCATGTCGAGCATTACGACCATCACTTCCCGATCTGCCCGAACGATTACGGTGAATTGCTCAGGTCCGAGGAAACGTTGAAGGCGCTGGCCGATCGCTTCAGTTCCCTCAGCTATCAGACCGATGCCCATTCGCTGGCGATTCCGCTGAAAGAAGAATTGCGCCAGTTGGCGATTGATCCGCAGATCCTCGAAGCGATCCAGAACAACCTGAAGCATTACGATTCGAGCAGCGAAGAAGGCTTCGACAAACTGCATCAGTTGCTGGAACGCCAAAGCTATCGCCTGGCGAGCTGGCGTACGGCGGCAGATGACATCAACTGGCGGCGTTTTTTCGACATTAACGAACTCGGCGGTTTGCGCGTCGAACGTCCGGCGGTATTCGAAGCCACCCACGGTAAAATCTTTCAGTTGATCGCCGAAGGCTTGGTCGACGGTTTGCGCATCGACCACATCGACGGCCTCGCCGATCCGCGTGGTTACTGCCGCAAACTGCGCCGCCGGGTTGATCTGCTGGCACCGGGCAGGCATTTGCCGATCTACGTCGAGAAGATCCTCGGCGCCGGCGAAACCCTGCACCGCGACTGGGCGGTGGACGGCACCACCGGTTACGAGTTCATGAATCAGCTGTCATTGCTGCAACATGACCCGGACGGCGAACACGTGCTCGGTGACCTCTGGCAACGGCGCACCGAGCGCCCCGCCGCGTTCATCGAAGAGGCACAACTGGCGCGTCAGCAGATCCTCAACGGCTCGCTGGCCAGTGATTGCGAAAGCGTCGCCCAGGCCCTGCTGCAGGTCGCCCGCGATGACCTGATGACTCGCGACTTGACCCTCGGTGCGATCCGCCGGGTGTTGCAAGCGCTGATCGTGCACTTCCCGGTCTATCGCACTTACATCAGTGCGATGGGTCGCTCCGAGCAGGACGAGGTGTTTTTCCAGCAGGCCATGGACGGGGCCCGGCAAACGCTGAGCGAAGCCGATTGGCCGGTGCTCGACTGCGTTGCCGCTTGGCTAGGTGGCACGCCATGGCGGCGCAAACCGCGTGGTCGCTCGCGCAAGATCCTCAAGCATGCCTGCGTACGCTTTCAGCAACTGACTTCACCGGCAGCCGCGAAAGCCGTGGAAGACACCGCGCTGTATCGCTCGGCGGTACTGTTGTCGCGTAATGACGTTGGCTACAACACCGAGCAGTTCAGCGCCCCGGTCAGCGACTTTCATGCCGTCAATCAGCAACGGCTGGACGAGTTCCCCGACAACTTGCTGGCCACCGCGACCCACGATCACAAACGCGGCGAAGACACCCGCGCGCGTCTGGCCGTGCTCAGTGAGCGCAGCCACTGGTACGCCGAGCAGATCGAACTGTGGCGCGCCCTCGCCCGCCCGGTGCGCGTTGACGATCAGATGCCGTCGAGCGGCGATGAGCTGATCCTCTATCAAGCGTTGCTCGGCAGTTGGCCGCTGCAACTGCGCGATGACGATCAGGCCGGGTTCGCCGATTACGCCAAACGTATCTGGCAATGGCAGCAGAAAGCCCTGCGTGAAGCCAAGTTGCAAAGCAGTTGGAGTGCGCCTAACGAAGCCTATGAAAACGCCGCGCAGGCATTCACCGAAAAACTCCTCACCGGTGAAGAAGGCGAGCTGCTGCGCGCCGCACTAAGCAAGACCGTCAACAGCATCGCCGCTGCCGGCGCCCTCAATGGCTTGGCGCAAACCTTGCTGCGCATGACCGTGCCGGGGGTGCCGGATTTGTATCAGGGTAATGAGTTCTGGGACTTCAGCCTGGTCGATCCGGACAATCGCCGGCCGGTGGATTATGCCGCTCGTGAACACGCCTTGCAGGAGCCATTGCCACCTGTGGAGTTGTTGGCGAACTGGCGTGACGGGCGCATCAAGCAAGCCTTGATCGCCCAGGTGTTGAACCTGCGTGTCGAGCATGCCGAGCTGTTCCGCCGTGGCAACTACCAGGCCCTGGAAGTGCTCGGCAGTCAGGCGCACAACGTGCTCGCGTTTGCCCGTGAGTACGAGGGCAAGCAGGCCATCGTGATCGTGCCGATCCGTTGCGCAAAGCTGCTGGAAAACGGTGCTGTACCTCAAGTCGATGCGCTGCGCTGGGGCGACACGCGGGTGGTTCTACCGTTCGCCGCCTCTGAAACAAACCTGAAGGGACTTTTTTCAAGCAGCGCAGTCACAAAAAACAGGGAGCTGAATATCAGCGACGCGCTGGGGGATGTCCCGGTCAATCTCTTTATCCAACACTTAACACAAGCATGAGTTCAGTTCAGGAGCATTGCGATGAGTACCGACGATAAACGCATTCGCGAATTCGCCTATCAAATCTGGGAATCGGAAGGCAAGCCTGAAGGGCACGAGGAGCGCCATTGGGAAATGGCGCGCAAACTCGCTGAAGCCGAAGCGCTGGCGCCGAAGAAACCGCCAAAAGCCGCTGGCAGTAAAGCCGCGGGCAAGACTAGTGAGGCCAAGGCCCCAGCCGCCAAGCCAAAACCTGCGGCCAAAGCCAAACCGGCCAGCGCTGCAAAAGTGATTCCCCCGGGTGAAAAGCCCGCTGAGAAAAAGCCTCGGGCGCCGAAGAAGCCTTCGGCGATCTGACGCTTTAACGACGATTGAACTGAATGACCGTGTGGCGGGTTCGCTCGCCACCGAGGGCGCGTTCGTCCTCAAGAAACCCACCAATCCCCTGTAGGAGTGAGCCTGCTCGCGATAGCGATCTGACATTCAACATCGATGTCGCCTGATAGACCGCTATGGCGAGCAGGCTCACTCCTACAGGGGGATGTGTAAGCCCAGAAATTACCCGTTTTGCAGGAGCAATCATGACCCGTCCAAAGAATGCCGAACCCGCCGCGCACGCCGAGCCGTCGAGAATCCGTGAAGGCCTGCCCTTCCCGCTCGGTGCGACCTGGGATGGTCTGGGGGTGAACTTTGCTCTGTTTTCCGCCAACGCCACCAAGGTCGAACTGTGCATCTTCGACGATGCCGGCGAAGTCGAACTCGAACGCATCGAACTGCCGGAATACACCGACGAGATCTACCACGGCTACCTGCCCGATGCGCACCCGGGGCTGATTTACGGCTACCGCGTCTACGGCCCGTACGACCCGGCCAACGGTCACCGCTTCAACCACAACAAACTGCTCATCGACCCGTACGCCAAGCAATTGGTCGGCGAACTGAAATGGTCGGAAGCGCTGTTCGGCTACACCATCGGCCACCCTGACGCCGACCTCAGTTTCGATGAGCGCGACAGCGCGCCGTTCGTGCCCAAGTGCAAAGTCATCGACCCGGCGCACACCTGGGGCAACGACCATCGCGTCAGCGTGCCGTGGGACAAAACCATCATTTACGAAACCCACGTGCGCGGCATCAGCATGCGTCACCCTTCGGTGCCGGAGAACGTACGCGGCACTTTCGCCGGGCTGATGGTCGACGATGTGCTCGAACATATTCGCAAGCTCGGCGTGTCCACCGTCGAGTTGCTGCCGATTCACGCCTTCGTCAATGACCAGCATCTACTGCACAAAGGCATGACCAACTACTGGGGCTACAACAGCATCGCCTTCTTCGCTCCGGACCCGCGTTATCTGGCCAGCGGCAAGATCGCCGAGTTCAAGGAGATGGTTGCGCACCTGCACGAAGCCAATCTCGAAGTGATTCTCGACGTGGTCTACAACCACACCGCCGAGGGCAACGAGCAAGGTCCGACCCTGTCGATGCGCGGCATCGACAACGCCTCGTACTACCGTTTGATGCCGGACGACAAGCGCTTCTATATCAACGATTCCGGCACCGGCAACACGCTGGACCTGAGCCATCCGTGCGTGCTGCAAATGGTCACCGACTCGCTGCGTTACTGGGCCAGCGAGATGCACGTCGACGGCTTCCGTTTCGATCTGGCGACTATTCTCGGCCGCTATCACGATGGTTTCGACGAGCGTCACAGCTTCCTCGTCGCTTGCCGTCAGGACCCGGTGCTGCGTCAGGTGAAAATGATCGCCGAGCCGTGGGACTGCGGCCCCGGCGGCTATCAGGTGGGCAACTTCCCGCCGGGCTGGGTCGAATGGAACGACAAGTTCCGCGACACCGTGCGCGCGTTCTGGAAAGGTGACGACGGCCAGGTTGCCGACTTCGCCAGTCGCATGACCGCCTCCGGCGAGATGTTCAACCAGCGCGGACGGCGGCCGTACTCGTCGGTGAATTTCATCACCGCCCACGACGGCTTCACCCTCAACGACCTGGTGTCGTACAACGACAAGCACAACGAAGCCAACGACGAAAACAATCAGGACGGCAGCAACAACAACCTGTCGTGGAACCATGGCGTAGAAGGCCCGACCGACGATCCCGAAATCAATGCCCTGCGCCATCGGCAGATGCGCAATTTCTTCGCCACCCTGCTGCTCGCTCAAGGCACGCCGATGATCGTCGCCGGTGATGAATTCGCCCGTACCCAGGACGGCAACAACAACGCTTATTGCCAGGACAGCGAGATCGGTTGGGTCAACTGGGACCTGAGCGAGGACGGCAAGGCGTTGCTGAAATTCGTCAAGCGCCTGATCAAGTTGCGTCTGGCTTATCCGATCCTGCGTCGCGGCCGCTTTCTGGTTGGTGAGTACAACGAGGACATCGGCGTCAAGGACGTCACCTGGCTGGCACCCGACGCTACCGAGATGACCACCGAGCATTGGCACGATGCGCACAACCGCTGCCTGGGCATGTTGCTCGACGGCCGCGCGCAGGAAACCGGGATTCGCCGCAAGGGTGCGGATGCGACGCTGCTGCTGGTGGTCAACGCCCACCACGACATCGTCAATTTCACCTTGCCGGAAGTGCCGGAAGGCAGCTTCTGGACTTGCATGATCGACACCAATCAGCCGTCGATTCGCGGTCAGGAACGCTTCGATTTCGGCCACGAATACTCGGTCACCGGGCGCTCGCTGCTGCTGTTCGAACTGCAACGTGATGAAGAAGACTGATATGGACCTGCACCGTTATCTCGCCCGGCGTCCGGCGGATTATCCGCACACCGTAGCGCTCGGCAATTGTCTGCGGGCGCTGGTCGAGGCCGGGCTGGATCGTTTGCCGTTGCCGGGCAGTGGCCGCACGCTGGAACGTTTTCAGTGTCTGGCGGAGGTCGCTGGGCATGACCTCGGTTTGTGCAAACTGTTCGAAGGCCATACCGACGCACTGGCGATCATCGAGCAATTGGGCGGTTCGCCGACACCGGGCAGTACGTGGGGCATGTGGGCGGCGGAACCGCCGCAGGCGCGGGTCAAGGTCAGCCCGGCCGGGCACATGGTCGCGCTGCACGGGCGCAAGGCGTGGTGCTCCGGGGCAGCCGTGCTCAGCCACGCCTTGCTCACCGCGTGGGATGCCGATGACCAGCAACAACTTGTGGCCGTCGCCCTCGACCAACCGGGCGTGACCGTCACCGAGCAAGGCTGGCAAGCCGTGGGCATGGCCGCCACTGGCAGCGTGGAGGTGCTGTTCGACGGCGCCGAAGCACAGGCCATCGGCAATCCCGGCGACTATCTGCAACGACCGGGTTTCTGGCAAGGCGGGATCGGTATTGCGGCGTGCTGGTACGGCGCCGCAAGGCAAATTGCCGAAGCGTTGCGCGCACAGTGTGAGCAACGCCCGGAGCCGCACGCCCTCGCCCATCTCGGCGCGGTCGACAGTGCCTTGCAGGCGGCCGCCGATGTCCTGCGTTTCAGCGCCCTGCACATCGATGCACACCCCGAGGACAACGCCGAACTGCTCGCCCGTCGTGCCCGCGCGGTGGTCGAGCAGTCGGCTGAACAGGTGCAGCGAGAGGTCGGTCGCGCCCTCGGCGCCGGGCCGTTTTGCAAGGATCGGCACTTTGCCCGGCTCAGCGCCGACCTGCCGGTGTTCCTGCGTCAGAGTCACGCCGAACGTGATCTGGCTGCGCTCGGGCAAATGGTTGCCGGGCAATCCGCGGAGGCATGGGCGCTATGAAAACCAATCCGATTGTCGGTCAGGGTACGAGCCTGCATCAATGGCAGGCTTCGCGGCATCTGGCGGAACTGGACAGCATCGACATCCTTAGTCTGGTGCCACCCGGCGCACGGGCGGTGATTATCGCGCCGCACCCGGACGACGAAGTGCTGGGTTGTGGCGGTTTGCTGCAATTGCTCGCGGCTGCTGGACGGCCTCTGCAGCTGATTTCAGTCACCGACGGCAGCGCCAGTCACCCCGGTTCCAGTCGTTGGCCGGTCGAACGTCTGAGCGTGGTGCGCCCGCAGGAGTCTGCCGAAGCGTTACGCCGCCTCGGTTTGCCGATGCATCGCGTGAAGTGGCTGCGCGGTGGCTTCAGCGACACCCAGGTGGCCGCTCAGGAAGCAGAGTTGGTCAATTTCATCGGGCGTCATCTGCGCCCCGATGACGTGCTGTTCACCACGTGGAGTGAAGACGGTCATTGCGACCACGAAGCCGTCGGCCGCGCCAGTGCCGAAGCTGCCCGCCGCGTCGGTGCGAGTTGCCATGAACTGCCGGTGTGGACCTGGCACTGGGCAACCCCGGAAGACGCCTTTGTCCCGTGGCAACGCGCACGCAAGATTCTCCTGACGCCGGCGCAAGTTGCGCGCAAGCGCCACGCGGTACATGCCTTCGCCAGTCAACTGGAGGGCGATCCTGACGCCGGACTCGGTCCGGTGCTCGCGCCATATGTGCTCGATCGCCTCCTACAGCCCTTCGAAGTGGTGTTTCTATGAGTGTCGAAGATCGCTACTTCGATGGCCTGTTTGCCGGCAACGACGACCCGTGGGCGTTCCGTGAGCGCTGGTACGAGCAGCGCAAACGCGCGATCACTCTCGCTGCCCTGCCGCGTCCGCACTACCGGGCAATCTTCGAACCGGGCTGCGCCAACGGCGAGTTGAGTGCCGAACTGGCCAGCCGCTGTGATCGCCTGCTGTGCTGCGACACCGCCAGTGCGGCGGTGACCTTGGCGCGCACGCGTTTGAGTCTGTTCGATCATGCCGAAGTGCGGCAAAACCGTCTTCCCGGCGACTGGCCGGAGGAAAAATTCGACCTGATCGTATTTAGCGAGATCGGCTACTACCTCGATGGCGAAGATCTGACAGAAGTGATCCGTCGGGCCAGTGATTGCCTGACTGCCGACGGCCAGTTCCTCGCCTGTCACTGGCGTCCGCCCATCGATGGCTGCCCGCTGAACGCGCGGCAGGTTCATGACCTGATCCACGAAAAATTGCATCTGCCGCGAGTGGCGCTGCATCAGGAAGCGGATTTTATCCTTGAGGTGTGGAGCCGCGAGCCGCGCTCGGTGGCGGCACTGGAGGGCTTGCGATGATCGGCATTCTGATCCCGGCGCACAACGAGGAAGACTTGCTCGACGACTGTCTGAACGCGGCCATGCGCGCCAGCCGCCACGGTTTGCTGGCGGGCGAAAAGGTTGAAGTGTTGGTGGTACTCGACAGTTGCACCGACCGCTCGGCGCAGATTGTCAGCCGCTATCCGGTGCTGAGCCTGCACATCGATGCGCGCAATGTCGGCCAGGCCCGGGCGGCGGGTGCACAGCTGTTGCTGGAACGCGGCGCACGCTGGATCTCCTGCTCGGACGCCGACAGTCGGGTCGCCGACGACTGGCTGGTCGCCCAGCTGGGGTTGGGGGCCGACGCGGTATGCGGTACCGTCACCGTCGAACGCTGGCACGAGTCGTTCGATGCCGCGGCGCAAATCCGCTATCACCGGCATTACCGGGCCTGTGATGGCCATCGGCACATTCACGGCGCGAATCTGGGCATCAGCGCCGACGCCTATCGCTGGGCCGGAGGCTTTAAACCGTTGGCCTGCGATGAAGATGTGCAGTTGGTACGGGAGCTGGAACGGGACGGTGCCAACATCGCCTGGAGTCATCGCCCGCAAGTGCTCACCAGCGCGCGGTTCGACAGCCGTGCTCGTGGTGGCTTTGGTGACTATCTGCGAAATCTGGCACAGATGGAGCAAAAAAAAGCGGATCAGATTGATCTGTGACGCGACGGATCTGGCTTCATGAGCAATACTCTGCTGCGCGGCAATCCAGGGTTCGGAGCGTCGCACGGCATTCAACCAGCCTTCACGGGTCGGTGGCGTCTGGCAATCACTGCCACGCACACGACTGAGGGCGAGACAACACAAGGACGTCAGACCATGAAAACGTTATCCCTCAGCGACAGCAGCCTGCCGGCGCAAATATGGAACAGCGCCGCACAACTGGACAACATTCCCGTCATCAATACTCGCAGCCTGGTGCCCGATGGTGCCCGCGCCGTGGTCATCGCGCCGCATCCCGGCGATGAAGTGGTCACCTGCGGCGGACTGCTGCAATTACTGTCCAGCCTCGGTCATCCGCTGCAACTGCTCTCGATCACTGACGGCAGTGCCAGCCACCCCGGCTCGCGGCAGTGGTCGGAAAAACGCCTGAGCGTATTTCGCCCACAGGAAAGCGTCGAAGCCCTGCGCCGCCTCGGCCTGCCAATGCACAGCCTGAAATGGGTGCGTGGCGGCTTCACCGATAACGCCCTGTGCGACCAGCAGGCGCAAGTGACCGAGTTCATCGGCCGCTACCTGCGCCCCGGCGACGTGGTGTTCAGCACCTGGCGCGGCGATGGCAACGACGACCACGAAGCGGTGGGCCGGGCCAGTGCGCAAGCGGCTGAACAGGCCGGTGCGATCTTCCATGATGTACCGGTCTGGGCCTGGCACTGGCCCGAACGCGACCAGCAACTGATCCCTTGGGAGCGCGCGCGCAAACTGCGCCTCGACACCTGGACCGTCGCGCGCAAGAGCCACGCCACCCACGCCTACGCCAGCCAGCTCAACGGCGAACCGGCGATCGGCATTGCGCCGATGCTGCCGCCGGTGATTCTCGAAAGAATGCGCCTGCCCTATGAAATCGTGTTTGTCTGAATCTCTGATTCCCTGTGGGAGCGAGCTTGCTCGCGAAGAGGCCGTCACATTCACAATATTCGTATCGACTGGAACGACGCCTTCGCTAGCAAGCTCGCTCCCACAGGGTTTGATGTGCAATCGAAATTATCCATAAGGAACTGCCGCACCTCCCCATCAGTCGCATGAATAAGCGGCCCGCAATCCAGAGGAGTGAACGTGTCCAGCGATCCCAAGCGTCATATTGTCGACGCGCCCGGCATTCATCGTCTCAGGGTACTGACGGTCAACACCCACAAGGGCTTCACCGCGCTCAACCGGCGCTTCATCCTGCCGGAACTGCGCGAAGCGGTGCGTAGCACCTCGGCCGACCTGGTGTTTCTGCAGGAAGTGGTGGGTGAACACGAGCGGCATTCGAGCCGTTACAACGAATGGCCGCAAACTTCGCAATACGAGTTTCTCGCCGACAGCATGTGGAGCGATTTCGCCTACGGGCGCAACGCCGTCTACCCCGACGGCCATCATGGTAATGCGCTGCTGTCGAAATACCCGATCCGTGAGTACCGCAACCTTGATGTGTCGATCACCGGGCCCGAACGCCGTGGCCTGCTGCATTGTGTGCTCGACGTACCGGGGCACGCTGAGGTTCACGCGATCTGCGTGCATTTGAGTCTGCTCGAAAGCCATCGGCAATTGCAGTTGCAACTGCTCTGCCAGTTGCTCGAATCCCTGCCCGATGACGCTCCGGTGATCATTGCCGGCGATTTCAACGACTGGCAGCTTCAGGGCAATGTCGCCCTCGCCCGTCGCGACTATCTGCACGAAGCGTTCGAGCGCCATCACGGGCGCCCGGCCAAGACCTATCCGGCACGCTTTCCGCTGTTGCGGCTGGACCGGATCTACCTGCGCAATGCCAGCAGTCATGACCCACAGATCCTCGGTAACAAGCCGTGGACGCATCTGTCCGATCATCTGCCGCTGGCCGTCGAAGTGCACCTGTAGCCGCAATAGTGACAGTAATGCAGGACACAATAAGGCAGCTCGTTCGTTGGTTGAAAGTTACCGACAGACCTTCTGTCGGTAACTGAATGCCCCTGACGCGAGGCTTATACCGCGTTTATCCATGCAAACAACCACTTAGTTATGTGCAGAAAAACAAACGCTTGCAAAGCCCGTTTTACCACTACCGCTCATCGTTCAATTTCTTGACGGGCGCGCTCGACTCTTCTTATCTCTACCTTACTACCCCCGGAATCACTACCCGGGACGAGCCTTCGGACACTCGCAAAATCGAGCGGTCAGGGCTCGCCCCGCTCCATTCGGTCGCCCCTCGTTCGGGGTAGGAGAGACGCCACACAGAGAGAATGCATGCGCCTGCAAGGTAGACCTCCATGAGAACTTCAATCAGCCCACACGAGATCAAAATCACTTTCTGCACAGTGTCGAGTTCTATCTTGCTGTGCTCATCCATGGAGGCGCAGGCCGGTTCTGCGGCGGATGAAACCACACCGTGGTATCGCGCGGATGTGCCCGTAATGACCTTGCCTGCCACCGTCATCACCCCCGGACCGCAACGCTTCAGCCCACGGCCCGATCTGCAGGGCACACGCTTGATTACCGAAGACCTCGCACCGTCCGCCTGGGATGAGTTGTACGGCAGAAGCGCCCGGCAGGCGCAAACCGATGTGCTGTCATCAGGCTACGCGATGCCCGGCAGCGGCGACTTCAAAGGGCCAGCCGTATTGACCGTGAAAGGGAGCAGCCATACCCAGACCATCGGCCTGATCGGCGGCGTCAACCAGATTCAAGCCAATGGCAACGGCGTGCTCACCAGTCGCGCGTTGGCCGATCCGAACAGTGACACCCTCAATCTGCAAGGCCAGAGCCTCGGTGCTTATTACAGCCTCACCGGTGCGCAAGGCTGGCACGTTGATCTGTCGGCCAGCGGTGGCCGGGTCAGTGGTTTCAGTCGCAACGGCCAAGGCGCCAGGCAAGCCACCGAAGGCAGCGCAATGACCTTCTCGGTGGAAGGCGGTTTTCCGATAGGGCTGAGTGACAACTGGGTGGTCGAACCGCAGGCGCAATTGATCAATCAACGCATCACCCTCGACACGCCGTACGCAGGCTCGGGCAATGCTTCTTCCACCGATCTGACAGCGTGGAGCGGTCGCGTCGGTGCACGTTTGAAAGGCAGTTACGATTTGAATGGCTTGCCGGTCGAACCTTATGTGCGCACCAACCTGTGGCACACCGTCTACACCGGCAGCACGGTGACGCTGGATCAGGTCGACAAGATCAGCAGCAGCCGCAAGTCATCCACCGTCGAACTGGGATTAGGTCTGGTGGCACGGGTGACGCCGGCGGTGAGTCTGTACGTGAGTGCGGATTACAGCAGTGATGTCGATGACAATGATTTGAACGGGATCATTGGCAGCCTTGGGGTGCGGATGCGTTGGTAGCGTTTGGCCTGGCGGCGATAGTGTTTGTGCTGACGCCATCGCGAGCAGATTCACTCCTACAAGGGAACGCATTTCAAGTGTAGGAGTGAGCCTGCTCGCGATGGCAGCGACGCGGTCTCGGATCAGCTCTCTGGCTTGAGGATCAACACCGCCAACGGCGGCAGATTCAGTTCCAGCGACAATGACTGGCCATGGCTCGGCACTTCCTCGGTAAACGCCCCGCCGCCATTGCCGTAATTGGAACCGGCATAGGTGTCGGCATCGCTATTGAGCAATTCTGCCCAGCGCCCGGCAAACGGCACGCCGACGCGATAAGCCTGACGTGGCACCGGCGTGAAGTTGGCCACCACCAGCACCGGTTTACCGTCCTTGCTCCAGCGCAACCACGCATACACGCTGTTGATCGCATCATCACCGATCAACCACTGAAAGCCCTGCGGCGCGTCGTCCTGATCGTGCAGTGCCGGTTCTTCGCGATACAGTCGATTGAGATCGCCAACCAGTTTCTGCACGCCTTTGTGTTCGGAGTACTGCAGCAGATACCAGTCCAGTTGCTGATCGTGATTCCACTCGCGCCACTGGCCAAACTCGCAGCCCATGAACAACAGCTTCTTGCCCGGGTGGGTCCACATGAAGCTCAGATAGGCACGCAGGTTGGCGAATTTCTGCCAGCGGTCACCGGGCATCTTGTCGATCAGCGAATGCTTGCCGTGCACCACTTCGTCGTGGGAGATCGGCAGGATGAAACGCTCCGACCAGGCGTAGACCAGACCAAAACTCAACTCGTTGTGATGATGGGCGCGATAGACCGGATCCTGCTGAATGTAATGCAGCGAATCGTGCATCCAGCCCATGTTCCATTTGTAGGCGAAACCCAGACCGCCCTGCTGCGTGCTTTGACTGACACCGGGCCACGCGGTGGACTCTTCGGCGATCACCAGCGCGCCCGGCGCTTCCAGTTCGACCACATCGTTCAAATGCCGGAGGAAGTCGATGGCTTCCAGATTTTCCCGGCCGCCATGGCGGTTGGGTACCCATTCGCCCGCCTTGCGCGAATAGTCGCGGTACAACATCGACGCCACCGCATCGACACGCAAGCCGTCGATATGGAAATGCTTCAACCAGTGCAGCCCCGAGGCCAGCATGTAGCCGTGCACCTCGGTGCGCCCGAGGTTGTAGATCAGCGTGTCCCAGTCCTGATGGAAGCCTTCCAGCGGGTTGCCGTACTCGTACAGTGCGGTGCCGTCGAACTGCGCCAGACCGTGGGTATCGGTAGGGAAATGCGCCGGTACCCAGTCGAGAATCACACCGATCTCGGCCCGGTGGCAGGCGTCGACGAATTCGGCAAACTGCGCCGGCGTGCCATAACGCGCGCTCGGTGCAAATTGCGAGAGCAACTGATAACCCCAAGAACCACCAAACGGGTGCTCCATGATTGGCATCAGCTCGATATGAGTGAAACCCAATTCTTTCACATACGGAATCAGCCGTTCGGCCAGTTCCGGCCAGGTGTACTGACGGGCCACTTCGCCCAGATCATCCAGCTCACATTGCCAGGAACCGGCGTGCAGTTCATAGATCGACAGCGGCGCCGAGTGTTTCTGGCGGTCACGACGGCTGCTCATCCAGTCCTGATCCTGCCAGTCGATTTGCAGCGGCTCGGCGACTTTCGAAGCGGTGTCCGGCGGCAGACTGGTGGCCAGCGCCATCGGGTCGGCCTTGAGCGGCAGAATGCCGTGGGCACCGAGAATCTCGTATTTGTACAACTCGCCCGCTTGCAGGCGCGGGATGAACAACTCCCAGACTCCGGACGGATGACGCAGGCGCATTGGATGCCGACGGCCATCCCAGACGTTGAAATCGCCAACCACCGACACGCGTCGGGCATTCGGCGCCCACACGGCGAAACGCACACCGTCGACGCCATCAACGGTTTTCAGTTGCGCGCCGAGGCACGCACTGAGGTCACGGTGATTACCCTCGGCAAACAGATACAAATCCATTTCACCGAGTAACTGGCCGAAGCTGTACGGATCCTCGGCGACCTGCTCGCCGCCCGCCCAACGTGTGCGCAGCTGATACGGCCGCGGCTGATCGAAATGGCCGACAAACAACCCCGGCGTTTCGGTCTGTTCCAACGGACCGCGTTCTTCACCGCTGTCCTTGTCCAGCACCACGACACTCAACGCACCCGGTAGATAAGCGCGAATGAACTGCCCGCCAGCGCCATCGCCGTGCGGGCCAAGAATGGAAAAAGGGTCGTGATGTTCAGCGCGCACCAAGGCGTCGATATCTTTCGCCGAGGGCAGCAATGTTTCTTTGACCGCACCCTGTTCCTTGTTCGAGAAACTCATGACTACTCTCCACCAAGATCGGAAAAGGGTTTAAGCCCCGTCAATAACCCATACAAACCGTGCAACGGCACGGGCAGCCACGTGGGGCGATTTTCGGCTTCATAGGCCACTTCATAGGCCGCCTTCTCCAGGCCGAACAACGCCAGCGCGGCGTCGGCACCTTCAGGATCTTGCCAAGCATGATCAAGACTAGCTGCCGCACGGCGATATGCCTGAACAAATGCCTCACGGGCCTCATGCAGATAACGCTCGGCGACCAGACGCCGCGCGGTTTCAGACTCAGCGCTGTGGTCAACGTTGTGCACGTTGATGGTCATCGCCGCCGCATAATCGAACGAGCGCAGCACGCCGCTGACATCCTTGTACGGACTGTGTTTGCCACGACGCTCGCTCAATGGCCGCGCCGGTTCACCCTCGAAGTCGATCAGGTAGGCATCGCCCTTGATCACCAGCACCTGGCCCAAATGCAGATCACCGTGGACGCGAATGCGTAAACCGCCGACGGCTTTTTTCGCCAGATCCTGCACATGCGTGAGGATGGTTTTCTTCTCGTCGATGAGACGTTTGACCAGTTTCTGATCCGCCGCATTGAGTTCGCCCTGATGCTGCTTGAGCAGCTTCAAGGCGTGCTCGACCTGCGCCACGACATCCTTGCCCGTAGCCTGCATATCCTTGACCGTCGACACCTGCGGAGCGAAGTCGGGATTGTCGGTAGGCTCGGCAAGCATTTGATGCATTTCGCCCAGACGCTGACCGAGCATGCCGGCAAAATCCTTCAACTCGCCGAGGGCGTTGTAATGCTGTTCCTGCTCGGACATGGCATCGGCCAGCTCATCACGCAGCGCCCGTTCGAGGTTGTTCTGCGTCCACTCCCAGGCATCGCCCTGATTGCTCAGGTAGCCTTGGGCGATCATCAACAGGTTGTCTTCGCCCTGGGCGTCGCGGCGAATCACCGAGCCGAGCAGCGGAGAGATATTGGCAAATCCGGCCTCGGTCAGGTAAGCGCTCATCTCCAGTTCCGGGTGTACGCCAGAAGCGACTTTACGTATCAGCTTGAGCACCAGGCTGTTGCCGATCACCACCGAACTGTTCGATTGCTCGGCGGACAGATAACGCACTTCCGATTCGGCACCGAGGCCGAGTTTTTCCAGATGCGGCGTCGGCGCAAAGCGGATTTCGCCCTCGCTCGACTCAAGTACGGTGCTGTTCTGCATGCCTTGCAGCACTGCACGAACAAATGCTTCAAGACTGAACGCGTCGGTGATCAGACCAACCTGTCGTACACGGCGTACACGGGACAAGGCCAATTGCTGCGGCAACGCCGGGCCGACCTGATCCTCGGAAATGAAACCGAACGGCAGTTGATAACGACTGGTCTGCCCAACGCTGGTGACTTCGATTTCGCTGAGCAGCACCGGATGCTGCGCATCGCCGAAACGCACGCCATAAGCCAGATGTACTTTTTCGATGGCGGCGTCCTTGCCGGCGAACCAGCGGCGGTTCTGCAGCCAGCTCGGCAGAATGCTTTGCTCCAGCGTCGTGCGCGACGGCGCTTCGAGCAGTTCTTCCATGCGTTTTTTCAACACCAGCGTGGTGAAGTCCGGCAGGCTTTGCGCCGGTTCCACGTGCCAACTCGGCATCTGATTTTCTGCCGCCAGCGCGAACCAGTAGAAACCGTACGGCGCCAGGGTCAGGAGGAAATTCAACTGGCCAATCGGCGGGAACGCGTTACCGCCGAGCATCTCCACCGGCACCATGCCGACGTAGGCCGACAGGTCCAGCTCCACCGCTTGCGCACTGCGCGAAACGTTGGCCACGCACAGAATAATTTCGTGCTTGCCATCGGCATCGGTGAATTCGCGGGTGTAGGCCAGTACACGGCGGTTGTTCGGTGAGAGCATTTTCAACGAGCCACGGCCGAACGCCTTGGACTGCTTGCGCACCGCGAGCAGACGGCGGGTCCAGTTCAGCAGCGAGTGCGGATCGCCAGACTGGGTTTCGACGTTGACCGACAGATAGCCATATTGCGGGTCCATGATCGGCGGCAGCACCAGACTCGCTGGGTCGGCGCGGGAGAAGCCGCCGTTACGGTCGATCGACCATTGCATCGGCGTACGCACACCGTCGCGGTCGCCGAGGTAGATGTTGTCGCCCATGCCGATTTCATCGCCGTAATACAGGGTCGGCGTGCCCGGCATCGACAGCAGCAGGCTGTTGAGCAATTCGATGCGACGGCGATCACGCTCCATCAATGGTGCCAAACGACGGCGGATGCCGAGGTTGATCCGCGCGCGACGGTCAGCCGCGTAGTAATTCCACAGATAGTCGCGTTCTTTGTCGGTGACCATTTCCAGCGTCAGTTCATCGTGGTTGCGCAGGAAGATCGCCCATTGGCAATTGGCGGGAATTTCCGGGGTCTGGCGCAGAATATCGGTGATCGGGAAGCGATCTTCCTGGGCCAGCGCCATGTACATGCGCGGCATCAACGGGAAGTGAAACGCCATGTGGCATTCGTCACCGTTGAGGCCTGCGGCATCGGTGTCGCCGAAGTACAGCTGCGTGTCTTCCGGCCATTGATTGGCCTCGGCGAGCAACATGCGGTCGGGATAATTGGCGTCGATCTCGGCGCGGATCTGCTTGAGGACGTCGTGGGTTTCGGGCAGGTTTTCGTTGTTGGTGCCGTCGCGCTCGATCAGGTACGGGATCGCGTCGAGGCGCAGGCCGTCGATGCCCATGTCCAGCCAGTAACGCATCACCGAGAGCACGGCTTTCATCACTTGCGGGTTGTCGAAATTCAGATCCGGCTGGTGCGAATAGAAACGGTGCCAGAAGTACTGGCCGGCAACCGGGTCCCAGGTCCAGTTGGATTTTTCCGTGTCGAGGAAAATGATCCGCGTGCCGTCGTATTTCTGATCGTCATCCGACCACACATAGAAATCCCGCGCCGCCGAGCCGGGCTTGGCCTTGCGCGCACGCTGGAACCACGGGTGCTGGTCCGAGGTGTGGTTGATGACCAGCTCGGTAATCACCCGCAAGCCGCGCTTGTGCGCTTCGGCGATAAAACGCTTGGCATCGGCCATGGTCCCGTAATCGCTGTGCACGCCGCGGTATTCGGCGATGTCGTAGCCGTCATCGCGACGTGGCGAGGGGTAGAACGGCAATAGCCAGATGGTATTGACGCCGAGGTCGGCGATGTAATCGAGTTTAGCGATCAGGCCGGGAAAGTCGCCGATCCCGTCATTGTTGGAGTCGAAAAACGATTTGACGTGAACTTGATAGATCACCGCGTCCTTGTACCAGAGCGGGTCTTTGATAAAGGTGGCTGCCTTGGGTTTCTTCGCCATGTGAAACTCCTGAAAAATTCGTTTCTGCACAGAATCTGATTGTGCTGATCCCCCTGTAGGAGCTGCCGAAGGCTGCGATCTTTTGATCTTGCTTTTAAAAGATCGCAGCCTTCGGCAGCTCCTACAGGGGTTTGGGCAATGCTTAGGTGGCAGTGATTCGCCAAATGCCGAATGGCTGGTAAGCCGGGTCCAGGCGCATGAACTGGTATTTGCCATGCCAGTCCCAGCGATGCCCGTTCATCAAGTCTTCGCCGTGTGTCGTTGCGTCATCGGGCAGGCCCATTTCCCACAGCGGCAGTTCGAAATTCGCCTCCTGCACGTTGTGCGGATCGAGGCTGACCGCGACCAGAATGAAATTGCTGCCGTCGAAGCTGCGCTTGCCGAAATACAGAATGTTGTCGTTCCAGGCGTTGTAGACCTTCAGGCCCAGATGCGTGTGCAGCGCCGGGTTCTGCCGGCGGATACGGTTGAGTTGGGCGATCTCGGCAATGATGTTGCCGGGCGCTGTGAAGTCGCGGACGCGGATCTCGTACTTCTCCGAGTCGAGGTATTCTTCTTTACCCGGCACCGGAGCCGATTCGCACAGTTCGAACCCCGAATACATCCCCCACAAGCCCGAGCCCATGGTTGCCAGCGCCGCACGAATCAAAAATCCCGGACGCCCGGATTCGTGGAGGAACGCCGGGTTGATGTCTGGCGTGTTGACGAAGAAGTTCGGCCGGTAGCATTCGCGCCACGGCGATTCATTCAGCTCAGTGAAATAGGTCGCCAGCTCAGCCTTGCTGTTGCGCCAAGTGAAGTAGGTGTAGCTCTGGGTGTAACCGACCTTGCCCAGCCGCGCCATCATCGCTGGCGTGGTGAAGGCTTCGGCGAGGAAGATCACTTCCGGGTACAGCGCCCGCACATCAGCGATCAGCCATTGCCAGAACGGCAACGGTTTGGTGTGCGGATTGTCGACGCGAAAGATCTTCACGCCCTCCTCGACCCAACCGATGACGATATCGCGCAACTCGACCCACAGGCTCGGAATCGCGTCCGGCGCATAGAAGTCGACGTTGACGATGTCCTGATATTTCTTCGGCGGGTTTTCCGCGTATTTGATCGTGCCGTCGGGACGCCAGTTGAACCAGCCCGGATGCTGTTTGAGCCACGGGTGATCCTGGGAACACTGAATGGCAAAATCGAGGGCGATTTCCAGGCCGTGATCGGCGGCAGCGGCCACCAGTCGGCGGAAGTCTTCGCGGGTGCCGAGTTGCGAGTGAATGGCCTCGTGGCCGCCCTCCTCACTGCCGATGGCATAAGGACTGCCCGGATCATCGGGGCCGGCGGTCAGGGCGTTGTTGCGGCCCTTGCGATGGGCGCGGCCAATCGGATGGATCGGCGTGAAATACAGCACGTCGAAACCCATGTCCTGAATCATCGGCAAACGCGCGTGCACGTCATTAAAGGTGCCGTGACGGTGGGGATCATCGGTGATCGAGCGCGGAAACAGTTCATACCAACTGGCAAATTCGGCCAGTTCGCGTTCGACGTCCACCGGGAATTCCGGACTGACGCTCAGATAGGCGCGATGATCGGCCTCAGCCATCAATTGCGCACTGCGCGAGTGCAGGAACAACGCGACCTGCTCGGTTTCGAGCAGCCCGGACAACTCGTGGTGCAACGCGGCGAGCTGTTCGCTGAGCTGGCCTTCGCTGCGTTCGGCGGCCTGTTGCACCATGGTTCGGCCTTCCTGCAACTCCAGCGAAACAGGCACAGCGGCGCTGTGTTTCTTCTCCAGTTCATATTGGAAACTGGCGAAATGGTCGATCCACGCTTCGATACAATAGAGGAAACGCCCTTGATGCTCAGGGCGGAACTGGCCTTGCCAGCCATTGTTGCCCTGATCAGCCATGACCTCGGTCTGCCAGGTCTCCTCGCCTTCCTCGCGCCAACGGATGCGCACGGCGAGTTTGTCGTGACCGTCGGCGAACACTTTGCTGGTGACCACAATTTCACGGCCGGCAATCGACTTCACGGCGAACTGCCCGCCATCGAGGGTCGGCATGGTGTTTTCAATGGCAATTCGCGGCAGCAGCAAGGCCTGCGACAGCGGCATGTGCGGGTTGTAGCTTAATTCAGAAGGTTTTTCAGCCGTCATTGAGCATCTCTCCTTAACGCCCCAAGGACGCTCTTGTGCCGGGTCAGTGTTCGCAACGCTGCGCCTGCCCCGCAATGAACTCACTTAGGTTCCGAGCGACCGGCGCCGGGAAAAGTTCAGATGAAATTGCCGTGTCAGAAAAGCGGATCGAATTCGCCAAGAGGTGGTCAATCCACTTAAGCACTTCTCACGCCATGTGCCACACGGAGGTCATCAGATGAACATCCCGATCCCGGCCGAAACGCCTGATCCGAACATCGACAAACCCACTCTTCCCGAGACCGAGCCGCAGCCGATTCCCGAGCAGGAACCACCGGGAACCACACCGCCGCCCAAAGAAGAACCACCGACGACGATGCCACCCGTCATCGTCTGATTGATCGTTAACTGATCGTTCCCACGCTCCGCGTGGGAATGCAGCCCGGGACGCTCCGCGTCCCAAAGGGGACGCATAGCGTCCATTGAGGCGTTTCCACGCAGAGCGTGCCAACGATCATCCGGCGCAGGAATGATCAGTGGTCATCAGTTTTTTCCTCGTCCTTTTCGAAGAGCTTCACGATGCGCGGCATCACGCTGAAAATCCCCAGCGCCAGAAAGGTACTGAGCAGCGCCGTTGCCTCCCTGCCCAATCCGGCCGCGACACCAATGGCCGCGGTCATCCACAGCCCGGCAGCCGTGGTCAGGCCTTTGACATGGCCTTCATCGCCTTCCTTGTTTTTCAGGATAGTCCCGGCACCGAGAAAGCCGATCCCGGCGATCACCCCCTGCACCACCCGGCTCATAGCATCCGACTCCGCCCCTGACGTTTGCGGCACCAGCACAAACAGCGCGGCCCCAAGCGCTACCAGCATGTGCGTGCGCACCCCGGCAGCCTTGCCCTTGTGCTCGCGCTCAAACCCCAGAATCCCGCCCAGCACCGCCGCCATCAGCAGGCGAACGGTAATCCGCGTCAATTGCGAAGCATCACCAACGTCGGCGAATTCCGCTTGCAGGGTTTCCCACACTTCATGCCACCACGCGTTCATCGTGCAGTCCTTGTTATTAGTCGGTAAACGATGGACAGCGGCGACCATTAATCAGTTGCGCAGAACGATCGGCAACGCGCGCGCCCTAACCTTGCAGACCTCCCTGAAAAAAGGACTGCCCCCATGCCTCTTCGAGTCGATGAATCCAACCCCGAACAAAAAGTGTGTTTTTTCGCCGTCGAACACGGCGAGGAAATTCGCATTTGCGACACTCTGGAAGTCATGACAGATAGCGAAAAATCCATGTCATTCGTGGAAATAGAAGGCCGGCGCGTTTACATCACAGAGGCAGAGGCTGACGCCTTGACCGTCGCAGGCGCCAAAGACGGGCGCAAACACCTGAAAGCCGACGAGAGTGATTCGGTGATTTGACTGACTTCGATCAACACCCCGCGCAAACGTCTGCGATAGGCGTTTGCGCCTTTGCCTGCGCGCTGCTTCAAGTTGTCGCAGACGTTACCCAAAATCTCATCTGATCCGCTTTTTATTGAAATACCTGAGTCTGTTATGCAAACAGATCGACGCTCATAGTGCGCTGGCCTGATGGAGGCTGATGAGCGAATAACCATGAGCGAACAAATCCCCGTCCGAACCGTAGAAGCATCCCCGACTATAAAGAAGGTGCCCGCACGCCCAATGAAGGTGACGGCCAAGTCCAGCGACAACCAGATCCACACCCGCAGCTTCACCGGCCTGTTCCGCACCCTGCGCATGAGCGGCGCGGGATTTCTGTTCGTGCTGTTTTTCGGCACCGTGTGGCTGAACTGGGGCGGCCGTCAGGCGGTGCTTTGGGATTTGTCCGAAAGCAAATTCCACATCTTCGGCGCGACGTTCTGGCCGCAGGATTTCATCCTGCTCTCGGCGCTGTTGATCATCGCCGCCTTCGGTTTGTTCGCCATTACCGTGTTTGCCGGCCGGGTCTGGTGCGGCTACACCTGCCCGCAGAGTTCGTGGACATGGATCTTCATGTGGTGCGAGAAGATCACCGAAGGCGAGCGCAACCAGCGGATCAAACTGCAAGCTGCGCCGTGGAGCCTGAACAAACTGGCGCGGCGCGCCGCCAAACACACCTTGTGGCTGGCGATCAGCGTGCTCACCGGCCTGACCTTCGTCGGTTACTTCACGCCGATCCGGCCACTGGCCGAAGAGTTGCTGACCCTGCAAATCGGCGGCGTCAGCCTGTTCTGGGTGCTGTTCTTCACCGCTGCCACCTACATCAACGCCGGTTGGCTGCGCGAGGCGGTGTGCATGCACATGTGTCCGTATGCGCGGTTCCAGAGCGTGATGTTCGACAAAGACACCCTGGCGATTTCCTACGACGTGGCCCGTGGCGAAAACCGTGGCCCGCGTAAACGCGACGTGAAACCGCTTGAAGCCGGTCTGGGTGATTGCATCGACTGTCAGTTGTGCGTGCAGGTCTGCCCGACCGGCATCGACATCCGCGATGGCCTGCAGATGGAATGCATCGGTTGCGCGGCGTGCATAGACGCCTGTGACTCGATCATGGACAAGATGAACTACCCGCGTGGTTTGATCCGCTACAGTTCCGAGCGCGAATTGCAGGGTGGCAAGACTCACCTGCTGCGTCCGCGTTTGATCGGTTACACCGTGGTGCTGGTGGCGATGATCGGCGCATTGGCATTGGCGCTGGTCGAACGGCCGATGGTCTCGCTGGACGTGACCAAGGATCGCGGCTTGTTCCGTGAAAACGGTCAGGGCCAGATCGAAAACATCTACACCCTCAAAGTCATCAACAAGACCCAGCAACGTCAGGACTACCACCTCAGCCTGGTCGACGGCGATGGCTTCCAGTTGCAAGGCAAGACTGAGCTGAGCCTGGCACCGGGGGAAATTGTCGATGTGCCGGTGTCGGTGGCGATGACCACGGAGCGCCCGGCCAGCAGTTCGCAGACCTTGAGCTTCAAGATTGCCGACAGTGATGAGCCTGAGGTTTATAGCGTGGCGAAGAGCAGGTTTGTTGCGCCGATGAATCGCTGAGCCGTTAGAATCCGCTCCCTCACCCCAGCCCTCTCCCTGGGGGAGAGGGGGCCGACCGAGGTGTCTGTCGCTATACATCGACCTGACAGACCGAGTCGATTATGGATTCAGCAAAACGCTTTCAGACCGAGTCGATTGGGATTCAGCAAAACGCTTTCAGACCGAGTCGATTGGGATTCAGCAAAGCACTTTCAGGCCGAGTCGATTATGGATTCAGCGAAGCACTTTCAGGTCGAGTCGATTATGGATGCAGCGAAGCACTTTCAGGTCGGTGTAGTTCACAAGCATCCCCCGATCAGTCCCCTCTCCCTCTGGGAGAGGGCTAGGGTGAGGGGCAGTTCCCCTGACACACCTCATCATCAACCAGCACCAAGGCTCCTCGATGAAACGCTACGAAAAATTCGCCGACGACATCGCTGAACTGATCCGCTCCGGCGTCCTCGGCCCCGGCCAGCGCGTGCCTTCGGTGCGTTACGCCAGCCAGACCTACGGCGTCAGCCCGTCCACGGTGTTCCAGGCCTATTACCTGCTTGAACGCCGTGGCTTGATCCGCGCCCGACCGCGCTCCGGCTACTTCGTCAACACTCACGCGCCGAGCCCGTTTTCCGAGCCGGTGATCAGTAGCCACGTCAACGACTCCACCGAAGTCGACGTCAGTGAACTGGTGTTCTCGGTACTCGATTCGATCAAGGACCCGAGCACCGTGCCCTTCGGCTCAGCGTTCCCCAGCCCGACGCTGTTCCCGCTGCAACGCCTGTCGCGCTCGCTGGCCAGTGCCGCCCGCGAGATGGACCCGCGCATGGTCGTCACCGACATGTCGCCGGGCAACCCGCAACTGCGCCGGCAGATCGCCCTGCGCTACATGGTCGGCGGCCTGATGCTGCCGATGGAAGAGTTGCTGATCACCAACGGCGCCCTCGAAGCGCTGAACCTGTGCCTGCAAGCCGTCACCGAACCGGGCGATCTCGTGGCCATCGAAGCGCCGGCGTTCTACGCCAGTCTGCAAGTTCTGGAACGGCTGAAACTCAAAGCCGTGGAAATCCCCGTGCACCCGCGCGATGGCATCGACCTCGGCGTGCTCGCGCAAACTCTGGAACGCCACCCGATCAAGGCTTGCTGGTGCATGACCAGCTTCCAGAACCCGATGGGCGCGACCATGCCCGAGGCGAAGAAACAGGAATTGGTCGAACTGCTGCGCCGCCATCAGGTGCCGCTGATCGAAGATGATGTCTACGCCGAACTCTATTACGGCCAGCAGGCACCAAAACCAGCCAAGGCCTTCGATACTGAAGGTCTGGTGATGCACTGCGGCTCGTTCGCCAAGAGCCTGGCCCCCGGCTACCGCATCGGCTGGGTCGCCGCCGGCCGCTACGCGCAAAAGATCGAACGGCTGAAACTGATGACCTCACTGTGTGCCTCGATGCCGGCGCAAGCAGCGATTGCCGACTATCTGCAACACGGCGGTTACGATCGGCATCTGCGTAAATTGCGTTATGCGCTGGAAGAACAGCAGAGCGCGATGCTTGCGGCGATCGCCCGCTATTTCCCGGCGCAGACGCGGGTCAGCCAACCGGCGGGCGGCTACTTTTTGTGGCTGGAATTGCCGCCGCAGATGGATTCGTTGAAGTTGTTTCAGATGGCACTGGCGCAAGGCATCAGCATTGCGCCGGGGCCGATTTTCTCGCCGACGCAGCGGTTCAGGAATTGTATTCGGTTGAACTATGGCAGCCCGTGGACCGAGGATTCGGAAAAGGCCATGGAGACGTTGGGACGGATTGTGCGGTCGTTCTGACAGATTGTTGCTGACTGCACTGGCCCCATCGCTGGCAAGCCAGCTCCCACAGTGTTCTATGTCACCGCGTATGTTGTGTACGACACAGAAACCTGTGGGAGCTGGCTTGCCAGCGATGGGGCCGGATCAGGCAACACAAATCCCAACGATCAGCGCCCGCCACCCAAATCAACAAACGTCCCGGTCGCATACGAAGCCTTATCCGACAACAACCAGACAATCGCCTCCGCCACCTCATCCGGCCGCCCCCCACGGGCCATCGGAATCGCCGACTCCAGCTTGCTGACCCGATCCGGATCGCCGCTCAGCGCGTGGAAATCGGTGTAGATGTAACCCGGGCGCACCGCGTTGACCCGAATCCCCTCGCCCGCGACTTCCTTGGACAAGCCGATGGTGAAGGTGTCGAGCGCACCTTTTGAGGCCGCGTAATCGACGTACTCGTTGGGCGAACCAAGGCGTGAAGCCACCGACGACACGTTGACGATACTGCCGCCCTGCCCGCCGTGCTTGGGCGACATGCGCAGAATCGCGTGCTTGGCGCAGAGGATCGGCGCCAGAACGTTGGTTTTCATGATTTTCAGAATGCGGAATTCGGACATTTCATCGACCCGCGATTTGTGTCCGACGGTGCCGGCGTTGTTCACCAGCGCAGTGACACGGCCCAATTCGCTGTCGACCCGCTGGAACAGCGCGATCACTTCGTCTTCGATGCTGACGTCAGCGCGCACGGCGATGGCGTGTGCGCCCAATGCACGGACTTGCTCCAGCACGCTTTGCGCAGCCTGCTCGTCTTGCTCATAGTTGATGCAGATCCGATAGCCTTGCTCGGCAGCCAACAGCGCCGTGGCGGCGCCAATTCCGCGCCCGCCACCGGTGATCACAATGACTTTATCCATGCTGGCCTTTCTCCCCCAATGCACACGTAACAGTCGGGGGGAAGAATAACCGCCATTGGCGGGTTTTGCATGAGGTCTGTTGTGTCTGGCCGGACGCCTTCGCGAGCAGGCTCGCTCCCAGACTGCATTCGTGCACCACGCCGTCCCTGTGGGAGCAAGCCTGCTCGCGAAGAACGATAGCGCGGTCGATCAGACCGCCGCCACGGGCTTGCCGCGCGCAATATCCTGCATGAATCTGTCCGCCGGCATCGGATGCCCCAACAGATAACCCTGCAACGAATCACATCCCAGCTCAGTCAGAAACGCCTGCTGCACACCGGTTTCAACACCTTCAGCGACAATGCGCAAACCGAGCGCCTGGCCCAATGCGACAATCGCCGAAACAATCGCGGCATCGTCACTGTCATGCTCCAGATCGCGCACAAAGCCACGATCGATCTTCAGCTCGTTGGCCGGCAAACGCTTGAGGTACATCAGGCTGGAATAACCCGTGCCGAAGTCATCGATCGACAGATCGACGCCCATGTCCGACAACTCCTGCAACACCGTCATGCTCGCATCGGCATCGCTCATGGCCGTGGTCTCGGTGATTTCCAGCGTCAGGCTGTTCGCCGGCAAGTGATGCGTGGCCAACGCCTTGGCCACGCTGCGCACCAGTCCGGCGTGGCAGAACTGCAGCGCCGACAGGTTCACCGCGATACGCCAATCGGTGTAACCGAGCACGTACCACTCGCGCATTTGCCGACAGGCTTCATTGAGCACCCATTCACCGATCGGAATGATCAGCCCGGATTTCTCCGCCAGTTCGATGAACTTGTCCGGCATCAGCATGCCGTGAATCGGATGCTGCCAACGCAGCAACGCCTCAGCCCCGACCGGACGGCCGTTGGCGGCGTCGAACTTCGGCTGGTAATGCAAACTGAACTGGCTGTGCTCCAGCGCTGCGCGCAGGTCCTGCAACAACTGCAACTGCTTGCGCGCGTTGTTGTTCATCGACGCGTCGAAAAAGCTGTAACCGTTCTTGCCGCCGCCCTTGGCGTGGTACATCGCCGCGTCGGCGTTCATCAGCAGTTCCTGCGCGGTCTGGCCATTCCCCGGGTACAGGGCGATGCCGACGCTGGCGGATATCTGCAAATCATGTTCGGCGACGCGGAATGATTGCGCGATCAGGCCGACCTGACGTGCCGCCAGTCCCAGTGCGTCATCGGGTTCGGTCAGACGCACCAGCAGCACGAATTCATCGCCGCCGATTCGCGCCAGTGTGTCCGGACCGCGCAAGTCTTCACGCAGACGCAAGCCCACTTCCCGCAATAACTGGTCGCCCATATGGTGACCGAACGCATCGTTGACCGGTTTGAAGCCGTCCAGATCGATGAACATCAAAGCAAAACAGCCACCCTGCTCATGGACCTTTTTCATCGCCTGATTGATCCGGTCATCCAGCAGCATGCGGTTCGGCAGGCCGGTCAGGGTGTCGTGCAGGGCCAGTTGCGTGAGTTCGCGGTTGGCCACGGTCAATGAGTGCGCCAGATCAGCGGTGCGCGCTTCCAGGCGTGCGTCGAGAATCGATGTGAGCAAGGCAATCGACAGCACTGCCAACGTGGTGATCAACACCAGACTGTCGAGGCCGTTGCCCTTCAAGCCATTGACGGTGGCACCACAGAAACTGCCATCAGGAAACTGCGCGGCGGCCATGCCGGTGTAATGCATGCCGACAATGGCGATGCCCATGATGATCGCCGCCCCGCCCCGAATCAGTCGCACATAAGGCGAATGCTGACGCAGGCGGAAAGCGATCCACAGTGCCGCCGCCGAGGCGCCGACGGCAATCAGCAGCGAAGCGCCAAACAACGTCGGATCGTAATCGATCCCCGGCGTCATGCGCATCGCCGCCATGCCGGTGTAGTGCATGGCACTGATCCCGCTGCCCATGATCAGCGCGCCGAACGCCAGTTGCAGAATCGGCAGTTTCGGCTGACTGACCAACCATAAGGCGAATCCACAGGACAACACGGCGATGAGCAGCGACAGCGCGGTCAGGGCGATGTCATAGCCCAGGTCGATCGGCAGTTTGAAGGCCAGCATGCCAATGAAGTGCATCGACCAGACGCCGATGCCCATGGCAAACGCACCGCCGGCAGTCCAGAAATGCACCGCCCGGCCCTTGGCCGTGGCAATGCGACCGGTGAGGTCGAGCGCGGTGTAGGAAGCGAGAATCGCCACACACAACGAAATGAAAACCAGCGTGGAGGAATAACTACCGATGAGCATGGGAATTCTCGTGGCCACCCAACGCGGATTGCGTCCGTTCTCGGTCGGGCAAAGGCGGCGATTGTACTGATTGCACAGAAGAACGCACTGACAAAGTGAGCAATTGGCCATCAAGCCGATGAAACGCTTGTTCGATCGTCCGACAAGGCTCTGGCGCGGCGTCACAGCTTTTGATCGTTCCCACGCTCCGCGTGGGAATGCAGCCTGGGACGCTCCGCGTCCCTTCAAAGTCGAACGCGGAGCGTCCGTTGAGGCATTCCCACGCGGAGCGTGGGAATGATCAGTGAAGCCAACCTTCAGCGGGTGTTATCGCTCACATCCAGCTGCCCGTCCCAACCACCGCCCAGCGCCGCAATCAATTGCACGCTAGCAATCAAGCGGCTTTGCAGAATGTTCAGCACGCTGCGCTCATTGCTCAGCGCCGTGGCTTGCACCACCACGACGTCGATGTAAGCAATCAGCCCGGCCTTGTACTGGTTTTCCGTCAGGCGCAGGGAGTCGCGCGCCGCATCGAGCGCCTCCTGGCGCACCGCCGCTTCGTCTTCATACACCTTGAGCTGCACCAGATAGTTTTCAACTTCGCGGAAACCGTCGAGCACGGTCTGACGGTACTTGGCCACGGTCTGGTCATACACCGCCTCGGTGCGGTCGACTTCCGCCGAACGAATGCCACCGTCAAACAGCGGCAGCGCCAGTTTCGGCCCCACCGACCAGAAACGGTTGGGCAGGCTGACCAGGTTCTGCGAAGTACTGCTGCTGTAGCCGCCGCTCAGACTCAAGCTCAGATCCGGGTAATACGCCGCTTTGGCCACGCCGATGTTGGCGTTGGCAGCGATCACCGAACGCTCCGCCGAAGCGATGTCCGGGCGCCGCTCCAGCAACTGCGAGGGCAGGCTCAACGGCACTTGCGGCAGCTTTGGAATGGTCTGCACTTCGGCAATGTTGAAATCCGCCGGGGCTTGCCCGGTCAGCACGGCAATCGCATTTTCGAATTGCGCGCGCTGCCAGATCAGGTCAACCAGATCGGCCTGGGTGCTTTTCAGTTGTGTCTGTGCCTGCGCCACCGCATCGCGCCCGGAAACCCCGGCGCGGTACTGGTTCTGGGTCATCTTCAACGAGCGTTCGTAGGCGGCGACCGTGGCTTCGAGCAGGCGTTTCTGCTGATCGATCACGCGCAGTTGCAGGTAGTTCTGCACCAGCTCCGATTGCTGGCTCAGGCGCATCGCAGCCAAATCGGCAAAACTGGCCTGAGCGCTGGCCTCATCGGCTTCCAGTCCACGGCGCAGCTTGCCCCACACGTCCGCTTCCCAACTGACGCCAAGTTCGGCGTTATAGGTGTCGCGGATACCGCTGGAAGAACTGCTCAGACTCGAACTGCTGCTGCCAGTGCCCTGACTGGAGCGGGTCTTGCCGAGGCTCAAGTCTACTTTCGGATAAAACGCGCCACGGGCACTGCGCACCAACGCCTGAGCCTGACGGTACTGGGCTTCCGACTGCGCGACGGTCTGGTTGGAATTGTTGAGTTTCTCGATCAAGCCGTTGAGCTGCTGATCGCCATACAACTCCCACCAGGCCCCACGGGCCAGTGAATCGCTCGGGTTGGCCTGAGTCCAGCCCTCGGCCTCCTTGTACTGGGCGATTTCCGCAGTTTGCGGCCGTTGGTAGTCCGGGCCGACGGCGCAGGCACTGAGCATCGCCACGCACAGCGACAGGCTCAGCAGACGCGAGCCGCGAACGGTGGCCAGATTGAAAAGCGAACGGTCAGTCATAGCGGAGTTTCCAGAGCGGCGTCAGTGCGCACGCCACGCCATTTGTTGAAACGATGGCGCAGCTTGTCAAGATAGAGGTAAACCACCGGGGTGGTGTAAAGCGTCAGCACCTGGCTGAAAATCAGCCCGCCGATGATGGTCAGGCCCAGCGGCTGGCGCATTTCCGCGCCTTCGGCCCGGCCGAGCAGCAACGGCAAGGCACCGAGAATCGCCGCCAGGGTGGTCATCAGAATCGGCCGCAAGCGTTGCAGACAGGCGCTGCGGATCGATTCCAGCGGCGACAGGCCCTGATGCCGTTCCAGTTGCAACGCGAGGTCGATCATCAGAATGGCGTTTTTCTTCACCACGCCAATCAGCAGGAACAACCCGAGCAACGAGATCAGGCTGAACTCGCCGCCCAGCGCATAGATCGACAGCAACGCGCCGACACCGGCCGACGGCAGGGTCGACAGAATCGTCAGCGGATGAATGTAGCTTTCATACAGCACACCCAACACCAGATACACCGCCAGCAACGCCCCGAGAATCATGAACGGCTGGCTCTTTTGCGTCGCGGCGAAGGCGTCGGCGGTCCCGGCCATTTTTGCGATGACGTCTTCCGGCAGGCCGAGCTTGGCAATCGCCCGCTCGATCGCAGCACTGCCCTGCTCCACCGTCACGCCTTCGGCCATGTCGAAGGAAATGTCTTCGGAGGCGAACTGGCCTTCGTGGCTGACGCGGTCGTCTTCCAGGCTGTTTTCGTAATGAGCGAACGTCGACAGCGGCACCCGCGCACCGTCAGCGGTGATCACCTGCACCTGCTTGAGCGTCACCGGGTCCTGGGCGTATTTCGGATTGACCTCCATCACCACTTGATACTGGTTGAGGCTGTCGTAGATCGTCGAAATCTGCCGCTGGCTGTAGGCGTTGTTCAATACCGAGGTAACCATGTCCATGTCGATCCCCAGGCGCTTGGCCTGATCGCGGTCGACGATCAACGTCACTTGCTGGGCACCCGCTCCCTCTCGGGCGTCAATCGCCGTCAGTTCCGGCAAGGCCCTTAACGCGGTAACCACTTTTGGATACCACTTGCGCAACTCGCCCAGATCACCACTTTGCAGGATGTAGCTGTACTGCGACGTGGTCTGTTCGCGGCCGCCGCCAAATTGCAGATCCTGATCGGCCATCAGCATCAGTTGCGCACCGGGGACCTTGGGCATTTCCTTGCGCAGGCGCTCGATGACTTTCTGCGCGTTGAGCTGGCGCTCCTTGATTGGCTTCAGACGCACCAGCATGAAGGCGTTATTGGTGCCGTTGCTGCCGCCAATGAACCCGGCGACACTTTCCACCGCTTCGTCCTTGAGCACGGCGCGGCGGAAAATTTCCATTTTCGGCTGCATCACGCTGAACGACAGGCCGTCGTCGCCGCGTACGAAACCGATCAACTGGCCGGTGTCCTGCTGTGGCATAAAGGTTTTCGGCACCACCACGTACAGCGCAACGTTGACGCCGACGGTGATCAGCAAGCTGAGCAAGGTCAGACGCCGGTGACGCAGCACCCAGTCGAGGCTGCTGGCGTATTTGCCGACCATCCAGTCGTTGGTGCGACGGCTCCAGCGTTGCAGGCGGTTTTCCTGGCCGGGTGTGTGCGGCTTCAGCCAACGGGCGCAGAGCATCGGCGTCAGCGTCAGGGAAACCACCAGCGACACGACGATGGCTGCGGCCAGGGTGATGGAAAACTCGCGAAACAGGCTCTCGACGATCCCGCCCATAAACAGGATCGAGAGGAACACCGCCACCAGCGAGACGTTCATCGACAGCAAGGTAAACCCGACTTCCTTGGCCCCGAGGTACGCGGCCTGCATCGGTTTGACGCCTTCGTCGATGTGCCGGGAAATGTTCTCCAGCACCACGATGGCGTCGTCCACCACCAGACCGGTGGCCAGAATCAGCGCCATCAGCGACAGGTTGTTCAGCGAGAAACCGTAGAGGTACATCACCGCAAAGGTGCCGACCAGCGACACCGGCACGGCCAACGTCGGAATCAGCGAGGCGCGGAAGTTACCGAGGAACAGAAACACCACCAGAATCACCAGCGCCACGGCAATCAGCAAGGTCATCTCGGCTTCATGCAGGGTGGCTTTGATCACCGGCGAGCGGTCCATGGCCAGATTCAGCTTCACGCTGGCCGGCAACACCGCTTGCAGGGCCGGCAGTTGCGCCTTGATCTCGTTGACCGTCTCGATGATGTTGGCGCCGGCCTGGCGGTTGATCACCAGCAGCACGGCGGCGTCATCGTTGAAGAAGCCGCTGTTGTAGCGGTCTTCGACGCCATCACTGACCTTGGCCACGTCCTTGAGGCGCAGCGCTGCGCCATCGGCATAGTGGATGATCAGTGATTCGTAATCCTTGGCTTTTTCCAGCTGATCATTGGCCTGGATCTGCCACAAACGCTGGCCGTCTTCGACCGAACCCTTCGGCCGGCGTACGTTGGCATCGGCGATGGTCTTGCGCACATCGTCGAGCGCTACACCGTACTGATTCAGCGCCTGCGGTTCGAGTTCGATACGCACCGCCGGCAGCGAACTGCCGCCGATCTGTACTTCGCCGACGCCCTGCACCTGGGAAAGGCTCTGGGACAAAATGGTCGAAGCCAAATCGTAGAGCTGGCCTTTTTCCAGCACGTCCGACGTCAGCGACAGCACCATGATCGGCGCCTGCGACGGGTTGACCTTCTTGTAGGTCGGCATGCTGCGCATCCCGCTCGGCAACAGGTTGCGCGAAGCGTTGATCGCCGCCTGCACTTCCCGCGCCGCGCCGTTGATGTCGCGGTCGAGGTCGAATTGCAGAATGACCCGGGTCGAGCCCTGACTGGAACGGCTGCTCATGGTGTTGACGCCGGCAATCGCACCGAATGAGCGCTCCAGCGGCGTTGCCACGGTGGATGCCATGACCTCCGGGCTGGCACCAGGCAGGCTGGCCTGCACGACGATCACCGGGAAGTCCATTTGCGGCAGCGGCGCCACTGGCAGCAGGCCGAAACTCACACCGCCGAGCAGCATGATTGCCAGGCTCAACAGCATCGTCGCGACCGGACGCTTGATGAAAGGACCGGAGAGGTTCATCGAACGCGATCCCCAACGTCACACCAATCCCCTGTAGGAGTGAGCCTGCTCGCGATAGCGGTGTGTCTGTTTACATTGATGTCGCAGGTGCCGGCCTCATCGCGAGCAGGCGAAGGCCTACAGGGGTTATGTGTTCGGACAGTCATACCGACACCTCTTCAGTGTCAGCATTAGTCTTGCCAAAGCGCCGGCCGAGGCGGTCGAAATACAGGTAGATCACTGGCGTGGTGAACAGCGTCAGCACCTGGCTCACCAGCAGACCGCCAACCATTACCAGACCCAACGGCTGACGCAATTCAGCCCCGGAGCCGGTGGCGAGCATCAACGGCACCGCACCGAACAGCGCCGCCAGCGTGGTCATGAGGATTGGCCGGAAGCGCAGCAGCGCCGCCTGATAAATCGCCTGTTCCGGCGCCATGCCTTGGGTGCGTTCAGCATCGAGGGCGAAGTCGATCATCATGATCGCGTTCTTTTTCACGATACCGATCAGCAGAATGATACCGATGATCGCGATCATGCCCAGGTCATTGCCGCTGAGCAGCAACGCCAGCAACGCACCGACCGCCGCCGACGGCAAGGTCGAAAGAATGGTGATCGGGTGAATGTAGCTCTCGTACAGCACGCCTAGCACGATGTACATGGTCACCACTGCCGCCAGAATCAGCAGCAAAGTGCTCGACAATGACGCCTGGAAAGCTTCCGCTGCACCCTGGAACTGGGTCTGCACGCCGACGGGCATGCCGATGTCTTTCTGTACCTGCTCGATGATGTCGACCGCATGCCCCAGCGCCACTCCGGGCGCCAGGTTGAACGACATCATCACCGCCGGGAACTGGCCGATATGGGTGATCGCCAGTTGCGCCTGCCGCTCTTCGACATGGGCCAGACTCGACAGACGCACCTGTGCGCCATCGGTGGTCTTGACGTGAATCTGGTCCAGCGCCTGCGGGCCGATCTTCTCCCCGGCCTGGGCCTGCAGCACCACGCGGTACTGGCTGGCCTGGGTGTAAATGGTCGAGATCTGTCGCTGCCCGAAGGCGTCGTACAGCGCATCGGTGATGTTCGCCACCGAAACGCCCAGGCGTGAGGCGGCATCGCGGTCGATCACCAGATAGACCTGCAAACCCTTGTCCTGCAAATCACTGGCTACGTCCGTCAGTTCCGGACGCTGGGCCAGCGCTTCGACCAGGCGGCCGCTCCACTGGCTGAGCAGTTCGGAATCCGGCGAAGACATGCTGAACTGGTATTGCGTGCGGCTGACGCGGTCCTCGATGGTCAGATCCTGCACCGGTTGCATGAACAGACGGATGCCAACCAGTTTGTCCAGCTGCGGTTGCAGGCGCGCAATCACCTCTGTGGCGCTCAGATCGCGCTCACCGTGAGGCTTGAGGTTGATCAGCAAGCGGCCGCTGTTGAGCGTGGCGTTATCGCCGTCGACACCGATGTAGGACGACAGGCTCTGTACGGCCGGATCTTCGAGAATGATCTTCGCCAGCTCTTGTTGACGCTCGCCCATCGCCGCGAAGGAAATCGACTGCGGAGCCTCGGAAATACCCTGAATCACCCCGGTGTCCTGCACCGGAAAGAACCCCTTCGGCACCACCATGTACAGAAACACGGTCAACGCCAGCGTGCCGATAGCCACCAGCAAGGTCAGCGGCTGATGCTTGAGCACCCAGCGCAGCATCCGACCATACTCGGCGATCATCCAATCGATGACTGCACCGCTGGCGCGGTAGAAACGGCCCTGCTCATGTGCTTCTGGCTCACGCTTGAGCAAGCGCGCGCACATCATCGGCGTCAGGGTCAGCGAGACCACCAGTGAAATCAGGATTGCCACAGCCAGAGTGATGGCGAATTCGCGGAACAAGCGCCCCACCACGTCGGCCATGAACAACAGCGGAATAAGTACCGCGATCAGCGACAGGGTCAGGGAAATCAGGGTAAAGCCAATCTGCTTGGCGCCCTTCAGTGCGGCCTGCATCGGGCTGTCGCCCTCTTCGATGAAGCGCGCGATGTTCTCGAGCATGACGATGGCGTCGTCGACCACAAAACCGGTGGCAATGGTCAGGGCCATCAGGGTCAGGTTGTTCACCGAGAACCCGGCCAGATACATCACGCCAAAGGTGCCGATCAGCGACAGCGGTACGGCCACCGATGGAATGATCGTCGCACTGGCGCGGCGCAGGAACAGGAACGTCACCATTACTACCAGGGCGATGGCGATGAGCAATTCGTGTTGCACATCAGTGACCGAGGCGCGAATGGTCTGCGTACGGTCGGTCAGCACGGTGACATCGAGGCCGGCCGGCAGGTTGTCGGTGATGCTTGGCAGCAACGCCTTGATGCGGTCGACCACCTCAATGACGTTGGCACCCGGCTGACGCTGGATGTTCAGCAGCACGGCCTGATTCTTGTTGGCCCACGCCGCGAGACGCTCGTTCTCGGCGCCATCGACGATTTCCGCAACGTCCTTGAGCCGTAACGGCGCGCCGTTCTTGTAGGCGAGGATCAAATTGGCGTAGTCCTCGGGCGAGGTCAGTTGGTCGTTGGCGTCGAGCATTGACACGCGGGTCGGGCCGTCGAAGTTGCCCTTCGGCTGGTTGACGTTGGAAGCGCTGATCAAGGTGCGCACGTCGGACAGGTTCAGGCTGTTGGCCGCGAGAGCCTCGGGATTGACCTTGACGCGCACGGCCTGACGCTGACCGCCGGCAATGCTGACCATGCCGACGCCGCTGATCTGGGCGATTTTCTGCGCCATGCGCGTATCGACCAAGTCATTGAGTTTGGGCAGCAGCATGGTTTTCGAGGTGATGGCCAGGGTCAGCACCGGGGTGTCCGCCGGGTTGACCTTGTTGTACACCGGCGGTGCCGGCAAATCGGTTGGCAGCAGATTGGTCGCGGCGTTGATGGCGGCTTGCACCTGCTGCTCGGCAACGTCCATGTTGATGTCGAGGCTGAAACGCAACGTCAGCACCGACGCACCGCCGGAGCTGGTCGAGGCCATTTGCGTCAGGCCCGGCATCTGCCCGAACTGGCGTTCGAGCGGCGCCGTCACGGCACTGGTCATCACATCCGGGCTGGCGCCGGGATACAGGGTCATGACGCGGATGGTCGGGTAATCGACTTGTGGCAGTGCAGAAACGGGCAGCAAGCGATAAGCAATCAGGCCGGCCAGCACAATGGCCAGCATGCTCAGGGTGGTGGCTACCGGTCGGAGGATGAACAGCCGCGAAATGTTCATGCGCCCTTCTTGGCCTTGTCGGAAACAGCAGCGTCAGTCGGGGTGGCGGCAGATTTGCCTTGCAGGTGTTCGGTCGGCGTGGTCGGCACTTGATTGCTGTCGTTGACCACTTCCACTTCACTGCCTTCCTTCAGGCGGTCGGTGCCTTCCAGCACCACGCGGTCGCCGGCGGCCAGGCCTTCGGTGACCACGGTGTTTTCGCCATCACTGGCGCCGATCTTCAATTGGCGAATGGTGACTTTCTTGTCGCCATCCAGTGCATAGACGAAGGTGCCGTTGGTGCCGAACTGGATGGCCGCCGACGGTGCCAGCACCACGCCTTTCAGCGTGTCAGCGAGCAAGTGAACGTTGACGAACTGGTTGGGGAACAACGCCTGATCGCGGTTTTCGTAGCGGGCCTTGAACTTCAGGGTGCCGGTGGCGACGTCGATCTGGTTGTCGAGGCTTTGCAGAACGCCGGTGGCTTGCAGTTTGCTGTCGCCGCGATCCCACGCTTCAGCCGGCAGCTTGGCGCCGCTGCGATAACGGGCGAGCACGGTTTCGAGGCTGTTTTCCGGCAAGGTGAAGGCGACGCTGATCGGTTGCGTCTGGGTGATCACGGCGAGGAACGTGGTGTCGTTGGCGGTGACAAGGTTGCCGACGTCAACCTGACGCAGACCGACACGCCCGGCAATCGGTGCGCGGATCTTGGTGAATTCGAGATTGAGCTTGGCGTCGTTGACCGCGGCCTGATTGGTCTTGACTGTACCGAGATACTGACCGACCAGCGCTTCGGCGGTGTCCAGCGTCTGTTTGGCGATGCTGTCCTCTTTGTACAGACCGCGATAACGCTCGACATCGACCTGAGCGTTTTTCAGTTGCGCCTGATTCTGCAGCAGGGTGCCTTCGGCCTGCAGCAAGGCGTTCTGGTACGGGCGCGGGTCGATCTCGGCCAGCAGGTCTCCAGCCTTGACCATCTGCCCTTCTTCGAAATTGATCTTGACCAATTCGCCGCCCACCCGGCTACGCACATTGATGGTGTTGAGAGCGGTCACCGTGCCCAGCGCCTTGTAGTACAGCGGGAAGTCGCCGGTGACTGCTGGCGCCACGCGTACCGGGATTGGCCCGCTACCACCACCGAAGCCCGGCCGCATCATCCCCGAACGCCCGGTGTGCCCGGCGGCTGCCTTGTCAGCGCCCTCCTTGTGGGCTGAACCGGCGGGCCAGAATTTCCAGCACAGGACGGCGATCACCAACAAGACAAGCAGGCTGATCAGCCAGCGACGGGAGTTACGGGGGGACGATTGCATGGAGTGATTAACCATTGGGCGCGTGGGCTTCTTTTACGGGAGGCTGAACGATAAGCACTGATGGGGAATTAGCAAAGCAGCTTTACCGGCAATTTACTTACACCTTACGTTTCAAGGTGTGAGGCAAAACACTGATACACAAATGAAAACGGCCTGGACAGGGCCAGGCCGTTAACAATTGTAAAAGCGCTTACTTGAGAACGGACAGGGCCGCTTCGTAGTTAGGCTCTTCAGCGATTTCCTTGACCAGTTCGCTGTGCAGGACGTTGTCGTTTTCGTCCAGAACCACAACGGCGCGAGCGGTCAGGCCTTTCAGCGGGCCGTCAGCAATGGCCACGCCGTAGTTCTCGATGAACTCGGCACCGCGCAGGGTCGACAGGTTCTGTACGTTTTCCAGGCCTTCGGCGCCGCAGAAACGCGCCTGGGCGAACGGCAGGTCAGCGGAGATGCACAACACCACGGTGTTGGCGATGTCGTTGGCCTGAGCGTTGAACTTGCGCACGGAGGTGGCGCAGGTCGGGGTGTCAACGCTTGGGAAGATGTTCAGCACTTTGCGCTTGCCGGCAAAGTCTTTCAGGGTGACGTCGGACAGATTGCCGGCAACCAGAGAAAAGGCTGGCGCCTTGGAACCGGCTTGTGGCAACTGGCCGTTGACTTGAACCGGGTTGCCTTTAAGGGTGACTTGAGCCATGACTTGAGTCCTTCTGATGTTTTGATTGGAAAGCATGCAAGAGGCCGAAGTTAACCACGAAATTGTCCTACGACCTATGCCCTGTTTAGAAATTGTTGGGTGCCTGCTCGAAAAATTGTATACAAAACCACAACCATTCCCCTGTAGGAGTGAGCCTGCTCGCGATAGCGGTCTGTCAGTCAACATCTGCGTATATGACCCACCGCCATCGCGAGCAGGCTCACTCCTACAATGAGATCTGCGGTGTGAAAAATTCTCCGCACTTTTACCAGAGACCCTGTCGATTCAAGTGTGGCCCGTTCGACTAAACAACGAATCCCCACAATCCACGGAGTAAACGCCATGCGCTTCATGATCCTTGTAAAAGCCAACGCCGATTCGGAAGCCGGCATCATGCCCAGCGAAGAACTGATCACCGCAATGGGCAATTTTAACGAAGAACTGGTCAAGGCCGGCATCCTGATCGATTGCGATGGCTTGCATCCGAGCAGCAAAGGCGCTCGCGTGCATTTCTCCGGTGACAAACGCACGGTCATCGACGGGCCGTTCATCGAGACCAAAGAATTGGTGGCGGGTTACTGGATCTGGGAAGTGAAGTCGAAAGAAGAAGCCATCGAATGGGTCAAGCGCTGCCCTAACCCAATGCCGGGCGAGTCCGATATTGAAATCCGTCAGATATTTTCTGCCGAAGACTTCGGCGCCGAGTTCACCCCCGAAGCGCGTGCGCAAGAAGAACGCGTCCGCGAACAGGCCAAGAAAAACAGCTAAACCGGACATCACATGTAGGAGCTGCCGAAGGCTGCGATCTTTTGATTCTGATCGTTCCCACGCTCTGCGTGGGAACGCCTCAAGGGACGCTCCGCGTTCCAGCTTGCGAATTTGACGCAGAGCGTCAAGGGCAGCATTCCCACGCAGAGCGTGGGAATGATCATTCAAGGGCGATCAGTTTTTGAGTTCGACGTGATCGAGGGCTTGGTTGACGGCCAGTTCGCCCAGCATGACGACCTGTGCGATGCCCAATGCGGTCTTGCGCTGCGAGGTTTCCAGCGAGGCGGCGAAGTTGATCAGCATTTCGCTGGCCGAGCCGAGGGTTTCGCTGGCGTTGGCTAGCAGGGATTCGGTGTTGTACCTGGGATTGGCGAGGTACATGGGTTCCGGCTCGTTGGCGCTGGACATGATGTGGGCGGAGGGGTTGAGGTAGAAATCGAGGGCGCGGTCGGCGGCTTCGTGGAGCTTTTTACTGTCGACCGAGGCGTAGGGGGATGTAGTGTCGGCTTCTGCTTCTGGGGGGTTGGGTGTTGGTTTTTTCATGGTGTAACTCCGCTGAAAGTTGGAGCTGTCCCATTCGGTTTCCGGACGAAGAGGTGGCAGCTGTACGCAGGTTGGAAACCCGGGCAGCGGCGACCCGGTCGACCCGAAGGTCTCCCGCGCACAGCCGCCATAACGGAGTGCACACATTTGAAGTGCGCAAGGATACGTTATGAAAGGCGTGTACGCGCCACTAATACCCGTCGGGGTTTCCAGTCCCGGTCGCTGATTTGGCAGCGACGAACACAGGCTAGAGACCCGACGTCCGACGGACAACCTGAAAACCTTGTGGGAACGTTCCGCAAAATCAAAACAACCTTTAAACATCCCGAATTGAAATACGTATGGGTAGGAGTTGCCGAGAGCTCAAACCGCGACCGGACGATTCTCTGATTTTGATCCACAAAACCAAGATCAAAAGATCGCAGCCTCGTTTCACTCGACAGCTCCTACACCGTAAGCAATGGAATAGTTGGTACACAATCACCTGTGAACCCGTACACAAAACCAAAGAATTAATCCATTCGGCTGGCTAACTCCCGATTAGCTGCTAGCGTCATTCAGACGTGTCCTACAGGCTTGATAAGAAAGGGATTACGCCGTAACGGCCGAGAAGTGCCGAGTATCCAGAAGCCACCAGGGAATCGGGGATGATGTTCAATCGAGTGGGGAAGACTCTTTTTCTGGCGAGTGCGCTGGCGGCTGCGTGTGGCGTGCAGGCGGATAACGCCGAGGACTCGAACAAAAGCAACAACCCGTTGAACGTGGCGCCCGGCGCCAATCTGCAGGACTACTACACTCCGAAACTCTACGACAGCAATGCGCACAGCAATGACGTGTTGCTGCGCGGCACCCTGCCGATTGCGCCCAACGATTTCATCGGCGTGCCGCAACTGGTCCGCGCCACGCTACCGATCAGCACCCGCCCCGATCCGCACAACGGTTACAGCACCGGCATCGGCGATCTGAACCTGTTCGATATCTTCATTCTGAAAACCGAAGGCGTGCAATTGGGCATTGGCCCGTTGATCACTGCGCCGACCGCCGAACAGGACGAACTCGGTACCGGCAAATGGCAAGGTGGCCTCGCCGCCGTGGCCATCGACGCCTCGCCGCGCGGACTGCTCGGCGCGCTGGTGCAGTACCAGAGTTCGTTTGCCGGTGACAACGATCGCCCGCACGTCGAGAGCGCAACCATGCAGCCGTTCATCATCCATAACCTGGAAAAAGGCTGGTACCTGCGCTCCACCGGCACCTGGACTTTCGACCTGAAAAACGACACCCACTACATCCCGCTCGGTCTGGGTGTTGGCAAAGCCTGGAAGTCCGGCAGCAACATCCTCAACGCTTTCGTCGAGCCGCAGTGGACGGTCGACCGCAAGGGCGACGGGCTGCCGCAGTTCGTTGTGTACACGGGTATCAATGTGACATTCGGCAAATAAGGAAAACGCCATGCACGCTGTTTTCAAAGCCACCGGATACGGCCTGATGACCATGTTTGTCAGCTGTGGCGTCGGCGCCCAGCAGCCCAACTGCCCGCCGACACCAAACGGCTCGGCACAGGGGATTGTTCGCCTTGATATACCGAAACCGGAAGTCGCCAGTGGTGAATGGAAAATGCCGTTGCTCAACCCGATCAATTCAAAACAATAAGCGGAGTTTTTGATGATCAAGCCCAACGTTGTGCGCCCGCTGTTGGCGCTGTGCATGATCGGCAGTCCTCTGCTTTACGCAGCAGAGGGCGGTGTCGGCCGCCCGATCACCGGCCAGCAGGTGTTCTCCAACGCCGGGATCGTCCCGCCCGAGCCGGGTTGGGTCATGTCGCTCACCAGCATCTGGTACGACGGCTCGCTCAAGGGCAGTGACGGTGCACCGATTTCCGGCGCAGTCAGCGGCGGGATCGACATGAAAGTCTCCTACACCATGGGCAACTTCACCCACGTCTGGGACACCGGCAAAGGTCCATGGAACTACGCCTCGGCAATCGGTGTGCCGGTGCAATACACCGACATCAAAGCCAGCATCACCGGCCCGCGCGGACGGACGTTGGGTGACAGTGACTCAGGTACGCAATTCGCCGACGCCTTGATCACGCCGATTGCCGCCGGCTATCACTTCGATGAGCTGAACCACATCTCGTTTTCGCTGCCGATCTACGTGCCAACCGGCGCCTACAACAAGGATCGTCTGGCCAACCCGGGACAGAACAACTACACCTTCATGCCAACGGTGGCGTTCACGCATCTGGATGGCAAGGGCGGCGAACTCACGCTGTCCAGCGGTCTTGAGTTCTATACCGAGAACGACGCCACCGACTATCGCAACGGCAACATCTTCACCCTCGACGCACTGTGGATCCATGGTTTTGGCGATGGCTGGAGCGCGGGTATTGCGGCCGGCTACATCCAGCAACTCACCGATGACAAAGGCCAGACCGCCGACACCTTCAATGGTTATCGCGGACGCTCTGTAGGCGCCGGCCCAGTCGTGGGCTGGACCGGTAAATTCGCCGACGCCCAAGCCAATATCAGTGCGCGCTGGGTACCGGAGTTCGACACCAAGAACCGCCCTGAAGGCAACGGCTTCAGCGTCAACCTGACCCTGGCCTTTTTCTAGACCGGACACAAAGGACTGCCCCCATGACTGCGCTTACCGACCTCAACGCCCTGCAAGCCAGCATCGCCGAAGCGGTACTCGGCCAGGATCAGGTGATCCGCCAGATCCTCCTCGGCCTGTTGGCCAACGGTCACTTGCTGCTGGAAAGTCTGCCGGGGCTGGCCAAGACCCGCACGGTCAAGGCGCTGGCCAAGCACCTCGACGCGAAGATGAGCCGCATCCAGTTCACCCCGGATCTGCTGCCCTCGGACATCACCGGGGCCGAGGTGCTGCATCAGGTCGAAGGCAAAAACGAAATCCGTTTCCAGCCGGGGCCGCTGTTCGGCAACCTGATCCTCGCCGACGAGATCAACCGCGCGCCGGCCAAGGTGCAAGCGGCGTTGCTTGAGGCTATGGAAGAGCGCCAGATTACGGTGGCCGGCAACAGCCATGCCCTGCCCGACCTGTTTATTGTGGTGGCGACGCAAAACCCGATCGAACAGGAAGGCACCTATCCGCTGCCGGAAGCGCAGATGGACCGGTTTCTGATGAAAGTCCTGCTCGACTACCCGAGCGCGGAAAACGAAAGTCAGGTGCTGCGCCTGCTGCGCAACGAAGAGTTCGCTCAGGGCGCTAGCACCACGTCAGCCAAAGGTTTCAGCCTGCCGCAGGAGGTGATCTTCGCTGCGCGCAAGGAAGTCAGCGCCGTGCACGTGTCCCCGGCCATTGATAGCTACCTGATAGATCTGATCAACGCCACCCGCCACCCCGCCGATTACGACGAAGACCTCGCGCGCTGGATTGCCATCGGCGCCAGCCCACGCGGCGGCATTGGCCTCGACCGTTGCGCGCGTGCCGATGCGTGGCTGCAGGGTCAGGACTTTGTCTCGCCGGACAACGTGCGCGCGGTGGTGCATCCGGTTCTGCGCCATCGCCTGCAATTGAGCTACGACGCGGTGGCCGACGGCGTCAGTGCCGATCAGGTGCTCGACCGGATCCTCGACAAAGTGGCGATTCCGGCATGAACGACGAAGGTCTGGTCTACGTCTCTCTCGCGCAATTGATGGCGCTGGAGTTCAAGGCCCGTGACCTGAGTTTTCTCGCACGACAGCCGCGGGGCAGCATCCTCGCCGGCAACCATGCTTCGCGCCTGCGCGGGCGTGGCTTGAATTTCGATGAGCTGCGTCGCTATCAGCCGGGCGACGATTTGCGTCACCTCGACTGGCGCGCCTCGCTGCGCACCGGCAAACCGGTGGTGCGTACCTTCACCGAAGAGCGCGACCGCCCGGCGTTGATCGTCGTCGATCAGCGCATGTCGATGTTCTTCGGCTCGCAACGCAGCTTCAAATCCGCACTCGGCGCCGAACTCGCGGCACTGGCGGCGTGGATGGTGTTCAACGCCGGCGACCGGGTTGGCGGACTGGTGTTCAACGATCAGCGTATCGACAGCATCGCACCGTTGCGCAGCCGTAAACGTGTGGAAGCCTTGCTCAGCCGTATCGCCGAACAGAATCAGGCACTGAGCGCGGCTAATCCCGACGCCGAAGACGAAGACCAGCTGGACAAGGTCTTGCAACGCTGCCTCGCCCTGGCCGGGCACGACCATTTGATCTGCATCGTCAGCGACTTCGCCGGGGCCGGCGAACGGACCCTGCAACTGATGCGGCAATTGTCGGCGCACAACGATGTGATTGCGCTGCAGGTCTACGATCCGCTGGCGATGAAGCTGCCGAGCAATGGCCGCCTGCTGGTTACCCAAGGCGAATTGCAAGTGGAACTGGCGGTGGAAAAACGCAACGTGCACCAACCCCTGGGGGATTTTCTCAGCGGCCGGCTGAAAGACGTCGCCACTTTGCTGCGCCGCAGTCAGGTGCCGCTGATGATGTTCAGCACCGCCGAAGAGGCGCACGCACAACTGCGCGCCGAGCTGGGCAAAAGTGCCGGGGCACGGCGATGAACCCGAATATCCCGAGCATTGAACAGCTTAAAGAGCTGGGCCTGCCCGAGCCGGTCAGTTATGCGCCGCAGACGTGGGGTTGGTGGGTGTTGCTCGCCCTGCTCATATTGGCCGCGTTGTTGATCGGCATTCGGCGCTATGTGCAATGGCGCAGAGACGCTTATCGGCGCGAAGGCCTGGCGCGTCTGACGCAGTTGCGCAGCCGCAGTGATGACTTGAATGCCTTGCGTGAACTGCCGGAGCTGCTCAAGCGCGTCGCCCTCTCGATGCCCACACAATCCCCAAAGTGGAACCCGATCCCTGTAGGAGTGAGCCTGCTCGCGATAGCGTCATCACGTTCAACACATGCATCGACTGACCGGACGCCATCGCGAGCAGGCTCACTCCTACAGGGTCCTGCGGCGCTGGGGAGGGAGGATTGGCAAGGCTACTTGCAGCGCCACTGCAAAAAGCCGCTCCCGGCCGATTTCAGCGAACAACTCGCGCAACTCGCCTACGCCCCCGACGACACCTTGCGCGCCCTCCCCGCGCCGCAACGCCTGGCGCTGTTCGACAGCTGCCAATACTGGATGGAGCATCACCATGTGGCAGCTTGATTACCCCTGGCTGTTGCTTCTGCTGCCATTACCTTGGCTGGCTTACCGCTATCTGCCCGCCTACAACGAGGCCCGCAGTGCCGTGCGTGTGCCGTTTTTCGCAGCCATGAGCCGCGCGGTCGGTGAGGCCCCGGGCATCGTCGGCAACCGCCGCAATCACTGGCAACTGCTGCTGAATGTTCTGGTCTGGGCCTTGATTCTGCTGGCCGCCGCACGCCCGGTTTTCGTGGAAAAGCCCATCGAACGGCAACAACCGGTACGCGACCTGATGCTCGCCATCGACCTCTCGCAGTCAATGGAAACCGAAGATTTCACCAACGCCAGCGGCGCAAAAATCAACCGCCTCGCTGCCGTCAAAGACGTGGTGCAGGGCTTTATCGACAAGCGCAAGGACGACCGCCTCGGTCTGATCGTGTTTGGCACCGGCGCCTACCCGCAGGCGCCGCTGACCCTCGATCACGCCAGCCTCTCGCTGCTGCTGGCCGACACCGGTATCGGCATGGCCGGCCCCAATACGGCGATCGGTGACGCGATCGGTTTGAGCCTGAAGCTGCTGGACAAGGCCCACGAGCAGGAAAAAGTGCTGATCCTGCTTACCGATGGCAACGACACCAGCAGCGCGATCACCCCGGATCACGCCGCTGAAATGGCCGCCAACAAAGGCGTGATCATTCACACCATCGGCATCGGTGACCCGAGCGCGTCCGGTGAAGCCAAGGTCAACTTGTCGGCGCTGGAACAGATCGCCAAAACCACTGGCGGCCAGTTCTTCCGCGCCGAAGACCGCAACGCGCTGGATCAGGTCTACAGCACCCTCGATCGCCTCACGCCACACCAGGTGAAAACCCTCAGCCATCAACCACAACGCGAGTTGTTCTACTGGCCGCTGGGCGCGGCGGTTGCGCTGTTGGGGCTGTATCACCTCGGCGCGCTGCTGCGTGTGCGTCTGGCGTTTGCCCGTCAGCGGCAGGAGGCCTGAGATGGAGATCAACCTCAGCGACTTCCATTTCCTCCGCCCCCTATGGCTGCTGCTCGCACTGTTCGGTGCCGTGCTGCCGCTGCTCTGGCGGCGTGGTCGCGACCTGCAACGACGGCTGCGCGGCAATATCGCCGAGCACTTGTTGCCGCATCTGCTGGTGACTCCGCAGGACCATCAGCGCCTGCGCCCGGTGCACCTGCTGTGCGCACTGTTGATCCTCGGCGCCGTCGCCGCCGCCGGACCGACCTGGGAACAGGATCGACCGGACTTCCTTGAAAATCGTGCGCCGCTGATTGTCGCCGTGGATCTGTCGCCATCGATGGACGCCAGCGATGTGCAGCCGAGCCGACTGGAAGCGGCGAAACACAAACTGCACGATCTGATCCAGCGCCGCGCCGGCGCTCGCACCGCACTGATCGCCTACGCCGGCAGCGCCCATCTGGTGTTGCCACCGACCGACGATCCGGCGCTGCTCGACACCTTCATTCAAGCCTTGGGCAGCGGATTGATCGACAAACCGGGCAAAGACGTCGGCGCGGTGATCGATCAGGCGAAACGCTTGCTCAATGCCGAAAAAACACCCGGCAGCCTGCTGCTGATCACTGACGGCGCTGACACCGCAGAACTCGACGGCCTCGACAAGCGTGTGGGCGACAGTCCATTACAAGTGCTGGTATTGGCCGTTGGCAATGAGGACGGCGGCATCATCCATGATGCCAACGGCCAGCCGCGCACCGATGCCAACGGGCGCCCGGCACTGGGCCGTTTCGATCCGGCAGCAATCAAGCAACTGGCCTCCGCCCTCGATGCGCCACTGGGCAGCCTGAGCGTCAATGACGATGATCTGGACTGGATCGAGTTGCACGCGCAGCAGCATTTTCAGAGTGCCAGCGCCGAGCAGCGCGAATTGCACTGGAAAGACGCCGGTTACTGGCTGTGCTGGCCGTTGTTGCTGTTGGCGCTGTGCAATGTGCGCAAGGGCTGGAGCGTCAACTGGATGCCCGCGCTAGCACTGGCGATTGGCTTGAGCTGGCCAGCAGCACCGGCGCAGGCCAACGCCCTGACCGATGCGTTTTTCACCCGCGACCAGCAAGGTCGCTGGGCGTTCGAACATGAGCATTTGCCGCAGGCTGCCGCGCTGTTTGTCGACCCGTACTGGAAAGGTGTCGCGGCGTATCACGCGGCCGACTACGACTTGGCGCTGGCGACCTTCGCGCGGCTCGACACACCGCAGGCGTATTTCTATCTGGGCAATATTTACGTGCGCCGCTTCAAGTTCGATGAGGCCATCGCCGCGTATACCCAGGCCTTGAAGCTGCAACCGCAGTTCCCCGAAGCCACGGCCAATCTGGCGCTGGCGCAAGCGCTGCTCAAGGACACCGAAAGCGCCGAGAAAAACGCCCCGGAGACCAAGCCCGATGAGGTGAAATTCGACAAGGCGCCGGGTAAGGGTCAGAGCAAAAAGGTCGAGACCGAGCAGGCTGCGTCCGATGCTTTGTGGCTGCAGAACCTGACCACCTCGCCGGCGAAGTTTCTCAAGCAAAAGTTCAGCTTGCAGGATCAGCAGGGAGCCAGGCCATGAAGCGTCCAAACCCTGCTGGCCCTATCGCTGGCAAGCCAGCTCCCACAGGGTTTTGCAGTGTTCACAAAAGCAGTGAAAGCACAGGAGGCCCCTGTGGGAGCTGGCTTGCCAGCGATGGGGCCAGATTGATCACTACAAGAATCAGCTTCTGGTTCCTGGCCAGTCTGCTCAGCCTCAATGCTTTCGCCGCCGAACCCCAACTCAAAGTCCAGGCCCACCTGCAACCCGCCGAAGGCGCCATGGTTGGCGGTCTGGTCGAGCTGCAAATCGACGTCCTCACCGACACCTGGTTCACCAGCGCCGCCACCCTGCCCGACCTGAAGCTCGACGGCGCCCTGGTCATGCCGCCGGACGGTCAGGCGCAGCATCTCAATCAAACCATCGACGGTCAGGCCTTCAGCGGTTTGCGCTACAGCTACCTGATTACCCCGAACGTCGCGCGCAGCTTCGACATTCCGGCGCTGACCGTGCGCGCCACACCCGGTCAGGCCACGACAGAAATCAGTGCGCAGAGCCAACCGGTGCAGTTCAGCGCGGCCCAGCCGCCCGGCTTCAAACCCGGGGAAACACCGCTGGTGGCCAACGGTTTGCGTTTCACTCAGAGCATCACCCACTCGGCGACGCCGTTGAAAGTCGGCGACAGCATCACCCGCCAACTGACCCTGCAAGCGGACGGCGCACTGGCCATGGCCCTGCCGATTCCAATGCTCGGTGATGTTCCCGGTCTGAGCCGCTATGCGAAAACCCCGCAAGTCACCGCTCTGGACGACGGTCGCGGTGACATCCTCGGCGGTCAGCGCATCGACAGCGTCAGCTACCGCATCGACAAGGCCGGCTCGCACACGTTGCCGGCCATCGAGGTGAAATGGTGGGACGCCGGCACTCGCCAATCGCGCACCGCGCAAGTGCCGGCGGTGACGTTCGAAGCAGCAGCCGGCACGCCTTACAAAGCGGTCTTTTCGATCAGCGAAGACCTCAAGCAACTCGGCCAGAATCGCCTGCACTTCTCTACACGCTGGCTGTGGTGGCTGACCCTGATCGTGGCGGTCGTCGGTGCCGCTTATCTGTTGCGTCCAGCGTTTAACCGCGCCCGGCAACAGTGGCAAGTACGCCGCCAGGCGCAACTACGGGCATGGCAGCAATCCCCTGACTTCGCCTGGCAGCAAGTCAACGCACAACTGCAAGCCCGCCCTCCTCAATTGAGCGCGCTGTACCTGTGGCTGCGCCGGAGTCGGCTGGGGCTGAAACTGGTCGATGCCGGCCCGCGCCTGCAAGGGCTGTTACGCGGGCTTTATGGTCGTCAGCCAAGCACCGAGCAAACACTCGTTCAACTGCGCGAATCATTGACTACGCTTCACAGTCAGGCCGAACAGCAGCAGGCAAAACCGGCCTCGGCCCTGCGCCCGCTCAACCCCGTTCACGAGAAGGATTTCCCATGACGACTGCGCTACGGCAACGCCAACGTTTCGGACTCGCCCTGTTGTTTGGCCTCGCCCTGCCATTGCTGGCTCAGGCCAGCGAGCCGCTGCCGTCGTGGAATGACGGCCCGGCGAAGAAGAACATTATCGAATTCGTGCAGGCGGTGACCGACCAGACCAGCAAGGATTTCGTCAAACCGGCCGACCGTATCGCCGTGTTCGACAACGACGGCACGTTATGGAGCGAACAACCGGCCTATTTCGAATTGCTGTTTGCCTTCGATGAGGTCAAGCGCAATGCCGCGCAGCATCCGGAGTGGAAGACTACCCAGCCGTTCAAAGCCGTGCTGGAAAACGATCACAAGGCGCTGGCCGCTTCCGGCATGGAGGGCCTGCTGAAGATCGTCGGGGCGACCCACACCGGCATGACCACCGAAGCCTTCGATGACTACGCCAAAACCTGGCTCAGTCAGGCGCGCCATCCGAAAACCGGCAAACCGTACACCGAGATGATCTTCCAGCCGATGCTGGAAATGCTCGACTACCTGCGCAAACAGGACTTCAAGACCTACATCGTTTCCGGCGGCGACACCGGGTTCATGCGCGCCTTCGCCGAGAAGGTCTACGGCATCCCGCCGGAACAGGTGATCGGCACCACCTTCATCACGTCATTTCAGTACAAGGACGGCAAGGCCTCGATCGTGCGCACAGCGAAACTGGCGCACAACGACGACGGCCCCGGCAAACCGGAAAGCATTGATGCGGTGATCGGCAAACGGCCGATCCTCGCCTTCGGCAATTCCGACGGTGACCTGCAGATGCTGCAGTGGACCGCCGCCGGTTCCGGTAAACGCTTCATGGGCCTGGTGCACCACACCGACGCCAAGCGCGAATGGGCCTATGACCGTCAATCCGATATCGGCCGGCTCGACAAAGCCCTCGATGAAGCGAATTCCCGTGGCTGGACCGTGGTTGACATGGCGTCGGAGTGGCGCCGGATCTACCCGTTCGAGCCTGCGGTCACCGGGCAGGTGCAATAAGAAAGCGTGATGCAGGACTGCAATAAACGTTAGTCGCAATAAACGACCCCCGCGAAAAGGAGCTAGTCATATGACTCGCATACGCAAGTGGCTACCGAAACTCGCCCTGGTGGCGACTTCGGTCATGGCGCTGTCGGCAACTGCCACAGCGGCTGAGAAACCCAACATTCTCGTAATCTTCGGCGATGACATCGGCCAGACCAATATCAGCGCCTATTCGATGGGGGTGGTGGGCTACAAGACCCCGAACATCGACCGCATCGCCAAAGAAGGCATGATGTTCACCGACTACTATGCGGAGAACAGCTGTACGGCTGGACGATCGTCGTTCATCACCGGGCAGACTCCATTGCGTACTGGCCTGTCGAAAGTGGGCATGCCTGGCGTGCCAGTCGGCTTGCAGCCCCGCGATATAACCATCGCCCAGGCATTGAAAGCACAAGGTTACGCAACGGGCCAGTTCGGTAAAAACCACCTCGGTGATAAAGACGAATATCTGCCGACTAACCATGGTTTCGACGAGTTCTTCGGCAACCTCTATCACCTCAATGCCGAAGAAGAACCGGAGCGTCCGTACTGGCCCAAGAATGATGCCGAGTTTGTCAAGGCAGCCTCTCCGCGTGGCGTGATCCACAGTTTTGCCGATGGCAAGATCGAGGACACCGGCGCGTTGACCAAAAAACGCATGGAGACCATCGACGACGAAACCACTGCCGCCGCTCAGGCGTTCATCGAGAAGCAATCGAAGGCGAACAAACCGTTCTTCGTCTGGATGAACACCACCCGCATGCACGCGTTCACTCACGTGCGCGAATCGATGCAGGGTCAAAGCGGCATGGTCGGCAACGAATATGCCGATGGCATGATCGAGCACGACGGCGACGTCGGCAAACTGCTCAAAACGCTCGATGACCTGAAGCTGACCGACAACACCATCGTGGTCTACACCACCGACAACGGCCCTAACCAATGGTCGTGGCCGGATGCGGCAACCACACCGTTCCGCAACGAGAAAAACTCCAACTGGGAGGGTGCGTATCGAGTGCCTGCAATGATTCGCTGGCCGGGTAAAGTCAAGGCGGGGGAAGTTTCGACGCAGCTGTTCTCGGGTCTGGACTGGTTCCCGACGCTGTTGGCGGCGGTCGGCGACACCGATATCAAGGATCGCCTGCTCAAAGGCGCCGACGTCGGCGGCAAGAACTTCAAGGTGCATCTGGACGGTTACAACCAGTTGGATTACCTGACGGGCAAAACCGACAAGAGCGCGCGCGAGGAGTTCTACTACTTCAACGATGACGGTGTGCTGGTCAGCATGCGTTTCAACGATTGGAAACTGGTCTTCTGTGAGCAGCGCGCTCCCGGTGGTCTGGAAGTGTGGAGCGAACCGTTCGTGTGCCTGCGTGTGCCGAAAATGTTCAACCTGCGCATGGACCCGTACGAACGGGCTGACATCGTGTCTGACCAATACTATGACTGGCTGACGAAAAACGACTATCTGATTTTCGACGGCACCCGCAGGGCTGCGAAGTTCCTGCAGACATTCGTCGACTATCCACCGAGTCAGCGTCCGGCGAGCTTCAGCATCGACCAGATTCGTGAGGACGTGGATCGCCGCATCGAAGAGAAAATGAAGAAAGCCCAGTAACACCGCTCGACTGCCGCTCGCCGTCACCGGCGGGCGGCCCTTTTTTGATCGTTCCCACGCTCTGCGTGGGAACGCAGCCCGGGACGCTCCGCGTCCCTTGCCGAAATGGACGCAGAGCGTCCAATGAGGCATTCCCACGCAGAGCGTGGGAACGATCAGCCAGTCACCATCACTTTTGAATTAAGGCCTCCGCATGTCCTCACGTATCGCCAGCAAGCCGTCGGCCATACCCGCCTCGCATACCGCCGCTCCCGCGCTGGTGTTCCCCGCCCTGCTGCTGTGCATCTCCGGCGCAGCGGCGCTGGTCTATCAGGTGCTGTGGATCAAGCAACTGTCGCTGGTGGTCGGCGTCGAGGTGTATGCGATCACCACCGGTATCAGTGCGTTTTTTGCAGGCTTGGCTATCGGTGGCTGGCTGTTCGGGCGCTGGGCCGATCGCTTGCAGCAGCCGGTGTTGCTGTATGCCGGGCTGGAAGTGCTGGTGGCGATTCTCGGCGTCGGCGCGACCGTGGCCATGAGCCTGGCGGCCAGTCCGTTTGCCTGGCTGCAAGAGCATGTCGGCCTGATCGCGTGGATATTGCCGTTCGCATTGGTCGGCTTGCCGGCGGTGTTGATGGGCGGCACCCTGCCGGTGCTGGTGCGTTCGCTCGCCGCCGATCCGGGCAAGGCTGGCGGTCAGTTATATGCGGCCAACACCTTGGGGGCGATTGTCGGCACCCTCCTCGCCGCGTTCGTGTTGATCGCCAGCCTTGGTGTGCGTGGCAGTGCCTTGTTCGCGGCGATGCTCAATCTGCTGGCAGCCATCGGTGCGTTATGGCTGGCCCGGCAGCATCCGGCGCCCCTGACCACCACCGTCAAACACCACGCGGAAAAAGCCCCGGATCGAACCGCGCTGTGGCTGTACTCCATCGCCGGTGGCGTGGCGCTCGGTTATGAAGTGGTCTGGTCGCAATCGATCGTGCAGTTCATGAGCACTCGCACCTACGCGTTTGCCGTGGTGCTGGCGACCTATTTGACCGGGTTGTTTATCGGCAGCGCCCTGCTCGCCCGGCGGGTCGAGCGAATTCGTGATCCGTGGGGCGTGTTCGGCTTGCTGATTGCCGGCGCCGGCCTGATCGCGTTGCTGGAAATCGCCGTGCTCGGGCGCTGGCTGGTGATCGCGCAAAGTCAGGCGGAAATGTGGCTGTTGAGTCTGGGCACCAGTGAACTCGCCGGCATGAGTGCACGCTTCGCGGTGGCAGCGTTGAGCATTGTCTTTGTACCGACGCTGCTGCTTGGCGCGGCGTTTCCGCTGGCACTGCGTTTGAGTGTCGGCCATGAACGCGTCGGCCGGGATGTGGGTGCCGTGGTCGCTTTCAATACCCTCGGCGGGATCGTCGGGGTGATGCTCTGCGGCTTCCTGTTGATCCCGCTGCTGGGGCTGGTGCGGACCTTGGGCCTGCTGGCGATTATCGCCGCCGGCATCGGCTATTTTGCCGTACGCAGAGGTCATCACGTGAAGAAAGGCCGGCGTCAGGCCGTGGTTGCCCTCGGTCTGGTCTCGGTTGCATTTGCCGTGTTTACCCCGGTCGACAAACTCGCCAGCCTGCTGCCCGGTGCGCGCAACGGCAGCCTGTCGTTCTATGAAGAAGGACGGGGCGGCACCGTCGCCGTGGTTGCTCAAGGTCGCGGCGATAACACCTTTCATCGTTTGTATATCCAAGGCGTGTCGAACACTGGTGACGCCATGCCTTCACTGCGCTACATGCGCGTGCAAGCCTTGCTGCCGCTGTTGATTCACAACGGTGAGCCACGCTCGACACTGGTGATCGGTTTCGGCACCGGCATCACTGCTGGCGCCCTGCTGCGCTACCCGGGGCTGGAACATCGGGTGGTCGCCGAGTTGCTGCCGTCAGTGGTCAAAGCCGCGCCGTTGTTCAAGGGCAACTTCAACGCCGCCAGCGATCCCGGCGTCGATGTGCGTCTGCGCGACGGGCGCCAGGAACTGCTACGCAGCGCACAAACCTACGACCTGATCACCCTCGAACCGCCACCGCCCTCTGCGGCCGGTGTGGTCAATCTGTATTCGCGGGATTTCTATCAGTTGGCGGCGAGTCGCCTGGAGGACAAAGGCATCGTCGCGCAGTGGCTGCCGTTGCCGACGCAGAACATCGACGACTCGCGTTCGCTGGTGCGCAGCTTCCTTGATGTGTTCCCGTATGCCTCGCTGTGGACCAGCGAATTCCACGAGATGCTGCTGGTCGGTTCGCTGCAGCCGATGGAACTGGACGCCGCAAAAATCACCGCGCGTTTCCAGCAGGACAGCGTGCGTAGCACCTTGCAGGATGTCGGTATCGGCTCGGCCGCTGCCCTGCTCGCGACCTGGGTCACCGATCGCGCCGGGCTTGAACGCTTTGCTGCCGATGCGCCTGCGGTGACCGACGATCAGCCGAGGATCGAATATGCGCCATGGGTGCGCAGCAAGGAGATCACGCGCGTGTTGCCGGCACTGTTGGACCTGTATCAGGCGCCGTCACTGGTGAATGCCGATGCCGGTTTCAATGAACGTATGGAAAGCCATCGTCAGCGCCTGATGCAGTTCTATCGCGCCAGCCTGCATGCCTATGACGGCGACCGCGATGCCTGGGCACGGGATATCGGCGAGGTGATGCGCGGCGATGGCGGCAACCCGTATTTCCGCTGGTTCGTCGGCAAATGAATGGTGGCTGAGGACTTTTCGACGCGAAACAGGTAGGGTGCGCGCAATCAAAGTGCCACCACTGGACCGCGTCGAAGGTTTTCATGGAGTTGTACACGCAATGAGTTGCTGGACCGTCCTTGGCCTTACCGCCGACGCCGATACGCGCAGTATCAAACGCCAATACGCCGCCCTGCTCAAACAGACCCGCCCGGACGAAGACGCCGAGGGCTTTCAGCGCCTGCGTGACGCCTATGAGCAAGCCCTGAATTACAAGGAATGGGCGCAGGTCCACGAAGACAACGAAGCGCCGGACGACAGCTGGGATTTGACCGGCCTGACCGTGGTCGAAGTCGATGCCTTGCAACAGGCGACGCGCTCGCTGCACGGCACCAGCCTTGCGCAGTTGCAACAGCGCCATGCCCTCGCCGTTGAGCAGGGTTGTGCGCATATTCTCGAAGAAACCCTGCTGCAGCATTGCATCGAGCACCCTGACACGTCGGCGCCGATGGTCGATTGGGCGGTGCAGACCTATCACTGGTTCAGTGCCTGGCAGCGGCTTGAGCTGGATGAAGAGTCGATCGAACTGTTGCTCGATCAGCAGCGTGATCGCATGACTCGACCATTGCGTGATGCCCTCGAACGCGAAGACGGCGAAGCCTTTTTGCGGGCCTACGCACAGTCCGCGCAATACCTTTGGCTCGACGCTGAAGTGCACCGGCAGTGGTTCAACCTGTACCTGAGTCGATTGCTGCTGGACAGCGAATACTGGTCCTCCGCTATTTTCGAACAGGTGTGCGTTGGCCAAGGCTGGCACTCCGGCCCGGCCAACCTTTGCCCGAAAGATGAATGGAAGCGGCTGACCGCTCGCTACGAGGCACCGCGGTTTATCGCGCAGCAACGTCAACTCGCCGAAGAGCCGCCCGCCACCGCCGAACACCGCGCCGCCCGCCTGTTGCTCGGCAGCGGCCCGTTCAGCCAGCGGCGCGCACTGGCCCGGCGCCTGCGTGAGAAAGATTGGGAGCATTGCCGACACTTAAGTTCGGCGCTGTACGCCAATCATCCGAAGGTCTGCGCAGAGTTGCCCGGTGGCACCGCGTTTTTCTGGCGTGATTGGGAACTGAAACGCGGTGAATGGCCGACCTACGTTGGCGTGGTGCTGGCTTGTCTGATCGGTGCGTTTACTCATTTTATCCCGCTGGGGCTGCGCGTCACCGGCCTGTTCAATATTTTCATGGTGTCGATCGTGGTGTTTGGCGTAATTGCCGCCGGCCTCAATTGGCTGGCCCACGATCTGGCGCACCGTTATTGGCTGCTGGATGACTGGCTCAGCGCGCGGCTGTGTCCGGGGATCGTGGCGCCATTCGGGGTACTTCGCGACCTGATTCCCTGTGCGCTGATGGTCGCCGGACTCACTTGGCTATTCGGTCCTGTCGGCGGGGTGGTCTATGCAACGACGTTGGCGGTGGTCGGCCTGGTCCGGCGGCGTCAGATCGAACCGCACGTGTCCTGGGAACAACGCAATCCACTGCTGAAGATTTGCCTGGCGGTACTCGGCGTTGTCGCCCTGGTGATCTTACTCGGCGTGCTCAATGTGATCGCCAGCAAAGACACGGTGACCCGCAATCAGGGACTGCAACCCTGGGCCGAGCGTTTGTGCAGTCGTCTGCCCGCCACGGCGACTGGCTGCGGTGCACCCGCTACCCGTGAGCAATGGTATGGCGCGGAGGCAAAACCATGAGTTCAAGAATGATGTTTGTCAGTGGTCTACTGATCGCACTGCTGGTGATGGGGTTGTCGGGGGCAACCACGCCGTTCCTGCAACTCGACCTGTGGCTGGACAATCGCGACGCGCCCGTCACTGCTCAGGCCAACGCGCTAAGCCCGATCATCACCTGCATCAACCGAGTCGACGTGCATTGGCAGGTCGCCTACGAGCAATACAAACACCCGAAACCGCCAAAGGATTATTCCGCCGCCAATTGGGTCCCCGAGCCACGGGACTTCGAAGACAGCGATGCGCGCATCGTGCAGGACATCCAGAAGGATGTCTGTCTTTCCAACATGAACCTGAAGCTCGATCTTCTGGGCTATCAGCCGGGACTCTCGCAACGCGCCCGTGACTATGCGAAAGCGCTGCAGGGCGTGGCAACAGTATCGATGCCCTCACGATTCGATAGAAGTGCCAGCTTCGTTTCCGTGTTCCCGAATCCGTCAGGGGGCTACCGGGAGCGGTACCTGAGCGCCATCGCTGACTACCTCCAAACGTCGGCGGCCTTGAGAAAAGACCTTCTTGCGCTGGATATGGCCCAGCGCAGCGAACAACTGAAACGGCTGGATGCGCGCATGGGCAAGGAGATCCACTGGTCGCTGCTGGCCTACATGATTCAGGCCCGAAATACGCTGGAGCAGTTGGAAGACGGGATGAAGCACCAAACGCTGACACCGCAAACCGTGGCGGACACCACCGCCAGCCTGCAACAGGCATGGTCTCGCCGCGAGCCTTCCATGCGCACCGGCGAGCGCGGATTCCGCACCAAGGATGATGACGCAAAGGAACTGTGGGAATACATCAGCGAGCCCGCGCAGCATTACCTCGACGCGCTGAACACCCTGCACAAGGACTGGCAGGAACACGCCGAACCGCAACGTTTGAGCGACGACTACTACGCCGTCACCCGTGGTTACGACGCCTTGCTCAGCCACTACAACCGCCGGGCACGCGCCAACTTCTGAGGAGTTGCACCGGCCGGACCGTCCTCGTGGACAATCCGGCCGGGCGCACTTATTTGACAGCCTTGAGCTTCAGATACGACTGACGCATGTCCGAGGCCCAGCCATCGATCACCGGTTTGACGTCATTCGCCGTCATCGCCTGCGAGTCATTTTCCAACGGCTTGCCGGTGCCTTTGCGCACCACTTGCGCGACGACCTTGTTATTCGCGCCATCGAGGAACACCGCTTCGGTGGCCAGGGTAGTTTCCTGATCGCGAATACCGCTGGCGGTGCTGACCGCAGCGGCGACCAGAGCAATCGGAATCACCTCATAGGCGTGCAGACCTTCAGTCTTGCTGCTCACGGCGGTGATCGCCGCACGCACCACAATCACGCCCGGGCCTGGGCCGGTGGCCAACGGCAGGTCTTTGCCGATTTCACGCTTGAGTGCCTGATCGTAGTAGGAAGTGATGCCATTGAGGGTTTGCTGGGAGATCTTCGCGGTCGGTTGCGGTTTCGGGTACAGCTGGGTCGGCTCGATATACACACTGGTGAATTTCTTGATGTCGACCTTCGGATCGATCCAGCGCATGACCTCGGCACCGGACGGCGATTTGGCCTCCTTGAGCTGGCTGTAGTCTTTGAGGAAGCCGGAGTACTCTTTCGGGTCGACGGTTTTGCTGGAACAACCCACCACTGCGAGAGTGGCAAAACACAGAGTGCCCATCATCACTGCTAGCTTCATGCTGTAACTCCTGTCAGAAGGCCGAAAACTTTGCCTGGGGGAGTTACAGGTATAGCTAAAACCTCAGTAATTGCGATTGCAAAGCACAAAATTCACACAAACCTGCGCGACGGATCACAAGGGTCATTTGACAGACGCCGATGATCCGGCAAAGCTGCATCGAGCTTGAACGCACGCCAGACGGCAAATGCACCTGGACTACGGAAGTCGCAATGCCCAAGCATAAAAATAAAACCGCACAACCTGACCCTGATTCGACGCAACCTTCCATTTCAAAATACCTGTTCCCGATCACCATCGCTGTACTGCTCGCCGCCGTCGCGGGCATCGGCTGGTTTCTGTTCAGCCCTGCTCCGGCGCCGTTGAAACCCGCGCCGATCAGCGCCCCCGTCGCCCCGGCTGCCAAGCCACAACCAGTTGTGGCGAGCAAACCGGCAACCATGGTCGATGAACAACAATGCCAGGGCTGCCACAGCGAACAGGTCAAGGACTGGCAAGGTTCGCATCACCAATTGGCGATGCAGCCGGCGAACGCCGAAACCCTGCTCGGCGACTTCAACAACGTCACCTTCAAAGGCGAAAACGAGACCACGCGTTTCTCGCGCAAGGGCGATGAATTCTGGGTCAATACGCCCGGCATCGACGGCAAGAACGCCGACTTCAAAGTCGCCTACACCTTCGGCATCGCGCCGCTGCAGCAATACCTGATCGAAGTCGGCGAAGGTCGTTTGCAGGCGCTCGGCGTGGCCTGGGATACCGAGAAACATCGCTGGTTTCATCTCTATCCCGGCCAAGGCGTCAACTTCAAGAATCCGCTGCACTGGAGCAAGCCGAGCCAGAATGCCAACTTCATGTGCGTCGAGTGCCACACCACCGGCTTCAAGCGCAATTTTGATGCGGCCAGCAACACCTTCAACAGTCAGTGGAACAGCCTCGGTGTCGGTTGCCAGGCTTGCCACGGCCCGGCCTCGAATCACCTGGAGTGGACGCAGAAAAAAACCGACCTGATTCATCAGGGGTTTGACGTCGACCTCAAGGACAAGAACGCCACCGTCGAGATCGAAACCTGCGCCCGCTGCCATGCACGTCGAGCGCCGTTGGGCGATGGCTACACCGTCGGCAAGCGGCTGATGGACGACTACCTGCCGAGCACCCTCACCCGCGAACTGTATGCGCTGGACGGCAAGATCAAGGATGAGGTGTTCGAACACGGCTCGTTCCTGCAAAGCAAAATGTTCGACAAGGGTGTGCGTTGCAGCAACTGCCACAACCCGCACAGCAACGAACTGAAAGCCCCGGGCAACGCGGTGTGCCTGCAGTGCCATAACACCGCTGGCAAGACTTCAATCGAAGGTGTCGACGGCAAAGGCCTGCAAGCGAAGAACTACGATTCCATCGAGCATACGCGCCACACCATGGGCCAGCCCGGTTCGCAGTGCGTCGATTGTCACATGCCCGGCAAGTTCTACATGGGCAATGACTTCAGGCATGACCACAGCTTCAGCATTCCCAACCCGGAACGGGCGCAGAAGCTCGGCACCCCGGACGCCTGCCTGTCCTGCCATCAAGGTAAGGCTGGCGACAAGGTCACCGCGCAGTTCAAGTTGTGGAGCGCCTCTACCGCGCCGCTGGCACCGCGTTATGACGAAAGCCTGTGGTTGATCCGCAACGGCCAGCCGGGCGCCGCGGATGCGCTGTATGAGCAGTTGCAGCGCAGCAATTTGCCAGCGATTCAACGGGCGACGTTGCTCGCTGAATTGCCGCTGTACCCGAGCGAACAGGCGTTGAAATTGGCTACGCAGGACCTGAAGAATCCGGCGCCGCAAGTGCGTGAAAGTGCGGTGCGAGCGATCAGTGCATTCCTGCCGCCAGCGGAGCGTGCGCCATTGTTGTCGCCGCTTCTGGGTGATCCAGTGAAAGCGGTGCGCATTGTGGCTGCGCGGGATCTGTTGAGTGTTGCGCGCAACAATGGTCTTGGCGCTGCGCAAGCCAATTGGGAGGCTGCGATTGCCGAGTACGAAGCGGTGCAGAAAAGCCTGCTGGAACGTGCCGAGGCCAATCTGAACCTGGCGATGTTGTATCAGGCCAGTGGCCGTGGTTCGGAAGTCGAAGGTCTGTTGCGCTCGGCGCTTAAGCGCGACCCGGATTTCTATCCAGCGTTGGTGACGCTGGTGCAATGGCTGGAGGCCAATGGCCGTGGCCAGGAGGCGCAGACGCTGTTGGATGACAGCCTCAAGCAGCATCCGGACGCCGCACTGTTGCAGCACACCCGTGGCTTGTCGCTGATCCGCGCCGGCAAGACCACCGAAGCCATGTCACCGCTGAAAAAAGCTGCGCAACTGGAGCCGCAGAACGCACAGTACGGTTATGTGCTGGCGGTGGCGCTGCATGAAAGCGGCAAGGTCGATGAGGCGTGCGCGGTGCTGGAAGGTTTGCTCAAGGTACAACCGGCGAACCGCAATGCGCGGTTGTCGCTGATTCAATGGTATCTCGACAGCGGGCAGGAGCCGAAGGCGCAGGTGCTGTTGCAGGGGTGGAAGAAGATGAATATGGGGGATCCGGCGCTTAAGTGATTGGCTGGAGATTGGCTTCCCTCACCCTAGCCCTCTCCCAGAGGGAGAGGGGACCGACCGGGGGAGATTCAAGAATTCCGCCGACTTGAGCGATTGGCTTTGAATCCATAATCGACTCGGTCTTTCACGTCGGTGGAGGACGACAGACACCCCGGTCAGTCCCCTCTCCCAGAGGTAGATGGAGGGGACCGATTGGGGGAGATTCAAGAGATGCACCGACGTGACCGATTCGCTTTGAATCCATAATCGACTCGGTCTGTCACGTCGGTGTCGCTCGCCAGACAACTCGGTCAGTCCCCTCTCCCTCTGGGAGAGGGTTAGGGTGAGGGGCTTTTCAGGGTTCACGCCATTACCAGGACGACGTCTCACCACTGCGCAATGCCATCTCGCGCCGGCTGTTGATGTGCATCGCCTTGATCAACGACACCGTGCCCACCAGCAAAATCGCCGCGCCCAACAGGAAGTCGATGTTGTAGAGCTGGAAGTCCTGCACCGGCCCGATCAGCAGCACCCGCACGATCGCAGCGCCCAACAGCGTGGCGAGGAAGTCGATCCCCGGCTCGTTACGGTAGAACACCAGCAGCAACGGCAGGCACAACACCAACAGCAGCAACAACACGACAACCTTGAACGAACCTTTGCGCTCGACGCTGAACGCACACTCGTGCGGGCCGTAAGCCTTGTAATCGTCATCGCGGATCATCGAGTTGTTCTCGTTGATATAGTCGACGCGGTTGTACTTCTGGATCGGTGTGAAGGTATTGGACATCTCCATCAGCGTGGTGATGTTCTTGAAGCGCAGGTCGATGCGCTCGCTGCCCTTGAGGTAATAAAGCACCGGTTTATAGCCGTAGCGATAAGTGTCGAAAGGGAATTCGGTGACCTGACCCTGCACACCGATCGGCCGTGGTTCGAGTTCGGCATAGGCGCTTTTGTTGGTGGCCGACAGGTTGCGGCTCAGCGGCTGCACCTTGACCTGTTCAAGGAAGATCGGCGTGACGCCATAGGACCACTGCAACGGTTCCAGACGCAAACGCAGTTCGTTGCGGCTGAGGTCGTAACGGTTGAAGGTGCGTTCCGAAACCACAAGGGAGCCACTGAGCATGAACTCGCCGCGCAGGTTGTTGGTGACGCGCAAGGTCAGTTGGTCCTTGCCCAGCAACGCCGCTTCGGTGGACGGTGGCGTGCCGCACCACGCGGTGCTTTCGCCGACGCCGCCGAGCTGGCCGCTGCGGTTTTCCTTGAATACGTAAAAGTAACTGGCCCACAGCGTCACCATCAAAAGCAACGCTGTGAGGCCGAGGATTTTTTTGCCCGGACTCACTGATCAGACTCCCTTCTTCGGTTCCATCGTCCAGCCGAAAACCCGCTGGCGACGGCGACTCTACCAAAAGGCCACCACTGACCCAAGGAAAAATCCCCGATTGGCCAAGGTTGTAAGGGTTTCCCCGGTGGTAAAAGCCAGATCAAAAGATCGTCCGAACGCGGCCCGAACCTGCGGCAGCTCCTACACGCGATCCACTGTAGGAGCTGCCGCAGGCTGCGATCTTTTTTAACCGTCAACGCCGACGGAACAACGGACGTGGTTCGATCACCGAACGCCCATACAACACGCTCATCCCGGCCAACCCCTTCAGTGCATCCTCGGCAGATTTGTCCTCACGCACCGCAAAACTGTCGAACCCGCACTGGCGCATATGGCTCAGTTGATCACGCAACACATCGCCGATCGCGCGCAACTCCCCTGCCCAGCCGAAACGACTGCGCAGCAGATACGCCTGGCTGTAAGCGCGGCCGTCGCGAAAACTCGGGAAGTCCAGCGCGATCAGCGGCAACGATCGCAACCACGGCACCAGGCTTTCAACCTCATCGTCCGGGCCCAGCCACACCGCGTGGGTCGACGGCGACTCCAGCCAGTGCGCCAGTGGCAACATCAGCAAACCTGCCGGCCTTGGCGTCGATGGCTCACGCACCAGCGTCCATGGGTCATCCGTGACTATTCGCGCCACGCCCTGCTCCAGTCGCAACAGATTGTTCATACCGCGGCCTCCAGCGTTTTCGGATAGACCCGCTCCTTGAACGGCTCCAGGCCAATCCTTGCCACGGTGTCGACAAACAATTCCTCGTGCTCGCGATAGCGCACAAAGGTGCCAATGATCCGCTCGATCACCTGCGGCACTTCAGCGGCGCTGAACGACGGGCCGATGACTTTGCCCAATGCGCTGTTTTTGCCTTGCGCGCCGCCGAGGGTGATCTGATACCACTCGCTGCCGTTCTTATCGACGCCGAGGATGCCGATATTGCCGATGTGGTGATGGCCGCAGGCGTTCATGCAGCCGGAGATGTTCAGGCTGATATCGCCCAGATCATGCAGGTAATCGAGGTTGTCGAAGCGTGCCTGAATCGCCTGGGCAATCGGGATCGATTTGGCGTTGGCCAAGGCACAGAAATCGCCGCCGGGGCAGGCAATAATGTCGGTCAGCAGGCCGACGTTGGCGCTGCCCAGATCGTGTTTGCACGCCAGTTGCCAAAGCGCATAGAGATCGGTTTTCGGTACATCGGGCAGGACGATGTTCTGCTCGTGGGCAATACGAATCTCGCCGAAACCGAAACGCTGCGACCAGTCAGCGACTGCGAGCATCTGCACGCCGGTGACATCCCCCGGCGGCGAGGCCATGCCCGGTTTGGTCGACAGCACGACGCTGGTGTAACCCGGCACTTTGTGCGGCTGCACATTGCGCGCGACCCAACGAGCGAACGCCGGGCTTTCGGCCAGGCGCGTGCCGAAGTCCAGATCGGTGTCGGCCAGGCTGTGATAAACCGGCGGCACGAAGGCGCTGGCGACCCGTTGGTATTCGGCCTCGGTCAGTTGCGCCGGGCCGTCCTTGAGGTGTTGCCATTCCTCTTCGACTTCCTTGGCGAACGCCTCGATGCCCAGCGCCTTGACCAGAATCTTGATCCGCGCCTTGTACTTGTTGTCGCGCCGGCCGTGGCGGTTGTACACCCGCAGAACCGCTTCGACGTAGGACAGCAAATGCTGCCACGGCAAGCCTTCGCGGATCTGCAAACCGAGAATCGGCGTGCGGCCCAGGCCACCGCCGACGATCACTCGCAGGAGCATCTGCCCGTCGCGACCGGGGTAAAGGTACAGACCGATGTCGTGCATCATGATTGCGGCGCGATCCTGTTTGGCCGAGCAGATGGCGATCTTGAATTTGCGCGGCAGAAACAGGAATTCCGGGTTGATCGTCGACCACTGCCGCAGGATCTCGGCCAACGGGCGCGGGTCGATCAGTTCGTCAGCCGCGACCCCGGCGAAGGCCTCGGTGGTGATGTTGCGCACGCAGTTGCCGGACGTCTGGATCGCATGCATGTTGACCTGCGCCAGACGTTCGAGAATATCCGGCACGTCGCTCAGTTCGATCCAGTTGAACTGCATGTTCTGCCGCGTGGTGAAGTGGCCGTAACCGCGATCGTAATCGCTGGCGATGCTGGCCAGCGTGCGCATCTGTTCGGCGCTCAACGTGCCGTAGGGAATCGCCACGCGCAGCATGTAGGCGTGCTTCTGCAGGTACAGGCCGTTTTGCAGGCGCAGCGGCAGGAACTCCTCTTCACTCAATTCCCCGGCCATGAAGCGCTCGACCTGATCGCGAAACTGCGCAACGCGCTCGAACACCAGCGCCCGGTCGTAATCATCGTATTGATACATGCAACTGCCACCTCATCAGGACGCACACAATTCCTGTAGGAGTGAGCCTGCTCGCGATAGCGCTGTGTCAGGCAACTGAGATGTTGACTGACATAGCGCTATCGCGAGCAGGCTCACTCCTACAGATTTTCCCAGACTATGGCCGAACAGCGCAGCACGTTACAGATTCACCTGAAGTCATAAAAACCATATCAGGGCGCGGCAGAACGCCGCAGCCAGCCCTTCAATCTGATCCGCACAAATCAAAGATTCCTGAGCCTGTTTTGTTTCTGGCGGGGTTTCTACAGTGCAGCTCATGCCAGACCGGGTGGCCTGGCAAGACTTTGCAACCGTGGATGAACTGACCATGAGCACAGCAACAATCGGACAGGCTTATAACTACAAGGTCGTCCGCCAATTCGTCATTGCCACAATTTTCTGGGGCGTGGTGGGCATGGCGATGGGGGTTTTGATCGCCTCGCAACTGGTGTGGCCAGAGATGAATTTGGATCTGCCGTGGACCACCTTCGGCCGTCTAAGACCGCTGCATACCAGCCTGGTGATTTTCGGTTTCGCCGGCAGCGCGCAATTTGCCGCCAGTTATTACGCGGTGCAGCGGACCTGCCAGGTGCGGCTGTATTCGGACAAACTCGCGGCGTTCACGTTCTGGGGCTGGCAATCGGTGATTGTGATCATGCTGATCACCCTGCCAATGGGCTACACCACCACCAAGGAATACGCCGAGATCGAATTCTCCGGCGCGGTGTGGATGGCCGTGGTCTGGGTCGCCTACGCCATCGTTTTCTTCACCACCGTGGTACAGCGCAAGACCAAACACATCTACGTCGGTAACTGGTTTTTCGGCGCGTTCATCCTGGTGATCGCCATGCTCCATGTGGTCAATCACCTGTCGATTCCGGTGGACTGGTTCAAGTCCTATCCGGTGTATTCCGGTGCTACCGACGCCATGGTGCAGTGGTGGTACGGGCACAACGCGGTGGGTTTCTTCCTGACCACCGGGTTCCTCGGGATGATGTATTACTTCGTGCCGAAACAGGTCAATCGCCCGGTGTATTCGTATCGCTTGTCGATCGTGCATTTCTGGGCGCTGATCACCCTGTACATCTGGGCCGGCCCGCACCATTTGCATTACACCGCACTGCCGGACTGGGCGCAGTCGCTGGGCATGGCCATGTCACTGATCCTGCTCGCGCCGAGCTGGGGCGGGATGATCAACGGCATGATGACCTTGTCCGGCGCCTGGCATAAGTTGCGCACCGACCCGATTCTGCGCTTCCTGGTGTTGTCGCTGGCGTTCTACGGCATGTCGACGTTCGAGGGGCCAATGATGGCGATCAAAACCGTCAACGCCCTCTCCCACTACACCGACTGGACCATCGGCCATGTGCACGCCGGCGCCTTGGGCTGGGTGGCGATGATCACCTTCGGCGCGACCTATCACATGGTGCCGAAAGTCTTCGGTCGCGAGCAGATGTACAGCACGCCGCTGATCAACCTGCACTTTTGGCTGGCGACGATTGGCACGGTGTTGTACATCGCTTCGATGTGGGTCAACGGTATCACCCAGGGCCTGATGTGGCGGGCGATCAACGAGGACGGCACGCTGACCTATTCGTTCGTCGAGGCGCTGCAGGCCAGTCATCCGGGGTTCATCGTGCGTTTCGCCGGTGGGGTGTTCTTCCTCACCGGGATGTTGCTGATGGCTTACAACGTGTGGCGCACGGTGCGGGTTGCCGACGTTGCACTGGCGCGCAGTGAAGCGCAGATCGCCTGAGGCAGGGAGCCGCTCGTGATGGAGATTTTCTTTGATGTGTTGGGCGTGGTGTTTCTGTGGCTGGCGGTGGAGTACTGCTTGCGGCGGGAGACAGCGGACAGTCTGGATGAGGCGAGCATGGTGCCGTTTGCCGATGATCCGGAGGTGGCTCGGCGGGTTGAGCTGGCTACCGGAAAAACCGTGAAAGCGGTGGCGCCGGAGGTGGCGAAGCCGGGGTGGGTGAATCTTGATATGTGAGGGGTGTCAGGTGGGCTGCCCTCACCCTAGCCCTCTCCCAGAGGGAGAGGGAACTGACCGAGCTGTTTGTTCGGGTTACGCCGACCTGAAATATCTCGGGTGAATGCAATCTCAAAAACAATGAAGATCGGCTCCCTTTCCCCCTCGCCCCCCTGGGGGAGAGGGAACTGACCGAGTTGTTTGTTCGGGTTACGTCGACCTGAAATATCTCGGGTGAATGCAATCTCAAAAACAATGAAGATCGGCTCCCTTTCCCCCTCGCCCCCTTGGGGGAGAGGGCTGGGGTGAGGGGGTAAGCTCTTGATCTTAAACGCGATCGCGAGGAATCAGACTCTGCAACTGCTGGGCAAGGAAATTGGCGTCGAAGGCAAACGTATCCGGATCCTTCAAGCCATTGGTCTTGCGCCATTGCCACGTGCCGTCCGGCAATCCGACCAGCGAAATGCTGCCATACCGCGCCGCCGTCAGCCCCATCACCGCGAGCGAGATCTGACCCGCGCTGCCCATTACATCCGGCACGAACTCCACCGGTTTGCCGGCAATCACAATGCTCAGCTTCTCCGTCTTGAAAGTTGACGTCTCTACCGGGTTACTCGGCCCGAACGCGACATAGGCCTCGCGGCTAACCTCCAGTAGATTCGGCGCCTGCACCGGCTCCAGCCATTGCTGAATATCACCGAACAGCGCAGTAATCCGCGTGGCCCAAGCGGCTGATTGCGTCTCGAACAGTTGCTTCTTGTGCGCTTCGCTCTCGGCGTAATGACGAAGCATCTCGCCCAGTTGTTGTACGTCGTTCATGAGCAAGCTCCTCAATTGGCCTATGAGTACGGATAGTGGCAGATCGACCGGCCTACGTACGTTTAAGTAATCACCCCATACTCCTTTATCGAGCCCTTTAACCGACAGACGGTTAAAATAAGGCAAAATACCTGTCAGTTCTGACAGTGCTCAGCCTGCAAAATTAGTGTTTCATTCATCAGCGAGGTGAATTCAGCAGAGACGACAAACGGCCAGAACGCAGGGAGCAGCAAAATGAAAATTTTATTTTTTTCAGTTTCAATCGCAACGCTACTTGGCTGTGCTCACACGACTACACCGCAACTGAACCAGCCAGTTAGCAGCAGTAATGCAAATAGTGCCCTGACCGGACCGCAAGTCGTCGAGTGGTTGAATACACTTTATAACTCGAAATTTCAGAACTGCCATGAGTCAGCCAACCAGCCCGCCTTCCTGTGTTCGGGGATAATTTTTCGAGTCACTGATAAAAAGCCAGGCGAGACTCATCACGTCTGGAACCCCAGCCCGACGTCCGTCAAGAATGGTGGAGTCTCCTTCTCTTACCTGAGAGCAGACTCCAAATACGGGCGACTGGCCTGGGGCCATGGCAACGGATTCATGCTGTACCCGATTTTCGGCGCCCCGCAAGACAAGGTCGATCTCGATGTGTTGTGTTCGTTTCCAATCGATGGCTGGACCTGGAACCGCACCACACCTTGCGGTCATCACGCCTCGTACCCTACCACCAGCCAGCGTTGCCAGAGTTCAGGAGTGTCCACCGCCGAACAGTGGAAAAACGTCTGGGACAACTCCCCCAATAGCCACCACATTCGCCAATGCGGCTTCGATGTTTCAGAGGCTACCGGCAAGCCGGCTGCGGTGCCGTTCTACCAGTCGGTAAGAGCGCGTGGAATGTTGAGTCAGAACCCCACGCACTTCACTGAACAGAATGAAGTCGTGGTCAAGACATGGCCACAAAATCTGCAAGACACCCTGCCGCTCATGGCGTTCTTCTTTATCGCCGGTGGCGGCAATGCCGGCCTGCCGGAAGCCCAAGGCAACCAGCAGGATTTCTACAATTCCACCACCCGAAGAATATGGGTGCCGGTCATCCGTTTGTTTCCTCCCTCGACCCCCACCAGCGAGGCCACGTTCCAGTACGTCGAGTCCGACCAACTGGTCAAGCCTTGAATCCCAGTCTGCAGCCGCGAAGCAATGATCGCTGGCTTTCAGAGTTCGCCATGCGTTGCGTCGGGTAGAAATCTGATGAACGGTAGCTTTGACCCCGTTTTACCTGTCAGATCTGACAGTAGGCGATGTTTGCCAAAAGGTTTTAGATAAAGGTGTCTATCGAATACTCAGGGACGCACGACATGAACAACCCATCCGAGAACACTCAACCGCTGCAAATTGAACCGGTACAAATACCGGGCATGGTGAATCCGGTGGACCATCCAGAGGCACATCACGGTGGGATTCCGTTATCACTGGCTAGCAGCGGGAACATCCGGTTAGTCGTGGATCCCTGGTTAAACATGAGTGTCAATGACTCTGCAGACGCATTGCTCAACGAATCGGACAACTCAGTGGTTAACAAGATCATTGAGAGCGGCGAAGAGGATAAACAGTTCACGATGGACTTGCCCGCCACGCTTCTTAGGGACGGCATCAACTCTTTGCGTCTGCGAGTGACCCGGCTCAATCAACCCGTGCCCGCAACTTCGCAGCCGCTGAAAGCGCTTTACTACACCCCGCGTCCCGGCGGGCAAGTCACCGGAAGCGGGGACAACCCGAATCTGACAATGACGCTGCCCGCTGAAGTCATCAGAGACGGCGTAAACGCTGAACGTGCAAAGAACGGTGTAGACCTCAGGCTAAGTTATGTCTACATGCGCCAACACGACGTAATTACACTCTATCGTGATGGCCGGGAAACAACGTACAAGGTGACCGCCACTCAAGCCGCGGCGGGCGCCGTCGTGGTGAGGCTGTTCACCAATGACTTCTGGCAAGACAACGAAAAATTTGTCTTGCGCTTCAGGGTCACCGACCAGCTCGGTAACACATCAGGCCCGCAGGCCATCTGGTCAAGTTCCTCGTTGATCAATGTGTACATACGCAAAGAACCGGAACCGGAGCTGGATCTGCTCAAACCAAAGGTACTGGAGGCCAAGGAATCCGGCGGCACGGTGCTTAACTTCATCAAGGATTTTTATAACGCCGAGTTTGCCACGGTTGAAGTCAATTACATCGGCTCGGCACCGCAGCAGACAGTTAGAGTTCAATGGCTGGGCCGTAACTTTACCTACCACACGGACATTCAGACTGTTACAGCAATCGGGCAAACGTTGCGCTTCCGTATTCCGCGTCTGGAGGTCATCGACATTATTGGCGGCAGCCATGCTGATATCACTTATACGGTTAGATTGCCGGGCACTACCGAAGACATAACATCTCGTGACCTGGATCTGACCGTCACCCGGCAGAAGCACTTGCTAGGCGAGCCCACTATCAATACCGGCAGGACCAATTTAAGGGTTTACTACCCGATACTTGAGGCTGCCTACACGGCACGTATGGCATTGCATGGCGTCGTCACCCGCTATAGCGACGAGGTGAATATCAGTCAACCGTCGTCATATACAGACATCCCCATTCCATCTGCCTGGATCGCGGAAAACCGTGGGCACGCCGTGATGTTCAATTACACCTTGAAGCGAACCGGGACAGATGAGCCGCTGATTTTTTCCTGGTGCCTGAGGTTGACCCTCTAAGCGTCCTCGAGCCCGAACCTCAATGCACAACTCACTCTCTAGCGCTGTGCCGAACAGAGACAAGGACCATGTCATGCTTAGACTAATCAGCTCACTGTTTATTGCACTGTTGATCGGTTGCTCACAGACTTCATCTTCACCGCCCGATGTCATAAACATCAACGGCACCCTGGCGCTGGAGGGGCCCGCCACGGCGGCTTATCTCACCACGCTTTACGCTCGCAAGTTTCCCAACTGCAACAAAGTTGATTCGCAGCCCTCATTCCTGTGCTCGGGGGTGATGATCCGAGTCACTGTCAAAGACCCGAATAACACCTACAAAGTCTGGGAACCCAGTCCTATCTCCGTAACCAGTGGCGGCATTTCGTTTTCCTATCTTCGGGCCGATACCAACTTCGGCCGATTGGCCTGGGGTTACGGTAATGGCTACATCCTTTATCCCGTCCTGGAACGACCTGCCAATACCGATCAACTTCAAGTGCTGTGCTCTTACCCAATGGACTCATGGGGCTGGCATCGCGGTAAAAAAGGTGTGTGCATTCCGACCCCTGCACACCCTGAAAGCGGCTACTGCCACAACGCGAATGTAATCACTGCGGAGCAATTCAAAGCAGCCTGGGACAGGGCAACCGTGAACAGAAACCTCCAGCAATGCGGCTTTGACGTACGAGACGAACGCAATACCCTGGCCGCACCCGCGTTCTATCAGTCGTTGCGCGCCAAAGCGATGTTGGGAGCTACAGGTTTCAACGAACACAACGAAGTCATCATCAAAACCTGGCCGGCAGGCAGGGCCAACACTTTTCCGATTCTCGCGTTCTTCTATGTTTCTGGCGGAACCGACCCCAAGCCGCTCGCGGACGCCAAGTACAACCAGCGAGACTTTTACAACTCGACCAACCCGAAAAGAGTGGTGCCGATCATTCGTATGGTGCCGGCCAACAGTGCGACAGGAACTGCGACTTTCACCTATATCGCCGCTGACCAGGAGGTTACTCGATGACACTGTTTCGGACCGTCTCATTCTTGCAGGCATTTGCGCTGACCGGGTTGGGAATGGCAACTCCCAGCCTTCAGGCTGCCAGTGCACCTTCTGCCGTTGCCGGTGAGAGCATTATCGTGATCGTCGAACGCTGCAACAGGTACATAGAGCGTGCGCACTGGTTTTATCGAGACTACCAATGGGCGCTCTCCATCACTCCCACGCCGTGTGCCAGAAGAACACTGGAATCAGCGACTCCATTCATCTGGGATGAACTCTCACGCGATTATTCCAACAGCCGCTATTGGCGAAATACCCACGGCATGCGCCACCAACTGATTTGCCACTTGGCGATCGCGCGCGATAAACCCGAATGGAATCTCGAGCCCTGGCGTCCGGATGTCGGATATGCCAAGACACTCGCCGCCGGTTGCAATCACGTCATCCCGTTACCTGAGCCTGCACCATGACACTTGCGTAAAACTTCATCGTTACAGTTATTTTGCTGCTGGCATCCATCCTTTAACCCAAGGAAACTCGGTGCAGGCCTGTCTTCACTCGCGTCAGGCCATTGCCCGAGGAACTTCAATGCGCACCATCGGCCTGATCGGCGGCATGAGCTGGGAATCCAGCGCCGAATATTATCGACTCATCAATCAGCAAGTCCGTGATCGTCTCGGTCCTTTGCGCTCGGCACAATTGCTGATGTACAGCGTCGACTTCGGCCCTGTCGAACAGGCCCAGCACGCCGGGCGCTGGGACGATGCGGCGGCGATTCTGGTGGATGCTGCGCGCAGGCTTGAAGCGGGAGGCGCGGAATGCGTGGTGCTGTGTACCAACACCATGCACAAGGTTGCCGAACAGATTCAGGCGGCGATCAGCATTCCTTTTTTGCACATTGCCGAACCGGCCGCGCAGGCTGCGCTGTCAATCGACGCACGCACGGTGGGATTGCTCGGCACCGCATTCACGATGGAACATGACTTTCTCAAGCAACGCCTGATTGCCCAGGGTTTGACCGTGTTGGTGCCGGACGAAACAGAGCGCAAGGATGTGCACCGGATCATCTACGACGAACTCTGCGTCGGCGTGATCAGCGATCAGTCGCGGCAGATCTACCAGCGGGTCATCGAATCCCTCACCGCTCGTGGCGCGCAGGCGATCATTCTCGGTTGCACGGAAATCGGCATGTTGATCAAACCCGAACACAGCGCCCTGCCTCTGCTCGACACCACCGAACTGCATGCACAGTCGGCGGTGGCGTTTGCGCTGGGCGACTGAGTCAGGTTTTCGGGCGATTGCGCAGGCGGGCCATGCTCAGGGTGTCGACCCATTGCCCGTCGCGCACGGCGTAATCGCGAAACAGGCCTTCGGTTTCGAAACCGAATTTGCGATAGAGCGCGATGGCGGCCTCGTTGTCGGCGTAAACCGAGAGTTCGACGCGGTGCAGATTCATCCAGTTGTCGGCGACGTCCAGCGCCGCCGCCAACAGCTTCGACCCCACGCCTTTGCCCTGCCACGCCACAGCGACTGCCATACCGACGCTGCCGGCATGACTGCGACGAATCCGCGAATAGTTTTCCAGCCCCAGATGGCCGATGACCTGACCCTGATGCAGCGCGACCAGCTTCAACACCCGCTCATTCTCCGCCAGCAGCCTTTGGCGCCAGACGTCGACGGACTGAAACGGCATCTGCAACACCTGCCGGGTGACGGCCCGCTCGTTGTAAAGCGCCGTGACAGCCTCGATGTGTGACTCGCTGAAGCGTTCAATATGAATGGCGGTGTTGTGATCGGGCATGGCGGATCCTTCCTGGATCGATGTGTGGCCGATCACTCTAAACCGCCAAACACGACATCTGCCATAGGTAAATACTTGTAGGAGTGAGCCTGCTCGCGATAGCGGTGTGTCAGTCAATATTGATCAATCTGACACACCGCTATCGCGAGCAGGCTCACTCCTACAGGGGAATGCGGGCACAGGAGGATTGCGTCAGGGCTGAAACCATTCCCGGCGTTCGTTGAAGGTGTGGTGAATGAGGTCCGTGAGGGTCAGCACTTCGGCCACATTCTGTGACTCGGCGTTGACCGCCAGCCACGCCTGCAATTGCATGGGTTCTTCAAACAACCCCGGCAGTGCGATCAGCCCCCGATCAAAGCGGCTCATGTACGCTGGCAATAAACCGATGCACGCGCTGCATCGAATCATCTCCAGCATCAATTCATACGACTGCATCTGCACAACCCCGGCCAACCTCTGCTCGACCAAGTCATTCCACGGCCGGAAACTGTCGATCTGCCGGTCGTGTTGCCATTGCACCAGCATGAAGTCGGCCAGGTCGTCGGGGGTGTCCGGGCGCGCGGTGACGCGGGAGTAGCGTTTGGCGATGTGTGGCAGGTAGTCGAGACGTGCCAGCGCTTGCGGTTCGCTGGTGGCGAAGGTCGGGCCCGGGTGTGGGGTTTCGCTGTGGGAGAGCCAGAGGACGACGTCGGCGCTGACGGCACGCAGCGACAATTCGCTGTCCAGCGCGATGATTTCCAGACGCACGCTGGCATTGCGGCGCAGCAGTGCGATGAGGTCACGGCCGAGGATGTCGTGGAGGATCGATTCGGCGACGGCGAGGCGGATCAGTGGCTGTTCGATCACCGGCAGTTTGCGTTCGTTGGCCAGCGCTATCAGTTTGGCCTGCAGTTGCTGGCCTTCACGGGTGAGGCTCAGGGCGCTGCCCTGGAAGCTGAACAGCGTGTGTTGCAGTTCTTGTTCGAGCTGGGCCAGTTGTTTACGCAGCAAGGTCGAGCGCACGTTGAGGCTGCGCGCGGCTTGCATGAAGCAACCGCAGCGGGCGCTGACCAGGAAGTATTGGGCGACGTCGGCGTCAATCGTCGCGGCGTGCGAAAGCCAAGGTTCGCTTTTGTTGTGTGGCCAATGGTAATCGGAGTTGCCCTGTCGTCCTGCGGGTTCGGTGAATGACATCGATGACTCCCTGTCGATCTTTGTATTTGTCTTACGCAGTTCCCTGTAGGAGTGAGCCTGCTCGCGATAGCGTCCGGTCAGTTGACATTGACTAACCTGACCCACCGCTATCGCGAGCAGGCTCACTCCTACAGGGGGTTTGTGGTGTAGGTGAAATCAGTGTTTTTCCTCTAGGACTTTGTTGAGCTCGGCACCGTCGATGCTGAGCGTCGCGGTATTGAGCATGCCGTCGAGGTACGCTTGGGCAATCTGTTCCTGCCGCTGCGCACGCAAGGCCTGGGTCAGTTGATCGCGCAGTTCATCGAGGGTTGCGGTACGGGCGGGTTGTTGCTCGGTGAGCTTGATCACATGGAACCCGGCGGCACTTTGGACGGGATCAGAGATGGCGCCAACCTTGAGCCGCGCCACGGCGCCTCGCACCTCCGGCACCAGTTGCTGCAACGGTTGCAGGCCACTATCGCCGCCGCGTTCAGCGGTGACGCGATCCTGCGAATACTGCGTCGCCAGTGCAGCAAATTCTGCCGGTGTCGCCTGCGCTTTCTTGCTCAGTTCAAGCGCCTGCTTGCGCACCGCTTCAAGATTCTGCGGATCATTGACGCCGAGGAAAATCTGACTGACCCGATACAACGCTGGGGTCTGCCAGCTTGCCTTGCCCGCGTCATAAGCCTGCTGCAATTCCGCTGCACTCGGATAATCCGCCGGCACCTGGCTGACTGAACGCAAGTAATCGCGGAAAATAATCTGCTCAGTCGCCGCACGAGTCTGCCGCGCAACCTCCGGACGCTGCGCCCAACCCTGCGCATCAGCCTGTTCCAGCACCGCTTTCTCGGCCAGCCGCGTGCGAATCCAGCGTTCCAGTGCCTCACGATTGCCGCGCAGTTGCTCGCGGGTTTCCGCTGGCACCGTCGCCAGCAACGTTTGAAGTTCCGCAGGGGTTACTTGCTGATTGCCCAAGCGCGCCACCGCCGGCCCCGTTGCAACCGTCGCCAGCGGTGACGATTGCTGGGCGGCGACCGGGTCACTGCCCGGCCGCACCACCAGCGCCACGGTCACCACCAACAGCGCCACTGCCGCAGCGCTGATCACCATGGCAGGCTTTTTCACAGCGCGACTTCCTCTTGCTCAGCGACGGCGACTTTGGCGGTCTGCGCGCTGCCGTTCTGGGTGAAGTCACGCAGATAAACAATAAACTCTTGCAGCAGGCGATCCCACAATTCCAGGTTGCCACGCAGGTGATCATTGCTCACGCCCGCCGCCACCACCACGTCCATTTCCATCACCAGAAACTCGCCCTGCAACGACAACCGCGCAAACCGGCGGCTCGCGTTCCACTGCTCGGCCACACCGTGTGGCAACTCACCCTGCACGCGCAGCGCACAGCTGAACGTGAAGTCGACGTAACTGCCCTGCTCCACCGCAGGGTTGCCGAAACGCACGGCATAGCCAATGCCCTGACTGGCGCTGAGCAACTGGACGATGCCGTTCTGTTCAGTCTGGTTGACGCGATAACCGGCGGCTTGCAGGACGTCGGTCAGGGATTGTGGGGAAACATGGCTGATCAATTGAGTCATTACTTCTTCCTTGTTTATCAGTGCGAGAGCGCGGCTTGCGGCGCGTCGAATTGAGTCTTGTAGAGCTCGTCACCGAACCCCTGCGCCAGTTCATCGAACTTGACCCGGGCGCTGCCCGCGAAGGGCTGGCGGATCTTCATCACCTCGGCCACGTCGATGTTTTCGTAGGCAGTGAGGATCTGTTTGGCGACGCCGTACATCTGCTGATTCTTGACTGAACATTGCTGCACTTGTGTGTCACGTTCAGCCAATTGCGCTTGAAGCTTAGACCGTTCTGCTTCTTTGGCACGGGCCATGACCAGCAACTCGTCGTAGGCCTTTTTGAACTTGCCGGTCTGCTCGGCGCTGGCTGCCACTTGTGCCTGCGCCTGGCTGTGCAGGCTCTGTTGCTGCCCGGCGAGTTGCTCGGCGACGCCTTTGGCCTTGGCCAGCTCAGCGCTCAATTGCTTGATTTGCGCCTGCGCAGCCTTGGCTTCGTTTTGCGCCGCCAGTTGCGCGGCGCTGGCCTGGGCCTGCTGACTTTGCAGGGCCTGCAACTGTTGCGTGGTGCTGCGCAATTGCGTGCGCAGGCGTTCTTCCATGCCTTCGGCATGCGCTCCAGTGGCGATCAAAAGCCCGAGCCCGAGCCACACAAATCGCGTTTTCATAACCCTCTCCCGGCGCCTTAGAAGCGCGTGTTGATCTCAAGCTGCAAGACGTCGATGTCGAACGGCGCGCCGTACACCGCTTCGGTGCTCATCCAGCGACCGGTCGCGTATACGTTCTTCGCCAGACCGTAGTTGCCGCCGATGAAATAGCCCTTGGCGTTGGTGCCGCCAAGGTGGAATGACGAGTCGTTGAAGCCATCAGGCAAGGCATCCGGTTGGATGTATTTGTAGCCAGCGAACATGTTCCAGTCGCCCTGCTTTTTCAGGTCCAGCGCGCTGCCGAGGGTGAACTGCACCATCCACGCATTGGCGCCGCTTTCGATGTCGCCGTTGCTGTCGAGGTTGTTGACGATCTGCCCGGCCGAACGCTTGCGCATGTCGCCCTCGTCGTACGCGAGGTTGTGGATGTAGTTGCCCTGGCTGCGCAGCTTGAAGTCTTCTGGCAGGTCGGCATCCCAGACCATGTTCAGATCAAGCAGATTGAATTCGGAGGCGAGACCAACGAATTGCGGCTGCGGCGTGGTGGTCGGGTTGAGCGGGTTCGGCGTGATGTCGCGCAGCAGGAACACGCTGTTGCCCTTCTGCATGAACGCCGCGCGGCTGCCGTCGCTGTCACAGCCCGGCGCGCCGGCCCACGGTTCGCAAGGGCTGGAACGCTGGCCTTGAATGTCGTCGAAGCGGTAGTAGGCCAGTGCACCTTTCAAACGGTTGTTGCTGTTGATTGCCCATTTGGCGCCAATCTGCGCGCCGTACAACCACTTGTTGTCGCTCTCTTCCTTGTCGAAACCGTTGCTGCTGGCGGTGTCGTTGGTGTAGTCCACCGGGAACGCACCGACGGTGCCGAACACGCCCCAATCGCGATTGAGCTTGTGGTCGAAAATCGCCGCGACGCCGTCGAAGTTCAGGTCGTTGGAATAGAGCATGTCGGTGGACATGAACGGGTTGGCGAAGCGCCCGCCGGTCAGGGTCAATTCATCCGTAGGCTTCCAGTTCAGGTAGCCCTGATCGAGCCAGATGTCCTTTTTGGCGAAACCGCCGCCGAGGTTTTGCGTGGTCGATACCGGGTTGTTGTCCGAGCCGGTGCCGATACGAATGCCGGCGGTCCATTGCGGCGAAATCTCTGCTTTCATGCCCAGCCTTGCGCGGATGCGGAACTGGTTGGTGCGATCTTCGCGGGTGTTGAGCAGCGGCGGCAGATTGGTGCTGCTGTTGGGGTTCACGTCGTACGGGCCGTTGTTGTTGAGCTTGGCGAAGTCGACGATCTCGTTGCTGTTGCTGTCCGAGTAGTAGCGCGATTCGTTGCGCAAGCGAATGTCGCCGTCGAAACTGATGCGCGCAGCCCATTCCGGGAAGCTGTTGGGCGCGGCCCAGTTTTCCTGTTTGGCGGTGGCCATGACCTCGGCTTTGACCTGATCACGAATCTGGTCGCGCACCGCGGCCGGCACGTATTGCACACGGACGTCACCCGGCGCCGCCACTGGCCCGGCGGCTACGGCGGTGGATGCCGCAGCTTGTTTGGCCTGGGCCGCTTCGTTCTGCGCCTGAGCGATCAGCGCGTCGGCCTTGTCCTGCTTCAGAATGCCCTGCTCGACCAGCAAGCGGATCAGATTGATCGTGGCGTTCTCCGAGGGCGCAGGCGCTGCCACGGCCTGACCGACCAGGGTCGCAATGACCATGCCGACCGCCAGGGACAATCGATTCACGTTGGAAATCATCTGCACACAACTCCTTTTGCCAAAGCTTTAAAAGTGGGGGTTAACCTGGACGCCGCCCTTGCAGGGACAGGCGCACAGGCAAAGTGATGGAGGCCGGTGGCCGTTCGCTCAGCGCCGGCGCACCGCGCAACGCGGCCAGCACTTGCGTATCAATCTCGGGGTTACCGCTCGACTTGATCAGCTCGACGCGGGTGATCTCGCCGACTCTGCTCAGCCAGACATCGGCCTGCAACGAAAACGCGAGGTTGCGCAGCTCAGGGTTCTCACGCAGCAAACGCTGGAAGGTGAACGCCAGAAACTGGCTGTACGTGCCCGTGCCCAGACGCCCGCCACCAGTGCCAGCCATGCCGCCACCCTTGCCCGCGCCGATGTTGAAGGCGTCGCTGCCGCTTTGAGCATCGCCGTCCATTTGCATCGGGTTGGCCAGATCGTCCGCCGGGGATGGCGGTGCTTCTTCCTCGGGCTTGACCTCTTCTGGTTCCGGCGTTGGTTCCGGCTCGACGACTTTTTCTTCCACCGGAGTTTCCGGTTCCGGCGGTTTTTCCGGCGGCGGAGGTGGTGGTGGCGGCAACGGAATGATCGTCGGCACCTTCGGCGCTTCGCGGCGGATGCCGCTCATGTCGTTGGCCCACTGCCAGAGGAACCACGCGGCGAGCGCACCGATGAGCAATCCGGCGCCCCACTTCGCGTAACGCAGCGCTGGCTTTTTCACCGGCAGCGGCTCGATCGGGAGTTGTGCGGTCATGACTCAGCCCTGACTCGGTTTGCCGGTCACAAGACCGACTTGGGACAGTTCGAGCCGGCGCAACAGATCCAGCACTTCAATGACTTTTTGGTATTGCACCGTCGCGTCGCCGCGCACGATCACCGGGAAATCCGGACTCTGTGCCTTTTCGATGCGCAGGCGTTCTTCCAGCTCGGCCAACGTCACCGGATAGGCGTCGAGGAAAACCTGGCCGCCGTCGTTGACCGAAATCGCTTTGGTCTTGGCCTCGGACAGCGACACGGAGGCGCTGGCCTTGGGCAGGTTGATCTGGATCCCGGAGACCTGCGCGGTGGCGGTGAGGATGAACATCACCAGCACCACCATCAGCACATCGACCAGCGGGGTGATGTTGATGCTGTCCACCGCTGCATCTTCGTCATCATCGTGGGAGGCATTTACAGACGCCATGTCAGTGCTCCTCAGGCCGGTACGGAGTGGTTGGCGTGATGGCCGCGATGCGCCGACTCACTGAACTGACTCTCGCCGTGCATCTCCGCCAGCCGCGTGATGAACTCGTCGACAAACACGCGCATGTCGGCGCTGACTTCCTTGTTGCGGGTGATCAGGCGGTTGTAGCCAAACAGCGCCGGGATCGCGACGAACAGGCCCATCGCGGTCGCGAGCAACGCGGCAGCCATACCCGGAGCAATGGCGTTGATGTTGACGTCGCCGGCCATTGCGGTGCCGAGGAACACCACCATGATCCCCAGCACGGTGCCGAGCAGACCGATGTACGGGCCGCCGGCGATGGCGTTGGACAGGGTCGAGAGCTTCGAGCTGAGCTGCTGATTTTCGCGGGTACGCACGCCGTCCATCGAGCAACGGATCGCTTCGATGGTCGCAGCCGAAACCGAGGAGGTATCGGCGCCCTGTTCGCGGCGAGTGCGGATCTCTTTGACCGCCACCAGGTACAGGCGCCACAGCGATGAATGCTGCAAGCGCTGGGCGAGTTGCGCGTCGTCGGCGAACATTTCCAGACGCGTACCGACTTTGGCGAACTGCACACGGAAGTCTTCGTTGGCGGCAGTGACGCGGCTGAGGCTGCGGTTCTTGCGCAGCATGATGATCCACGACTGGAACATCATCAGTACCAGCACGGCGATGATCACCCAAGCGTCGATTGGCACGGCGTTGAGCAGGAAGCCGAGACTGCCGAAGCCGAAACCGGATTGCTCTTCATCAACACCGTAAGAGACCAGTTTCGACTCGGCGCCTTGCGAAGTGGCGTCGGCCAGCAACAGCGCTGCCGGACGTGAAACCTTCGACAGGCGCAATTCATCGATAGCGCCCACAAACGGCTGGAACGGACCTTCGTGCACGTCAGCACCGATGGCCATGACCGAGTTGAAGGCCGGCACCGCTTGAGCGAGCGTGGCCGCTTCGCGACCGTTGATGAACAGGGTCACTTTCGAGCCTTCAGCGGTCAGCGCGACGTGTTGCCATTGGCCCGGATTCAGCGCTTGTGTGGCGACAGCGCGTTGGCCATCGATTTCTACAAACGGCACACCTTGGTTGGCACCGATCAGCAAGCTGTTGGCGCCTTCACGGCGGGCGAGAATCAGTTGCTCGCCACTGGCCTGATCCAGGCGCAGCCAGGCACTGAAAGTGAACGCACTGCCGGCGTTGTGTTGCAGCGATGGGCTGGCCGGCAGCAACAACGGCTGGCCGCTGAACTGCAAGGCGCGCCCTACTACGCCGTCAATCGCCGCGCCGGTCGCGCTTTGTGCGGTGTTGCCGTAGGCGGTGGTGTCTTTCGGCGGGGTGCCGGTGGCGCCGTCGAAGTGATACAGCGCGGTGTAATTCGGATCAAACGTCAGTTGGCCGTTGCCGGTCGCCGGCGCCTTCTGATTGCCGTAATACATCCAGATGTCCTGGCGCTGACCGCCCTCGACATTCGGCACATCGACCCAGATCAGCGCCATGCCCATCAGCGCATCGAAGCTTTCGATCTGGTGGTTGAGCACGGTCTTGTCATCGGCGGCGACGAAGCGCAGGTCCGAGCCGTCCTCTTTCACGCCGTCGAAGGTGAAATTGCCAGTGTGCAGGCGCACCAGCAGCGCGGTGCGGCCGAGGGCCTGATTGATCGCCGCGCCTTGTGGCGTGGTGTCGACAGCGATCTGTTTGCGGTAATGCCAGTCGTCCTGCCACCAGGCCTGAGCCGTGGCCGGGAGCACGAAGCCCAGGCAGATCAACAACGAAAGAAAGAGGCGCTGCATGAACGTGCTCCTTGTCAGAAAGTGGCTTGAAGGTTGAAGTGCAGGCGCGATTCCTGTTTCGAGGTGTTCGGCCCTTCGAGTAGCGGATAGCCCCAGTCGAGGCTGCCGGACAGCCATTTGCTCAGGCTGGCGCGGGTGCCGAGGCCGACGCTGGCCAGGGCGTAATTGGCGTCTTGGTCCGGCAGTTCGTCGCGCAGATAAAGCTGTGCGCCTTCGGCGAAGGCATAGAAACGCCAGTCCTGCATCCACGTGCCGGCGTACTTGGCCAGCGATGGCGTGCGCACTTCCTGACTGAGCAGCAAGCCGTCATCGCCGGTACGCTCGGCGGCCAGATAGCCCCGCACCGAGGTCGCACCACCGGCGGAGAATTGTTCGTTGGAAACCAGTGGCCCGGACGCCAACTGGAAAGCGGCTTTGCTCGCGCTCTGCCAGTCGCTGTCGAAGGTCCAGGTGTAGTTGGTGTCGCCCTTGAGCACGGCGAAGCTCGGCTTGGCGCGGTAGCGTTTGTAGTCGAAGTCTTCGTCGGAACTGCCGTAGCCGAAGATGCTGCGAGTGGCGGCGACCAGGCTCAGACCGAGGCCGAGCTGGCTCTTCTCGGTGTAGCGATAGCCGTTGTAAGCGAAGGTAAAGGGTGCGTATTGCAGCGGGACTTTGTCGCTCTCACCGGACAAGGTCAGGCGTTCGTCGAAGTCCTTGAAGTCGATGCAGGCGGACAGCGAATTCGACCAGTTGCCGCTCGACGGCAGCGTGTAAATCGCCGACATACCATAGGAGTGGCCCTTGCCGAGCACGTTGCTGCCGCCGATGGTGGCGACATTGCTGTCGGACTGGTAACCGGAGAACTGCACGCTCCAGCGATCGGTCAGCGGCGCGGTGTAGGAGCCGGACCAGACCTTGGCGTTATCGGTTTCCTGCGGCGCAGTGAAGAACGTCAGGTTGACGCTATGGCCGAGTTGCCAGAGGTTGTTGTAGCCGAGGCTGGTGACCGTGCGCAGTTTTTCCGTGTCGGCGCTGTAATCGTTGTTGAGGCCGACACTCGCAGTCCACGGGTTTTGATCTTCGACCTGCAAATCGACGTCCATGGTGCCGGGGCGCTGACCTTCGCGCACCAGTGGCATGACTTGCCGCCCCGGGGTTTTGTTGAGCTGCGCGAGTTCGCCCTGAACCTTGGCGAAGTCCGGCACCTCGCCTTCCTTCAGCGCCGGGACGTCGTCGCGGATGTCCAGCGGCGAATAGTGTTTGGCCCCGACCACACGTACCCGGCCGACCTTGGTTTCGCTGACTTGCAGATAGACGATGCCATCGGCAACGGCTTGCTCGGGCAGCTCGACGAACACTGATTGATAGCCGCGTTGCTGATAGGCCTTCTGCAACGCGTCGCGCGCACCTTCGATGTCACTGAGGGCTTTTTGCGGACCGAGGAACGGGTACACCGCTTCTTCAATCGCCCGCGCATCGAGCACGGTGTTGCCGCGCACGAAGTACTCGTTGACGTCGACCAGACGCTGCGCCGCTGCGTTGTTGGCGGCCTCTTCGGCCAATGCCGGCTGCGCGCCCGCCGTCACCAGCAGCCAGCCCCACAGCGCCAGCCGTGACTTGAAAATCGGTTCCACACTACCCCCTGAATTCGCGATGACCTGTTGGCGTTTCGAACGCCGCGTGTATGGCGTCAATTGCTGGCTGTCGAGGCGCAGGCGTGTTTGCCCAGCCACGTGTGCAAAAGCGCGAAGTTCAAGGAGAACTCGGGCATTTGCAGCAACGCGCCGCAGAACACTTCGCCGATGATTTTTTGAATGAGCAGCACCGCCCGGGGCTCGTTGAGCAACGTGGCGATGTCGCGACTGAGGGCGTTGAAGCTCCAGACTTTCTGGTTCAGGCCAAGACCGACGAACCAGCGGAACAACAGGTTGTAATTGAGCTGTTCATACAGTTGCTGCTCGCTGGGCACCGAATACAGCAGTTGCAGGAGCAAGATGTGCATGACCGTTTGCGCGGGAATCAGCATGCCCGGTTCGGCATTGAGGTCGTGCAGGAGCTCGCGGTGGGCGTCGAGCAAGTCGTCGATCTGCGGGCGCAGCAACACCAGCGAATGGCCCGGCGGAATGTAGCTGGAGACCTCTTTCAAGGCGCCCTGCCAGTCATCCTGCGAGACAATCCAGACCCATGGCGCGCCGTAGCGATACACCGAAACCGGCTTCTTGCGCGCGGCTTCGACGATCTTCGACAGGCGTTGATCGAGTTCCTGCATGCCCACTTTCGAGTAGCGTTCCATAGTCCCCATTGCCTCACTCCCGGCGTCCCGCCTCGGCTTGTGAAAAGCGCCCCGTAGGGCCCCTCAAGCGCGTTACATAGGCATGACCGGACTGGCGATGTGCTACCGAACTTTTGTCATAAAAGCTTCATTACAGAATTTGGCAATGAGATAGGACATACACCGAGAACCCTGTGGGAGCTGGCTTGCCAGCGATAGCGGTCTGTCAGCGAAGTAAAGGGTTGCTGACATGACGCCATCGCTGGCAAGCCAGCTCCCACAGGGTTTTGCAGTGTTTGGGTGATTTTGGGTCAGGTGTAGACGGGCCAGGTGTCGACGATTTTGCCGTTGCGCACGGCCAGCAAATCGCCGAATTGCAGCAGTACGGACTCGGTCTGGGTCGGGCGCAGGAAGACTTGATCTTCTATCGTCAGGCCCACGGCGTTGGAGCCATTGACCATCTCTTGATTGGAGCTGCGTCCGTAGACGCTGTTGCTCTGTAAACCCTGGGGCGATTCGAACTCGGCCATCCAGTTACCGCCGTAGATGAAATAGGTCTGGCGCTGATTCTGATCCCACCACGAAAACAACTTCGACTTGCCATCCAGCGCCGGGATATTCACCGCACCGGTGCTTTTTAAAACTGGCGTGGCGATGTAGGTCGCGGGCACATGCTCGGCCAGCGAAGGCAAATCGTAGTGCGTCGGTTTGAGCATCGCCGTGCCCACCGACACTTCAGTGCTGAGCTTCTCGTTTTCATGCATGCGATAACTCGGGCTGCCAGCGGTGTTCAGGCACAACCCGTCATGCCACAACGCGGGAAAATGCTGCCGGGTGAAATCAACACAACGCTGATAAATCACCATGACCTTGGCGAACAACTCCTCCGGCGAGCCAAGAATCCCCGGCACGCCCATGCCCACGAACGGGTCGTAACCCATGAACCCGGCGAATTCCAGGTGCTGCGGATTGGCGCTGATCAGCGTGAGCATTTGCCCAAGGACATTCACATCACTGACCCCGCCACGATGCAGACCGACGTCCAGCTCGATGTTGATACGCATCCGCGTGCCCAAACCCTTCGCCAACGCAAGGTATTGCTGCAAACGTTCGGGGCCGTCGAGCAGCCATTGCAGTTGCTTTGCGGGATCGAACGGACCTTTGTGGGTTTGGTAGAACAGCTCTGCCGAACGCACCGGCAATGGCTTGCCGAGCAGGATGTCGGACTGTGGAAATACCTGCGCATCATGATTGAGAAACGGCTGATGGAATGACATCAATTTTTGCGTCCCGGCACGTTGTGCGATGTAGCTCAACAGCCCCGGTGACGGCAGCGACTTCTCCACCAGACGCAATTGTTTGCCGCCGCGCCTGACCGACTGCATCACCACATCGATGTTGTGATCGAGCCGATCCAGGTCGATCAGCAGCACCGGGCGCATCGGGCCTTTTTCCTTTAACTCTTTGTTCAGTGCGCGGAAATAATCGCTGTACGGCGCGCCGTGGTCTCCCGGCCGCAACCACGCGCCGACGCCCACCAACAATGCGCCAAACCCCAACGTGCCAAGCAGAAAATTGCGTCGATTGACCGCCATCAGCTCACCCCCAATATCGACGCCAGATGCGCATTGAGAAAGCGCCCGCTCGGATCCAGTGCCTGGCGCACATCGACAAACTCGCGCCAGCGCGGGTATAGCGCTTGCAGGTTCTTCGCGTTAAGCGTGTGCAACTTGCCCCAGTGCGGTCGGCCGTTGTACTTCCAGAAGATCGGTTCAACCGCCGCGAAGAAGTTGTGATGATCCATCTGATAATGCTGGTGGACCGAGATCGAACAACTGTCGCGGCCCTCGAACATGCTCAGCGGAATGTCGTCAGCCTTGACGTAGCGGTACTCGATGGGAAACCAGGTGCGCAGGTCCTTGTCCTGAATCAGCTTGAGGATTTCCCGCAGGCAAGCCGGGCCGTGCTCAGCCGGCACCGAGTATTCCATTTCATTGAACCGCACGGTGCGTACGTTGGCGTAGATGTCGAACGAGTCGCCGACGCGATCATCGAAACTGGCCAGATGACGCAAATTGTTGAGCAGCGTGCGGCGCAGGTCGGGGAAGTCGCTGCCGTACTTATCGATCTTCTCGATCAGGTTAACGAACTCGTTACCGCCCTCTTCTTCCGGGCTGATCGGCGGCGTGGCCGGGTCGTCGGTTTCATTGAGGGCGATCGACAAGGCGTAGTCGGAATGGGTAACGACGAGCATTTCCCAGTGCTGGTTTTCACGGGTGTTGTTGTCGATGTCCTCCAGCAGTTCTTCAGTCTTGGCGATCCACTGGCGTTCGCGCAGGCGATAGGCCGGGCGGTTTTGCAGGCGGATTTTCGTCGCCACACCGAGGGCGCCGAGAGAAACCCGGGCGGCATTGAATACTTCGGCATGGCGTTGGCTGTCGCAGTCGAGCACTTCACCGCTGGCCGTCACCAGTTGCATGCCGCAGACGTGCGCCGAGTACGACTGGAAGTTTTTGCCGGTGCCGTGGGTTGAGGTGGAAATGGCCCCGGCGAGTGTCTGGTAATCGATGTCAGCCATGTTTTGCAGAGCCTGACCGATGTCTTTCAGCGGCTGGCCCATGCGCGACATCGGTGTGCCGGCGGCGAATTCGGCTTGCAAGGTTTTCGCGTCGTGATCGAGCAGACCGTTGAAATAGCTCAGCGACAACAGCGTGCCGTCAGTGGGCACCAGCGCGCTGAAGGAATGCGCCGAGCCGACCGGGCGAATCTTGCCTTGTGCCTGCTTGATGATGGTTGCCAACTCATCAAGATTCTTCGGCGCCAACCGAGCGGCTGGCAGGCAACTCTGCCCGCCCGACCAGTTGCGCCACGGAATCAAACGCGGCGCACGCATCAACTGGCCCAGTGCCGGGTGGCTCGCCAACGCGCTGAACGCGCCGACAATACTTGCCCGTTGCAACAACTGACGCCGTGTCAGATCCATGGTCATGCCGGGCACCTTATTGAGGGAGGGGCTGGTCGGCCATGAAGCCGATCAATTGCAGGAATTGCTCTTCCGAGCACTCGACGCACTGGCCCATCGGCGGCATGCCGTTGTAGCCGTTGATGGCGTGATCGAGCAGCGTGTCAGTGCCCTGCTGGAGGCGCGGCTCCCAGGCTTTGCGATCACCAGTGAGGGGTGCGTTGGCGGCGGGATTGGCGTGGCAGAGCTGGCAGCTGTTGGCGTAGATTTGCGCCAGAGCCGGGTCTTTGGGGGTCGCGTTGTTGGTGGTGTTGGCCGGAGGTTTGGGGTCTTCGCCGCAGCCAGGCAGCGCCACGGCTAACGCCAGCAGTAAAGTGAGTCGGATTGCCCGCATAACGGCCTCGCTTATTGTTGTGTTCACACCTTAAGGCAGCGGCTGCAACGGGTTGAGGGCATTGCGGGACAGTGAGGGGGGCATCCGGGGACATGACTTCTATGTAGGAGCTGCCGAAGGCTGCGATCTTTTGATCTTGATCTTAAAAATCAAAGTCAAAAGATCGCAGCCTTCGGCAGCTCCTACAGGATTTCCGATGTGGATGTCCGCTCTGCTCTGCGCCTTTGCGTGACATTCGGGTGACATTTGCGGGTTTAAATTTCGGCGCATTCAGGCGTATAACCTGTGAAGGCTTTTTGATCTGCATACGGACATCAACACGGGGTAGCGACATGACCACAGCAAACATCCTTGGCAACCTGTTCCCTTCTGTCAGCGACATCCCGGAAAAATACCGCCTCGACGCTCAGGTCGAGCAACGCGAATATCTGGTCGACGGCCAGTTGCGCCGCTGGGACGGCCCGCTCGCCACTGTGCGCAGCCCGGTCTATCTGAAAGGTGACAACGGCGACGAACAAGTCATTCTCGGCAGCACACCGCTGCTCGATGCCGACACAGCCCTCACCGCTCTCGACGCCGCAGTGCGTGCCTACGACCGTGGCCAGGGCCTGTGGCCGACCATGCGCGTGGCCGAACGTATCCAGCACGTCGAAGCTTTCCTCGGCCGCATGCGTCAGCAGCGCGATGCCGTGGTGAAGTTGCTGATGTGGGAGATCGGCAAGAACCTCAAGGACTCGGAAAAAGAGTTCGACCGCACCTGCGACTACATCGTCGACACCATCAATGCGCTCAAGGAGCTCGATCGCCGCTCCAGCCGTTTCGAGCTGGAACAGGACACCCTCGGGCAGATCCGCCGCGTGCCGCTCGGCGTCGCCCTGTGCATGGGCCCTTACAACTACCCGCTGAACGAAACCTTCACCACGCTGATTCCGGCGCTGATCATGGGCAACACCGTGGTCTTCAAACCGGCCAAGCTCGGCGTGCTGTTGATCCGTCCGTTGCTCGAAGCCTTCCGCGACAGCTTTCCCACCGGCGTGATCAACGTGATCTACGGCAGCGGCCGCGAAACCGTCAGTGCGCTGATGGCCAGCGGCAAGATCGACATCTTCGCCTTCATCGGCACCAACAAAGCCGCCAGCGATCTGAAGAAACTGCACCCGAAACCGCACCGTTTGCGCGCCGCACTAGGGCTGGATGCGAAAAACCCGGGCATCGTTCTGCCGGAAGTCGATCTCGACAACGCCGTCAGCGAAGCGGTCACCGGTTCACTTTCGTTCAACGGTCAGCGCTGCACCGCGCTGAAAATCCTCTTCGTCCACGAAGACGTGGTCGACAGCTTCATCGAAAAATTCAACGCCAAACTGGCCACGCTGAAACCGGGCATGCCATGGGACAGCGGCGTGTCGCTGACGCCGCTGCCGGAGTCGGGCAAGGTCGATTATCTACACGGTCTGGTGGCGGATGCGCGCAGCAAGGGTGCCGAAGTGGTCAACCCCAATGGCGGCGAATCGCTCGCCTCGTTCTTTTACCCGGCAGTGCTGTACCCGGTGAATCCGCAGATGCGCGTCTACCAGGAAGAGCAATTCGGCCCGGTTGTGCCGATCGTGCCGTACCGTCATCTTGATACCGTGATCGACTATGTGCTGGAGTCGGACTTCGGTCAGCAACTGAGCATCTTCGGCACCAACCCGGTGGCGGTCGGTCGTCTGGTCGACACCTTTGCCAACCAGGTCGGGCGGATCAACCTCAACGCGCAATGCCAGCGCGGGCCGGACACTTACCCGTTCAACGGCCGCAAGAATTCGGCGGAAGGTACGCTGTCGGTACACGATGCATTGCGGGTGTTCTCGATCCGTACGCTGGTGGCGACCAAGTTCCAGGACAGTAACAAGGACCTGATCAGCGAGATCATTCGCGGGCGTGACTCGAGCTTCCTGACCACCGATTACATCTTCTGATCACTGTCACCCGCATCATGAATAAGCAAGAAGGCGACCGCATGCGGTTCTGATCCAAAGTCGCCAAGCGCCCGGCAAATCAGTGTCTACACTGATGCCAGCACTGTGCTGGATGCCGGGAGCTTGATCATGCTGGATTACTTCGCGTTAGGCGTGTTGGTGTTTGCCGGGCTCGTGCTGTTTTACGGGATCATCGTGCTGCATGACATTCCGTACGAAATTGCTGTGCACCGTAACCATCCGCATCAGGATGCAATCCATGCCACTGGCTGGGTCAGTCTGTTCACGCTGCATGCGCTCTGGCCGTTCCTGTGGATCTGGGCGATGGCCTATCGAGAAGATCGCGGCTGGGGGTTCGGTGACGGCAAATCCGTGCAGAACCATGTCGCTCGCCTGGAGCAACAGGTGATCGAACTGCAAGGACGCCTCGAGCGACTCGAAGCGGCGAATGCCACTGCTCCCCAAAACCGGGAGGGCTGAACGCCATGGATCTACTGCTCATCCTGACTTACGCCGCGATCTGCGTCGCAGTGTTCAAGATCTTCCGTATCCCGCTGAACAAATGGACGGTGCCCACCGCCGTACTGGGCGGCATCCTGATGATCGGCGCCTTGATTTTCACCATGAACTACAACCATCCCTACTCCGAAGTGGCGCGCACTTACTTCGTTTCTGTGCCGGTGATTCCCATCATCAGCGGCCAAGTGATCGACGTGCCGGTGAAAGGGAACGAGCCGCTGGAAAAAGGCGACGTGCTGTTTCGCATCGACCCTACGCCGTTTCAAAACCGGGTGAAGTCGCTCAAGGCGCAATTGATCGCCGCCAAGGGTGATCGCTACCGGATCACCGAATTGATCCGGCGCAACTTCGGCACCCAGCGTGAACTGGATGCCGCGATTGCCCGCACCGACGATTTGCAAGCGCAACTGGATAACGCCCAGTTCGAGCTGGACAACACCACCGTCCGCGCGCCGAGCAAAGGCTTCGTCACCCATGTTTCGTTGCGGCCGGGGATGATGGCGAGCAAGTTGCCGTTGCGTCCCTCGATGGTGTTCATTCCCGAGGAAGGCCAATATTTTGCTGCGTGGATGCGCCAGAACAGCCTGCTGCGCCTGACCGTCGGCGATGAGGCGGAAGTCGCGTTCGACGGCATTCCCGGCAAGGTGTTCGCCGGTCGGGTGAAAAACGTCATCGGGGTGATTGCCGAAGGTCAGGTGCAACCTTCCGGCACCCTGATCGGCTACACCGGTTCGCCGCCGGCCGGGCGTGTGCCGGTGATCATCGAAATCACCGATCCGGACTTCGCCCAGTACAGCAAGCTGATGCCGGGCGGTGCGTACGGGCAGGCCGCGTTGTACAGTCAGCACTTCCACCACATTGGCACGATGCGCAAAATCCTCCTGCGTATGGCAGCATGGATGAATTACATTTTCCCGTTCCATTGATCTGAACCGCCATCACGAGAGGCCCGCACTGAGTACTTACAGCACCCATCGACTTCCGCCCTTGCTGCGCCGTGTCCTGCGACCGTTGCTGGATCCTTATCGACGCTACCGGCACGCGCGGCTGATTCATGCGGTGCGCGTGGCCCTCGGGTTACTGGCGACGATCCTGCTGACCACCGGCATCAACCTGCCCCACGGCGAATGGGCCTCAGTGACCATGCTGGTGGTGATCGGTGGTTTGCAGCACCACGGCAACATCGGCAAGAAAGCCGCCGAGCGCGCCACCGGTACGTTAATCGGTGCCGGCGTCGGGTTGCTGCTGATGGCGCAGCAGGCATGGCTCGGCATGCCGTGGCTGACGTATTTTGCAATGGCGGTGGTCTGCGGTTTCTTCTCTTATCACGCCATCGGCAAGGGGGGTTACACCGCCCTGCTTTCGGCGATCACCGTGTTCATCGTCGCCGGGCATGGCGACAATCCGATCACCGATGGCTTGTGGCGTGGGGTCGATATTCTGATCGGCATCGCCCTCGCTCTGGCCTTCTCTTTTGCCCTGCCGCTCTACGCGGTGTATTCGTGGCGCTACAACCTCGCCGATGCTTTGCGCGATTGCGCCACGGTGTACGGACGCATCATCAGCGGTCAACCGGTCAGCGCCGATGAGCATTTGAAACTGATGGGGCGGCTCGGCGCGGTGATGGTGCAGCTGCGCTCATTGATGCCGTCGGTGTCCAAGGAAGTGAAGGTGTCCATGACCGAACTCGATGCGATCCAGCGCAATCTGCGCATGTGCATCAGCACGCTGGAGATCCTCGGCAACATCCGCCCGGATGCCAACGATCCAGAAGCCATGGCCCACCTGCAATCCGCGCTGAAGGCCGAGCACCGGCAGATTCGCGTGCAATTGATCGGCATGGCCCGAGCGTTGAAAACCGGCGCTTCGCAACGCCTGGACAAGCCGCTCGAGTGGCCGGAAGCCAACCTCGATGCGCCGGTTTACAGCACGCTGGATGGTTACCGACTGCTAACCCGGCAACTGGCGGCGAACATCGCCGAGATGCGCCAGCGCCTGGCGAAAACCGCACCGCGCTGGAACATCTGAGGGTTACTGCGCGGCCAGTCGCCGGGACTTCAAGCCCCAACCCTGTTGCATGCCGGCAGCGGCCAGCAGGATCGCTGCCACGCCAATCCATTGCAGGATTTCCAGACGATGGCCGAACGCGAACCAGTCGACGAAGATCGCCGCAATCGGGTAGATGAACGACAGTGCGCCGGTCAATGCGGTCGGCAATTTCTGGATCGCGCCGTACAGCAGCACATACATCAGACCGGTGTGGACGATGCCCAGCGTCACCAGACTGGCCCAGGCGCTCGGCGCTTGCGGCAGCGCACTGAAATGCGCGAACGGCGCCAACAGCAAGATCCCGGTGCAGACCTGAATCAGCGCGATCAGATGTGGCGGCGTGCCGGTCAGGCGCTTGATGATCAGCGCTGCAATCGCATACAGAAACGCCGCGCCCAACGCCAACGCAATCCCCATCAGATAGTCGTTGCCGCTCTCGCCCTGAGTGCCATGGGCACTGACGATCGCCAACATGCCCATGAACGAAATCGCCAGCCAGAACAACTTCTGCAAAGTGATTTTTTCGCCGAGAAACAGTGCCGCCAACCCGACCAGCATAAACGGCTGCACGTTGTACACCGCCGTGCCGATCGCAATCGAAGCGCGAGAATACGAGGCAAACAACAGCACCCAGTTACCGACAATCGCCGCCCCGCTCAGCACCGCGAGCAAGAACGTCGTGCGGGTCAGAATCCCCGGGCGCAGAAAGCCGAAAGCGGCACAGATCAACAGCAAGGTGCCGGCGCCGAACACGCAGCGCCAGAACACTACATCGAGTACCGGTTGCCCGGAGACCAGCACAAACCAGCCGATCGTCCCGGATATCAGCATGGCGGCGGTCATTTCAAATGAGCCGTGACGCAGTGTCTTGTCCATCATTGATCTCCTGTCTTTGTGGCAAAAGTATGCCAAGCGAACACGCAGACGCTCCAGAGTAAAAAGCAGGCTAAACTCGCAATCTGCCTTTTTTATCGAGGGTGGTTTCCGTCAATTGCCTAATGCTGGAGTTTTCATGACCGACGACATTGACCAGATCCTCATCAGCGCCTTGATGGAAGATTCACGGCGCTCACTCAAAGCGCTGGCGCAGATCAGTGGATTATCGTCGCCAAGCGTGGCTGAACGCTTGCGGCGCCTGGAGGAACGCGGTGTGCTCAAGGGCTATACCGTCGAGATCGACCCGAAATGCTTTGGTTACCAATTGCAGGCCATCGTCCGGGTGCGGCCATTGCCGGGACAGTTACAGGAAGTTGAACGGCAGATTCTGTCGATTCCCGAATTCACCGAGTGCGACAAGGTGACGGGCGAGGACTGCTTTATCGCGCGCCTGCATGTGCGCTCGATGGAACAACTGGACACCCTGCTCGACCGCCTCAATACCTTGGCCGAAACCAATACCGCCATCGTCAAGAAGACACCGGTGAAGCGCCGCTTGCCACCGATGGCCTGAGTGCTTTTTTCGCATGTTCGGCGTAGATTGAGGTTTTTCCGGCGAAGGATTGGCGGTAATGAGATTTCAGGCAATGGTGTTGGCAGCGTTGACGCTTGCCGGTTGCGGGACCGTACAGACCGTGGTGCGCAGTGACCAGGCTGCGGTGGACAGCCTCAAGGAGCAGAAAAGTTATTGCGGGGCGGTGCCAAGGATTTACAGCGGCCTCGCCTACGACTTTTGCAGTCTGCATGCGCCTCTGGGCAAGGGCGTTGATGCCGACGATTACAAAAACGCCGCAATTCCCGTGGTGTTGATCGATGCCGTGGTGTCCGGGGCACTCGACACGCTGTTGCTGCCCTACACCGTCTACAAACAGCAGACTGATGGCAGCATCGTGATCAACTGAAAAAAGCCTGCGCACGCCGAAACGTGCGCAGGCTTTTCGCTTCTTACTCCAGCAGTTGCTGCAGGCTCGGGTCACGAATGACTTTCTGCAATGGCTGCGGCGTGGCGTTGTTGGTGGACTTGAGCATTTTCAATTTCATGTCCGACGCTTTGCTGCACGCATTCTTGCCGTCAGCATAGATGCCGCTCATGTCGCATTTCCACTCGAAGTAATTCACCAGACCGCCGGACAACTGCAGGCTGTAGTCAGTGCTTTGAGTGCCCGGCGTGAAAGCATGGCCGGCCGGAATGTTCTGGAACCACTTCATCCATTCAGGCGAACCCGGCTGCGGCGCATTGGCCTGGAACGTTGGATTCATGATCGCCACTTGCGGCGTTTCGGCGGTCGCATGGCAGCTCAGGCAGGAACTGTTGGGGTTGTCCACCGGACCATTGAGGCGACCGTTCCAGCCCAGATGGGTGGGCGGCAACTCTTGGGTCTTGGCGTTGATCGCAGTCTGTTGCAATGCGGGGTTGATCTTGGTTTGCGTCGGTTGCGGGTTGGTGAAGTCGTTGCCGATTTCTTCCGGATCGTTACCCCACATGATCCCTACCGGGACAAGGTTGTCCCAGCCCGGCTTGCCGGTTTTCGCGCCGTTGTACTGAAAGGTGCCGAAGATCCAGCCAGTGGCGCTCATGCGCTGATCGCGCACGGCGATGTCCATCTGAATCAATGCGACATCCTTGACCTTGCGATTGGCCGACGTGAACGTTTCGGTGACGTAGCCCTTCCACAACACCGGGTTCACCAGGAACGGCACGGTGCTGCGATCGATATCGGCGAACAGGGCTTTGCAGACTACGGTGCCGTCGGGGAAGCTGTTGGGTGCCGATGTGTATTTCGGATCAGGGTTGTTCGGGTCTTTCCAGACCTCTCCGATGGTATAGGCACCGATGTCGTTATAGATGCCCACCGCGTAAGTCTGGCCGGTGGCGGTCTGCGTGGGGGCGAGTTGCTTGACCTGGATCTGCGCCTCTTTGGTCAGGCCGTGAATCCCTTCGCGTCCCAGCGGGCCGTAGTGCTGCCACGGCATGTGATACCACTGACGTTTTTTATTGTTCTGCACGTACCAATCAGCCTCGACGTTGCCTTCGAGGCAATAGGTTTTGACTTCCTCCATGTACGCACGCCAAGTCTCAAAATTGTTATCTGGCTTGGTCGGTAGATTCTTGAAAAAACCGGGTAGCGGTACTTTCGGCGCTGTGGCCGGGTAATTCTGGCTCAACTCAAACAGTGGGCCAGAGTATTGGCTGGAAGGTGGTTGATAGCCGAAGTCAGGATAGACGCCGGCGAGGGTTGACGCGCTGAACAGCGCGGTGGTGACGGCCAGTACAGCCAGTTTTCCTTGGGGCTGGTTCATCGATGATCTCCTTGATTGGGACAACGCCTGCAATGGCAGGGCCTCCATTATTTTTCTGGTATCAGGGTCCCGGTCGTTCGCCGGGATACGGTCACGGTGCATGGAGTTTGGCGTGGTTCACCTCCCTATTTTCACTGGACGAACGAATACAGTCGCTCTCGACCGAAAGGCCTGGCGATCAACAGCGAGGGAAGTGAATGCGAGGGACGCAGGAATTACACGAGGGGGGCTGGTTACCGACTCCTGTCGATCAGGCTACTGCTCTTCCTTGGTAATTAGGTTTAGGTGAGTTCCAAAAATACGCCACTATTTTCAGATCATTTTGTAGGTAAAAGGCCACTACGCTTTTCGGCGAGCAACAAAAAACCCGCCGAAGCGGGTTTTTCGTTGAAACGACTAACGATCAGTCGTCGCGGCTCATGATGCCGAAGATCTGCAACAAGCTGATGAACAGGTTGTAGATCGATACATACAGGCTGATGGTCGCCATGATGTAGTTGCGCTCACCGCCGTGGATGATGGCGCTGGTCTGGAACAGGATGCACACGGACGAGAACAGCACGAAACCTGCGCTGATCGCCAGTTGCAGGCCGCTGACCTGGAAGAAGAAGCTTGCCAGCGTTGCACCCAGCAACACGAAGAAACCAGCGGTGATGAAGCCACCGAGGAAGCTCATGTCCTTACGGGTGATCAGCACGTAGGCCGACAGACCACCGAACACCAGTGCGGTCATCGCGAACGCCGAGCTGACCACTTCAGCGCCGCCCTGCATGCCCAGGTAACGGTTGAGGATCGGGCCGAGCAGGAAACCCATGAAACCGGTCAGCGCAAAAGCGGACACCAGGCCCCACGCGGAATCACGCAGCTTGTTGGTGAGGAAAAACAGCCCGTAGAAGCCGATCAGCACCACGAAAATGTTCGGGTAGCCAACGCGCATCTGCTGGGCAACGAAAGCCATGACGCCGCTGAATGCGAGGGTCAGAGCCAGTAGGCCATAAGTGTTGCGCAGGACGCGGCTAACCTCTAGCTGCTCAGCCTGCACGCTGTTATTAACTGCGTAATCCTGTTCGCGCATGGCGACACTCCTGTTGGTTTGAAACGTTCAGTCGCAAAGATCATAACAGACGCTCTGTAACAAGCCATGCAGAGAGTTTGACAGTGTGTTTCATTCAGGTATTATGGCGCCCGCAACGCAACGGAGGTGTGGCCGAGTGGTTTAAGGCAACGGTCTTGAAAACCGTCGACTGTAACAGGTCCATGAGTTCGAATCCCATCGCCTCCGCCATATTTGTAGCGACAAAGCCCTGATTATTCAGGGCTTTGTCGTTTCTGGGATCTGAGATTTTTGCGGCTTTTTCCGACGCGTTACAAAACTTTTTGCAACGCGTTACAAAACTCCCCCCTCTCCGGCGTCCTGCCGATCGTTAAAAAACTCTTCATGTGACACGGTGCTACGCTGGTTCTTTGGCTACCAAGGAAACCAAAATGCCCAACTCAGATCTGCTCCCTTCCCTGCTCTTCAAGATCAACGAAAACCAACTCGCCCTCGAAGCCGCCCTCATGGAGCTATCGAATTGGGTTGAGCAGCGGGGGTCGGCCGATGTCGCCGAGAACGTCCGGGGCGCCCTCTGGGCAATAGACAAGAACGAGGAATTCATCAAGATGACGCTTGCGGTTTTGATGACACCCGAGTGACCGTTATCGGCCAAAAGCTGCCACTCAGCGCGACTCGATAATTCCAACCCGAACATGCATCATCAGGCCGCCACGATCCCGTCGTGGCATCGAAGCCATAAGTGCAGAACCTGCCCGCCTGCACGAATTAGCCTTTTGAAATGGAAGTCATCTCATGTTCGAACGTAACAAGCTGGTTCCGGAGTTAATGGTCACCAACCTGGATAGCAGCCTGGCTTTTTGGGTTTCTTGCTTGGGGCTCAAAATAGCTTATCAACGTCCGGAAGACGGATTTGCATACCTTGATTTGAACGGTGCTCAAGTAATGCTTGAGCAGATTGATTCGGACGCGGGGCAATGGCTGACTGCGCCGTTGACTAAGCCGTTTGGAAGGGGCATCAACCTACAGATTGATGTTGAGGCTGTCGCACCCATCATCCAAAAACTTGATCTGGCTGGATTTCCACTCTATCGAGAATGCAAAGACACTTGGTATCGGGCAGATAATGTAGAAGTAGGCCAGCGCGAATTCATCGTCCAGGATCCCGACGGCTATCTTGTAAGGTTGGTAGAGCGGTTGGGGGAGAGACCGGCTTGCTCAATCTGAAACGGGGCAAAGCCTACCGTCAGCTTTGTGCCGGTGCAGCCCTTCACGACAGGCAGCATCCGGCCATTAGCGGCCTGTCGAGCTGTGCGGCAGACGAGTCAATATAGTCAGCCAGCTCGGGCGGACACAGTTCACCAATTGCTCTAGTCTAAAAGAAAAAAATGAGCCGATTGTTACCCTCAGCGAAGCATCAGTCGGGTTTAAACTCTCGCTTGTCCTTTAGGTATCGCTAACTATAATCTCGTCATCAGCTTATGCGTTCTGTCAAAACGTTTTTTTCTTTGCTGTTATAAGGTACAAGATGTAAATTGTTGAAAATTTTAACAGTAAGTCATACCTCGTATATTGTCGGAATTATGCTATGGAGCTCACATGAGTCAGAACGGCACCCTGAAGGAAGCGCTTCCATTGAGCGAAGCGATTTTATCGGAAATTGAGTTGAGCCAGGCACCGTTAACTTCAATCGCTTTGAAGGCCAGTAGGCTTGCTAGGCTTGTGGGGGACTTCGATCAGCAACAAATCATGATGTATGAAGCAAGTGGTTATCCAAAGACGCCCAAGGGGATTGAATCGAGTGTTTGGCAGCTCGCAGCATTGGCAGGCAGAACTTATAAGCAGATCAAAGATGAAAAAGAGAAAGAATATTGCAAATGCGATTCTCTGGAGCAGATAGAGCTCGAAATGGTGACGGCCAAAGAGAACATTCTTGCGGCGGCTGACGTTAGCACGTCTATCTCATCTGCCAACCCAAATCAGTATGTCTCGAACCCAATTGGCAACGCACGAGAAAGGACAGTTTTGCGGGAAATCGTCAGCGATAGATCCAAATGGCTAGCTGCTCGTAGAGCATACATCCACTCATACGTTAGCTCGGTATACTTCGAACTTAAATTTTCTTCCATACCAAGCGATATATTCGAAAGAACAAGATCAAAAGTTGACAAAAAAATCGGTGAATTGGTTCCTGGGGCAATCAAGAAATTCTCCGCAGTTTACGAGAATTTGGTTTCAGAAAACGATGAGGACTGGGCGAATGCCGTACATAGCTGCCGCCGGATACTTCAAGAAACGGCAGATGGCGTATATCCGCCTAGAGCGGACAAGGAAGTAGGAGTAGGCGGGAAGCAAAAAACCGTTAAGCTCGGCCCAGATAATTACATTAATAGATTAATTGCTTATGTTGAAGAGAATTCTGACTCGGATCGCTTCAATGAAATTGTCGGCTCGCACATGCGATACTTAGGCGAAAGACTAGATTCGATTTTTCAGGCCGCCCAAAAAGGATCTCATCACGTGATCTCGTCACAGGACGAGGCCGATCGTTACGTTATTTATACATATTTGGTTATAGGCGATATTCTTCAACTAAAAAATGAAGTTGAGAAGGGGGTAATAATTGATCAAGTTTGATTACTGGCTAATCCCCGCTTTCCTTTGAATGACTGCTTCTGGCCGATAGCCGACTTTAATCGCAGCTCGTCGCTTCTTGCTCGCTCTACGGTCGGACCTCGATTACTGTACATACATACAGCATTTGTACAGTGAACCCGTTTTCATGAATTTCGACCAGGCCAAAACTCTGAGGCTCCAGCAATGGCGCGCAACTCTCGGTGACCAAGACTTCCGCATGCAAAACCCCGAGGGACATCGGGAAACGCTCCGCGAGATGGCGTCTGCGCTGCACTCTGAGGGGTTGATCCATCAGTTTGAGCAGTTCGAACTGAACGAGATGGCGGACGCTGCCTACTGGCACGCCGTTGAGGAGTTGCAGGACTCATCTGGCCAATACCGCGGAGCGTCGACCTACGATGTCGTGCAGGTCGACACCGGAAAGCTGCTGGGCAAGATCAGTCGGTCGATCTTTAACTTCGAAAGTGACGAATCACGCGGGGCCTCCTTCGCCTACGACGGTAAGGTCTACTCTGACGCGGAGGGGGTGCGGCTGACCTTGGGGCTTTCCCGGAAGATTGGGACAATCTCGGGCCTGATGCTGGAAATGAACGGGCGCCGGTACCACTTAATTGAGACCGAGCGGGTTATCAGTGGTGTTGACTACAAGCCTATCGACGATCCGGACGCTTACCGCGCTCTTGTTGATGTGGCTCAGGTTGCTAAGGAAGATCGGAATCTGCGCGCGTTTGAAAAGGTACGACCTCATATCGAGTCAGCAACCTTCTGCATGTGTCCTGCCTGCCTCGATCATTTTTGTTCGCGCGATGATTGTTCGACGTGTGCCGGAAAGGGCTTCGTGACAAAGCCATCGCCAAGCTCGCTCACATAAGCCTGACAAGCCTGCAATGCGATCACCCCCCGATCGCCTTCATCGGTGATGGCGACAATTCGTTGAGCATGCGCTGGGTCAAGTTCGGCTCTTGTGGGGCCATGAACCACGCGGCCGGTGGCGGTGGTGGCTGACACCGATCCGTTGCCGGCGCCAGTGGTGGCGTCGAGTAGGACTGACAGGCGCAGATCAGCAGTGGCAAGGCGGTCGCGCAGGCGACCTTGATCACGTTGGACATCGCTTAAGGCTCGATAATGGGTTTGTTCGCTGGTAGCCAGGCGCTGCTCAAGCGCAAGGCGTTTGTCCCGTTCGGCACGCTGCTGCGCAACCGTGGCCAAGGCCAACTGGTTAAGGGTTTCTGTGTGGAGCCGGGCCTGCTCTGCGAGCTGTTTGCCGTAGCGCCAATCCTGTACTTGCCAGGTAATGGACGCAGAACTTCCGATCAAGACGACCAGCAGCACGCCTTTTGCCAGTAGCCGGTACGGCGCGGGGATCAGTTCGCCGAGACGCATAGCACCGCCCTCGCCCGCCCCCACAACTCCAGCCGATCCTGCAGGCCATTGAGGCCGCCGTTGATCCTGCGGGTGATCATGTTGAATTCATTTTGATCGGCCAGCGCGTTCAGCCCATTCACCGACCAGAACCATGCGGCCGACTCGGCGGCCCACTGCGGCAGCTCCAGCAGTTCAGGCGTGCGCAGCAATCGCTCGTCACCGAACAGCGCCAAGCTGCAGCGCAGGTAATTGTCGTGGCCGGTGACTTGGATCAGGCCGCGACCGCGATAGCGCTGGCCATCACCATCCGCTGCCGGCGTGTTGCCCAGTTTCGCAGCAAGGTTGCCGGTGTCGTATTTGCTCAGGTACTGATCGCCGCCCAGTTCCCGGACGTACTGCAGCTGACCCGACTCGTGACCAACTTGCGCCAGAAATGCGGCTTGGCGTTTCGGTGTGTTGATCTGCCGATGAGCCATGGCTGCGTTGAGGGGGGATACAAAAACGCCCGCTTGGCGGCGGGCGTTGGGCATGATGCTTTGCAGCTGCTGTTCAGTGATGGACATACAAACTCCAGACATAAAAAAACCGCACTCAGGCGGCGATGGGATGTGGTTACTGCTTCTCGATGTTCACCACCTTGAGCGGTGCTTTTGGCCCTTTCTTTTTCTTGCCCTTGGATTTACCGGCTTTGCCGGCATTGCATTCGACCGTGGTCGACCAGCCGGACTGGGTGAACACCTGCTCCACCGAATCCGCCAGGTATTCACCATCAAGCCCGACCTTGAAACCCTGAGAGATGATGGGACGCTCGGCGAAGATGTCCGTCCGGCCGGGCATCTCAAGCCGCACATCGGCGGTCGAGCGGTTGAACGCCGACAGACGTGCCTTGGCCGCCGCTTCAGCAGCGCCCTTGTCTGGGTAGATATGGCGGTCGGTATGCACTGCCGGCAGGCCATCCGGAGCGTCATCGTTGTCGATGGTAACCACCGCGAGCTTGCCGTTCTTTTTGTCCTGATGCTTGGTGGCCACCGCCTTGTGTGAGTTGCGATCGCCTAGGCTGAATTGCCAGCGGCTGAGGTCACTGCGGGTCAGCGTGATAGCGCCAAATGCTTTGCCGCTGGCCGTCTGGCCACCTTGGCGCGGCATCACCAAAAGCTTGCCGTCGGCCACCTTGGCCGTGCAGTCGTATTGCTTGGCCAGACGGGTGATGAAATTAAAATCGGACTCGTTGAGCTGGTCGACCCGGGCGACCTTGGTCGACACCGGACACACCGGCGTCCAGCCATTGCGCGCGGCCACGTCAGCCACGATCTTCGACAACGGCACGCCCTCCCAGCTTCCGCTACGGATGGTTTTGCCACTGCCACGCACGTCGCTGGCCTTGCCCTTGATCACGATCGTGTCCGGCGGGCCTGACACCTCGACCGTGTCGACGGTGTAACTGCCCATACGCGTCAAGGTCGTTTCCGCATAGCCCAGGTAGATCTCGATTGAGCTGCCACGCCGTGGCAATTGCACTTGCCCGTCACGGTCGTCTATACGCAACTCAAACTCGTCGGACTCCATGCCCGGCTTGTCAGAGGTGCGCAGCAACAACAGCCGATCATTGATCTTGGCCGTGACGTCGGCCCCATCGGCGACAATACGAAACATCGGAGTCATGGTTTTTTCCAATAAAAAACCCGCACAAGGCGGGCCAGAAAAACAAGGTGTCGTTACGCGTGACGCGACGCGGCGCCGGCGAAGGCATCGCCCCGGGTCAATCCCACAAGCTAACGCCTTCATTGGTCGGGCTGGGCAGATCCGGCAGGACGATGATCACGCCCAACCGGAACGGCTGAGGCTCATCGGCCAGCCCCTGATTGGCATCGAGCACGGCCTCCACGCTGCCATTGAGATGGCCGTAAACGTTGTTGCAAATGACATCGAGCATGTCGCCATCAGACGTCCTGCATGTCGTCGCCATAACGCTCAAACTCCAAAGTAAAGCCCTGTTTGCGGGGAATCCCGCCGTGCAAAAACGCGCCCTGTTCATCGTTGATCGTCTTCAGGCACCACGTCCCGATCACCTCGCCATAGCCCGTGGTCAGGGTCAGCGGTTGCTGCCTGGCCCCGATGGAACGCAGCGTGTCGAGCTGCTTTAAACCGCCTTTGAAGCCCGGATAGATCGTGCCCTTGAGCGTCAACTTTTCATCGCCCATACCGATGGCCTGCTTCGCCGGCCGACGCGTCAGCCGCTCCTGCGAAGCCCACCGGAATTCGGTCGAACGGCTCAGCTCGTCGAAAGCGGCCGTGTCCAGGTTAAAGTAATACGGCTCAATCTTCGGGTCGCGCGGCTGAATGATCATCAGATGCGGGAACGGCTTCACCGCCTCCGGCGCTGGCGTGGCCGCCACGGAAAAGGAACTGGTGGGCACGATGTTGGCCAGCGACGGACTGACCTTGCCGGCAACGTTGTTGATCGCCGTGGCCGCCTTGCCCGCCTGTTCCTTCAATGTGCCCAGCCGCTCCTGCACTTCGGCCGCCGCCCGGGTGGCGCGGCCGTACACCGCCGCCACCTGACCGACCTTGGCCTGAGCCGCGTCGACGCCGCGCATCACCCGTTGAAGCTTGGCGCCGATGGCCGGCCCGACGAACGGGATGTTTTCCAGCTCGGACGCGGCGCCGGTCAGTTCCCGGATCGCGCCATTGACCGGGGACATCATGCCATCCGCGCTACGCCGCCCGGTTTCCGCTGCATCCACCAGATACTTCAGACTTGATTGCATCTGCTCCATGTAAGCCATGAAACCTCCTTAGACATGGGGTTCGTCGTACAGCTTGGCGGCGTTACTCCTCGCCGCGTCCGCCATCATTCGCTGCATGTGCGGCATCAGATCCTGCGCCAAGGTTTGCGGGTCTTTGACATCGCCCTGCACCGTGACCGGCATGCTCAGTGAATACTGAAACTGCTGATCCACCTTGGCCGGCTCCGGCTTCGCCGCCTCCTTGGGCTGGATGGCCATCGCCGCCGACTTGAGTGGCGCCGTCACTGCCATCGAGCGCGCGACATCCCCCAGCACCGGGCCTTGCTGCGCCGCTGACGCCATCATGAGCGGCGTGGTCGGCACCGGCGCCTTTGCCGTTTGCTCGGGCTTTTCATCCTCACCGCCGAACAGCGACTTACCCAACGACCCGCCCAGCGCCGCACCGCCCTGACTGCCCAGGTAAGCACCGATCATGCCGCCGATCGCGGTGCCGATGATCGGCACAACCGAACCAATGGCGGCGCCTGCTGCTGCACCGGCCATGGTGCCGGCCAGGTTGCCGGCAGCCGAACCGTAACCTTCGGCTTTTTCGTCCTTGGTCTTGGCGTTTTGAAAGGTTTCAAGCGCCATCGCGCCGGACTCCAGCAGCGTGCCGCCAGGAATGACCTTGGCCACCTTGCTGACCTTACCGACGGTTTCTGCGACGACGCCGAGCTTGGACAATGCCCCACTTGGAACAGAAGGGACTGATGGCGCCGGGATCGAAACAGGGGGACGCGAAGCCGGAACGGGTGGACGTGAAACCGGAACAGGTGGACGAGGCACAGATGGGCGAGGACCTCTCGAACTCGGCAACGACCGGCGCCGAGCGCTGCGCCTTGACCCACGTCCACGTCGGCGCGATTCGCCCGACGCATCCACACCGCCCCCCATAGCGCCGGCATTGACGACGAAAACCTTCTTGACGCCGTCGTTACCTGCACCACTTTCAGTACCAAGGCCACCGCCTGTTGCCGCATCCTTCACCCGCGAAACAACATCCAGGCCAGTCGCTACCAGATCAAGTTCTCCGGGGTTTTTATTTGGGGCTTCGCTCCCATTCCTGCCACCGCGCGACCCACGCGCAAGGTTTAGCAGCCCCTTGCCGATCTTGATCGTGCTGAAGATACCCTTTAAGGCGATCAGCCCCGCCCCGACTGTGGCGATACCGGCAACTACCCCGGGCGCGCTATCAGTCAGCGACGTAATGCCTTTAGTCACCTTGGTCAACGACTCGGCCACGGTGTCCGTCACCGGGCGCAGCGCATCACCGATGCTGCGCATGGCGTCATCCATCGACTGGGCCATTTCCGCCCATTTCTGCGATGACGACTCACGCCGCTCGGCGAGGTTTTTGTCGAGGATCCCGGTCGCGTCACGCGAATCGTTTTTGAGCTGGCTGTACAGCGCCTTGTTCTGCATGTAGGCCGACAGTGCGGCCTTGACCTGCATGTCGGCGAACAGGTCGCCGGTGCGCAGGGACTCTTCCAGCGAGGCCATCATGGCCTTGGCCTTCTCCGGGTCGGCTTCCTTGCTGATTTTTGACGTGGCTTCGGCCATGGCCGCCGCACGCTTCGGATCGGTCGCCTGAATGTATTTCTGAGCCAGCGCCATACTGGTTTCGAGCGTCGACATGCCGTTTTGCAAACCGGTCTGCATCGACCCCTTGTAATCAATACCGGCTTTTTCGTAGGCCTTGACCGTATCGGTCGAACCGATTTTGCCCATCCAGTTTTTCAGGTTATTGGCCGCTTCGTCCGAACTGCCGGCCTGTTTCATCTGCACCTGCAGCATGGCACCCAGTTGGGTCACCGCATCCAAGCCGGTGATGCCGTTGCTGGCCATGTTGGCCAGCAGTTCCGGGAACCACTTGGCCATGTCAGCCGCTTCAAAGCTGCCCGCCTGACCTTGGTAGGCGATCGCTTCCAGCGCCTGCTGCATCTGCTTGGGGTCGGTGATCTTGGCGTTCTGCCCTAGGGCGTTGATCATCTTCGCCGTGTCGACGCCGCTGGATCCCTGCCCCACGACAAACTTGGCCGCGACAGGCGCGTATTCCAGCGCCTTGCTCAAGTCCATACCGGCGCCGACCAACTGATTGACCACGTCGGCCACATCGTTGCGCGCCATGCCGGTATCGCGTGACGTGTCGATGATCTTGCGCGACATCTCCTGCTCTTGCGGCTTGTTGGCAATGCCGGCCTTGATCGCGATGTCACGGACAATCGCGCCAAAATCAGCGCTGACCTTGGCCGGCACCGCCATGGCACCGACACCCACAACCGCAGCACCGACAGCGCCCTTCATGCCCTTTACGCCAGAATCAATCTGCTGATGACCCTTGGCTTTCAGCTCGGCTTTGTTGGCCATCTGCCCCATCGAGCGATAGGCTTTTTCCAGCCGGCCGACCTCGACCCCCTGCTTTTTCAAGCTGTCGAGGTTCGAGTTCAAACGGCTGAGTAATTTGGACGCACCGGCCGCGCCGGTGTCGTGAGCCTTTTTCCATTCTTCACGCAGGCGGATGGTGTCGCCAATCGTGCGCTGCAGCACGCGCGCTTTGTTGCCTTCTGCCTCGAGGCGCTTAATGCGCCCGGTCACGTCCTTGAACGCGGCGCCGACCGTGGAACTGACGGCACCGCCGATCACCAGCCCGAGGGCGAGTTTGTTTGCCATGTCATGGCCCTCATGTGCCCAGCACTACCGGGGGCGGCTCAATCCGTGAGCCACCACACCATATCCGCGAACGGCATCGACTGGATCTCGGCGGCGGAAAATCCGGTTTCCGCCGCCAGACGTTTCGCCGCCGACTTGATCACGCAGGGGTTAAAGCCCGTCGTCGTTGTCCATGCGAAAATAGCCGGCCTGCAAGCGGTTAAAATCCACCAGCTTCAGCCCCTCCAGATCCGCCACCGAAGCGCCGGACAACGCCGCAAACAACACCAGCTCGCGCTGCTCATCGTCGCCACCCACCTCACGGTTGGCCGCCCGCACGTCGCCCACGGTCGGCGAACGCAAGGCCAGCTTGTCGACCGTCACGCCGTTGATTTCGCTCGGACACGACAGCGTTACCACTACCTGATCGGTCGTCAGCGACAACCATGCCGGCATCGAGTCCGAATAATCGGTTTTCGGCACCAGGTGCGTATACGCCGCCTGCACGCGGCGATAGTCGGCCATCTTGAGGCCCTCAAGATCCTTCAGCCCGACTTCAGCCAGACCGGCGAACAACATCAGCTCGCGCTGTTCGTCGTCACCATTGGCGGCGCGATCGGCCGCGCGTACCGCACGCACGGTCGGGGCACGCAGGGTCAACGCCTCGACGTCGACGCTATTAGCTTGGCTTGGGCGGGTCAGGGTTACGACGGCACCGATTGCACTGAGCGACAGCCAGGCCGGCAGGGTTTTAGCGATTACTTGAGTCATCTGGATCTATTCCTTACATGCCGAGCGCGTTGCGCACTTCGAGCAGTTGGTCTGTGCCGTCGATCACCTGAATTCCGGCGACCATGTCGATTTCGTACATCAGGCGCCCGTCAATTTCGAGCTTGTAGTACGTGACCGAAACGGCGTGTTTGATCTCGGCCGCATCACCGGCTTTCCAGTCACCGAGATCGACCTCTTTGAGGCGACCGCGCAGAGTGGCAACGACCGCTGTCACCGCGCCCTTTTGGCCCTTGAAGGCACCTCGGAACGTGGCGTTGAACGCCGTGCCGTCGGCCAGGCCGAAGTACTTCAGCGACTCGCGGCGCACGCCCTTGGTGACAAACGAGGCTTCCATTTTTTCCAGCCCCTGATCCATATCGATGGGGCCGGCCATGCCGCCGCCACGATATTCGTCGGTTTTGGTGGTCAGCTTGGGCAGCGTGAGGCTAGGCACGTCGCCGGAGAAGTTCACGCCGTCGACGAACAGGTTGGTGTTGTACAAAGTCTGAGGAATCATTGGTTACGCCCCCTTAGGCTGCTTCAAGCACTTCGGTCATCCACTGATCGGTGACTTCGAAAAGGAAATTCGGGTTCTCTGCCGGCGGCACGTCGGTGAAACGGATGCGCCAATACACCTTGCCCTGGGCGATCTGGCTGGCCGTGTTCAGTTCGGTGTCGGCGAACACTTCAAAGTTGATGATTGCGCCCTGAGCTTTCAGGTCGCGCATGAACGCATCCAGACCGTTGGTGACATCGGTCACGTAGGTCTTGGTGATCGAACGGTCGACGGCCCACTTGTGCCCGGCCTGCACCGCGTCCATGAGGATGAACAGCGTGCGAACGCGGGTAACGAAGGCCCACTTCGGATCGCTCGACAGCGTGCGGTTGCCCCACAGGCGATAACCGTCATCGCGAATGATCGTGGTGATATTGGCGTTGTTGAGCAGGTTGGCCCGGCAGGTCTCGTCGCCGTCCAGGTACTCGACCGCGCGACCGGTACCGGTGATGCCGGTCAACTCCTTGTTCGATGGCGAAGCCCAGAAGCCGTATTCAGCATCCGTCCAGGCAAACAGCCCCGCCGCCCAAGCCGAACCGGGCGCGTCGACCGTCGAGCTGGTGACGGTGTCCCAATACTTGACGCCCGGGTCGACCATGAACAGGTTGCGACTGCCGAAGTTCTCGGCGTAGGCAATAGCGGCCTCGTCGGTGGTACCCGGACCGTCGATGATGCCGATAGCGCGCAGCTTCTGCGCCACGCTGTCGAGCGCCGTGGCCACCGCCTGAGTCGCGGTGTGGCCCGGGGCGATCAGCAATCGCGGCTGGGCGTTGAAAAGGCTCTTGCCGTCGAGCAGCGCCTGTAATCCAGTACGCTGCCCCGACTCCAGCACGCCGCCGATGATCGCCGAGGTTTGCAGCGCAGGGTCTTCCAGCTTGGCCACGCCGATGGCGACGATCACCGCCTTGGCTTTGACGTAGATCGCCTGACAGGCCTTGGTGATTGCCGAATCGGCGCCGAAGGCGGCAATGGCTTCGCGCTCGGTGGTGATCAACTTCAGTTCGCCGGCTTTTGCCGTGCCGCCGCCGAGAACGCCCGGGGTGAAGGTGGCACACAGACCGATGATCGAAGAAGACGGCAGCGAGATGGTGCGCGAACCAGTGTCGACCGACGTGGTCGTGACGCCGTGGAAAAAACTCATAAGGGTCAGTCTCCAGAAACGAAAAAGCCCCGCATAAGCGAGGCTGTGAGGGTGTTCGTGTTACGCGTAACGGAAAAGAAAACGCCCCGTCAGTGCGGGGCGTTTAGTTGGGTTGTGCTGACAGCCAGGTCGGCGCCGGCGGTCGGTGTTCGGCGAGGGGGAATTGATCCCCTTGCGGCCAGTCGCGCAACTGCCGGCGGTAGGCCTGCAACTCCGCGTATTGGTCTGCCGTGAGCGAGGTTGCGCCGCCCTCCTCGATCTCGTCGCGGTGACGGGAAACCAGCGGATCAGTCAGCGCCAATTGCCCATCACGCCAACCGCGTTCGACAGCGGCCAGCGCCTCGGCATCCAGTGCCGGCGGGTCAATCAACACCGGTTGACCGTTGGGCCGTGACGACATCATTTTTGGACTGGTCGACAGCTCATTGAGCAGCGATTGCCAAACGCTTTCCGAGACCTCGACCACGTCCGCCGGCATGTCCGCGCCATGGATCTCGGAGCGATAAGCCCCACACATGGATGGACTGAAATATACAATTTTTTCCACGTTCAATTCCCCAAAGCTCGCCAGAAAACTTGCCACCCAACCGAAGCAGCGCCGGCCGCGTTCTGTACGCGAAGCTTGCAACCGGCCTGCGTGTAGTTGGTATCCATCACCGCGTGCATCAAGGCCGACGAACCAAAGTGCATTGGCGTGACATTGCGCACCCCATTGGGGAACGGGATAGGGTATGTAACGTAAACATAGCCGTTCGCATCCGTTATGCCGACGCCCCATTGCTCGATCAGCCCCGAGGGTAATCGCTGGTAACCAGTGGCCCCGATAGAATTACCGAACTCAGGCGCATATTTCAGGGCCGCCATCCCATCCTCAACAACCCACTGCCCATTGCCCGCCGTAACTTTGATGGTAGACAGGGACTGAAGAGGGACAGAAGTCATCGAATTAACGGACATCGCGCTAATAACATCTGCACCCTGCCGAACAATGTTGACCACCCCCGGCGTCGTGTTAAACAGGAAAAAATTCGTACCGGTGGGCACCGCACTAACAAGTGGCAGGGTCAGCGTTCCTGATGCTGCTAGCACAATGCGCTGGCCAGCGGCCGCAACACTCAATGTCGCCGGCAGCGCCGCGATGTCGAAACGGCCCGAAAAACTCCCCAGCGCGCGCTGCACGAACTCAGTAGTTGCCAGCGCTTTTCCGGCGTCGAACTGAGGCTGCGTGACAAAATGGGCGCCGCTCATCGTACCGGCAAAGCGCAGAGACGCCGTGCCGCCGATCAGCCGCCACTGGTCTTGCAGGCGGATGAACTCAGCCGTGTCACCCAGAGCCAACACCAACGGGCCGGCCACGCCGGTCGAGGTGTACACCACGTCAGCACCGGCCGGGACGATTTTAAGACCCCCAGCGCCGGCACAAACAAGCGTAATGGTTGCAGCCTGCGCGACACCTGCCGTCGGCGGCAAAGTGGCCTGAAGCTGCGCAGCAGCGGAAAAGCTGTGAAGGCCACCGACGTGCGCGGCCGTCAAAGCCAAGCTTGCAGCGTTCGTGGAGAAGCCCGAGAACTCGACACCACTACGCTTTACAAACTCCGCTGTAGCGATCGACTTGCTGCCGTCGAATTGCGCCGGCGTCGGGGCCGTGGGATTGCCGGCAAAGCTTGGCGACAGCAGCCGGGCAAAGCCGTCTGTAATGTCCTTGAACGTGAGCGCCGTGGTGCCCACGACAATCGGGCCATCGGTTACCAGTTGCCAGATCGTGTCGGCCTGCGTCGCACCCACCTCGACCGCTACCGTCAGATTCGGCGTGACCTTCGCGTTATTGTCGGCATCCTTGGCCCGCGCCCAGGCACCCACAGCCACCACATACGGGCCGTTATCCTTGGCGGCCGCCTGATTCTTCACCAGCACGCGATCGCCGGCATTCAGCGAAACACCGTCCACGACCTGCAAACCGACCAAGGCGATATTGGCCGTGGTCGCCGCGCGCACTGACTGCTTGATGTCGAGCTTGCTCAGCTCTTCCAGAATGCGCGAATCAACATACTCACGCGTCGCCAGTACCACCGACGGGTCGATCTTGAGGCTGATTTGCGCCGTGCTGGAAACGATCAGGTTCATCCGCACCACTTGCGTACGACCCGATCCCTGTGACAGCACCGGCTTGAAACTCGGCGCACAGTTGGCCACCGCCACCAGATCACCGTCAGCGTCATACAACCCGACCTCACGAATCCAGCGCCCGCCCTCGTCGGCCGGAATGACTTGCTCGGCAATGATCACCGCCGGGTTCACCGGATCGATGCGCAACTGATTCAGCGGCCGGCGGCGCCATTCGTTGATCAGTTTGGATTGCTTGGCACTGGGCTGCGGATCGGTTTCGTTGGCATCGCCCAAGCCCATTTCCGTGATGTTCCAGGGCACGCCCAGCACATTGGCATTCGCCAGCTTGGCCGCCCCCACGTCCGTCAGGATCGCGAAAAACTTTGAGTTCGCATCAATCATTTAATAAATGTCCATGATGTCTATGGAGTGTTCACGGCCGACCACGCCGAAGCTGCCGGTTATCTCGATGTCCTGCATTTCCGGCGGGAATATGTCGAGTTCATCGCCGTCGTAGAGCGTCACACCCACATTCAAATTGCCCTGTGTTTCCAGGCTGATCGCCAGCCCGGTCATGTGCCGGGTGACGGGCTTGGCGTCGTCAATCAGGCGATCAAGCTCCTGATACATTTCCTCGGTGATACCGGTATCGAGAACGCCAATCTTCAGCGCGAATGTGCCCGGCACGCCCTCGGGCACGGTCTTGAACCACTCGACAATCTCGATCAGATAACCCAGCGGCTCGACCACGCGACGTATCGCGCCGATCGTGCCCTTGTGCTTGTGGATGTAGTACGACGCCTTGATGGCCGCGCGCTTGGTCGCCTCAGACCATCGAAAGTCCCAGCGATCGACCGACCACGCCCACGCCAGATGCGGCAGCAGATGCACCGGACAGGTGTCGGGGTTGTAGAGGTCGCGCAGTGGGACAATCGTCTTTTCGAAAAACGCGGCCTCCATGGCCCGTTCCAGTTGTGTGCTGTTGAGCGGCAGTAGACTTTTCATATCAGCCCGCCAGCCTCACGTTGTAGCGCGTACAGAACGCCGCCTGCGCCTTCGTCGGGGCCAGATCCTGCCACCCGACCAACTCAACCCGGGCAACGCCGGCAACGTGCAACTGAGCGTCAACAGCGGAGCGTGCGACCTCAACGCCCAGCCGCTTGCGTGGATTGATCCAACCGGCCAATCGGCTTTTCGCTTCGGCCAAACTGGCATCCGCTTCCGGGCCAGCACTGGCCATGTGCAAAATGGCGTCTATCTCGTAGCGGATCACCTGCGCGCTCTGCACAGTCACCCGATCACCGACCGGGCGAACGTCATCGTCATCCAGCGCAGCGGCCACCGTGGCCAGCAGCTCCGGCGGCGCTTCACCCTCCCCATCAAACCCCAGCACCGTTACCGTAACGTAGCAAGGCTTCGGGCTTTCAGCCGTGGCGTCTGCCACCAGCCCAGAAGCGTTACGCGCATGCAGGATGTAGCTGTTGCGCGGGCCGGCCGTGGTCAAACCCTCATAGGCCAACTGGATGCGTTCGCGAAACGGGTCGTCGTCTTCCATGACCTTGGGCACCGGCGGCACTGCCAGCAGATCCTCGGCCTGAATGACCAGGCGCTGCAGATTGACGTTGGCCCCCAAGTGATCGAGGTCGCCGCGAATGGCGTGCGCCAGCAATAGCGCCTTGCCGGCATCATTGACCCGGGCGCGGTTGCCGACCTTGTTGTAGGCCCCAACCTCAAGCACTTTGACCACGGGATCGCTTTCCAGCGCGGCCGTCCAGTTGCCACCCATGTACCCGCGAAAGACGCCTAAACCATCCTGATAAACCTCTTCGAAGTCCAGAGGCTCCAGCACGGTCGGCGCCGGCAGCGACGACAGATCTACGGTACTCATGCGGCCACCTCCAACGTGACGCTGTCGCCCAGGTACGTCCCGACGATTTGCAGATTGATTTGCCCACCAATGACGGAAAGGACACGCACCTGGTCGAGCTTCAAACGTGGCTCCCAGCGCCCCAAAGCGCGGGCGACCTCAGCCTGTACGGCGCTTTTCCAGCCTTCGTTGATGGGCAAATCGACAAACCGCCGTAGCTTGCTGCCGTATTCCATACGGTGCCGGCGACTGCCCAGCGGCGTGCTCAAGATGTCGGCAATGGATTGCCGCAGATGCTCGATGCCGGATATGGGTAGGCCGGTCTGGCGATCCATTCCGATCATCGATGTCACTCCTTGAACGGCTCGTATTCTTCGCTGGTTTTCAGGAACTTGACCGCCTCGATGTCGGAGGCCGGCACCACGACCGTCGCCTTCTCCACCGGATAGGAACGGTCAGTACCGGGCACGATCACCAGTCGCGACGTGTAGAGCTTGTCGCGGAATTTCAAGGAGTCCGGCGATGAGTAAGTTGAGGATGACAATGCCGGTTCCGAGGACGTTTGCGCATCGGTTGAGGTCATATCGATCTTGGCCATGTGGTTCTCCAGGCATGAAAAAGCCCGCACTGGGCGGGCTGTGGTGAGTTGAAATTAATGCGTGTGGTGGTTGCTGTTGCCGGTGGCATCAATGATTGCGCCGGCGCTAGTGATGCCCTTGGTAACGTGTAGCGCGCCGTCGATCATTACCGCCGCTTTCAAATTGATGTTGCCGGTGGTCACGTTCACCGCGCTATCGGTCACGACCGCTTCCGTGCTGGCTACTTTGATGGTGACCGTGCCGCTCGGCAGGGTGATGCTGTAGCTCTTGGCCTGCCAGTCGTAGATCAGCGAGCCGCCATCATCAAAACGCCAGACCTCGACGTGGTCGCGGTTATCTGGCGGCGGTCCGGCATTGCCATACAAGCCCGGGACAAATGTGCCTTGTGACACGTCACCGCTGGGACTGATCAAACTGCCCTGCTCGCCCAAAGACGGCGCCCGCCAGTGCCTGGCCTTGCCGGCGGCGATGCTGTGCCACCGCACCCAGGCGCTGACCCATTCACTGCCATCAGACACGCGACATACCGGCGGCGAAGCGGACAGATCCAGCGCGACCACGTAGCAAGCCTTGACCACGCCGGCGAGCATCCGGTCGTGCTGGGCGCTCGCGTAGCCACTCACACATCCTCCGCAGGGACAAAGTCCTCTTTGGCGTCGTTGTTGAATCCAATGAGCAACATTCCCGGCGGTTCGTCGGGCCAGAGCCATTCCTCCGGGCCGAGATAGACTTGCTGAGTCCACTCCACCAGCCACACGGTGTATCCATCCAGGTGCGGCTGGGTAAAGTCCTGCAGCGATTGCACAAACTCGGCGGGTTGAACTGCTAGCCCCCACGTTTGCGAACGCAGCAACACCGCCAACTGGGTCGCCAATTGCACGGCCTGTTGATGATGGTGCGGCAAGATCGGGTCAACAATGATCCTAGCCTCAAACTTGCAGACCAGCGAGGTTTCGCCGGTGCCGATATCGGAACCCGGCTCGATCTCGGCCACCTCCAGAAAAACTGCTGGCAGCAACACGCGATCCTTAATATTTGGCCAGGCTGTGACGGCCTGCACGCCAGCCAAGTGGGTACGCAGATGCTGTTCTACCGCCCGATAAAGCTGGTCCAGGCTGAACGGTTCTTCAGACATTGCCGATCCTCTTAAGGTATTTCTGCAGCTCAAAGTTGAGTTCTTGTTTGAGAATCGCCAACAGGATCTCGTCTGCCTTTTTGACCCAGCTGTCGAAATGCGGCCGGGCTTGCTCCAGCGACACCTTGGCCTTGGCCAGCGGGAAACGACTTCCGTTTTCGGCGACCCAACCCGAACTCGGCCCGCGACCAGGGGAAACCGTGCTGTCCGGGTAGTCGTCCGCGTTGAAATGCTTGGAGGCTGTGCGGATCCAGATGTCGGGCTTGTTGCCGTAGACCTTCTTGAGAAAGGCACCTTCGTAACGCCGCCCTGCCACCGACACACCGCTCCCGGTCTGCCGCGCCCGGCCGATCCGGCTGGATTCGATGGTGTTCAACCCGAACCACAGTTTGCCGCTCGCGGCCGCGCCGGAAACTGGATAGCTGCGCAACCGCTGACGCACCGCTGCTACGGCAATGCGCTCTGACCGGCTGACGGCTCTGGCGATGTGCGTGCGCAACCTTCCCAACGTCTTGTTGATCGCGCGCCGATGCGCCGCAGCAGCCGCTTTCGGCACCACCTTGGCAAAGTCCTGGAACGCCTGAAAATCTGCGGCCGAGGACTGGATAGAGATCATCCCGCCCCCGGCCGAGGGTTTGAAATAGCTGCCGACGCTCATGGCCGCAACCTCAGAATCAGGGCGACCAGCCCGTCACCTCTCGGTTCGAGCTGGATCAGGTCGTAGTCACCACCGCCATCCAAGGCAGGCAGGTCAACGCTGACCAGCATGCCCTGTTCCAGACCTTGCGAATCGCTGACGCGGATCTCGAAGCGAGGCTCACGCAACCCGGTGTTGAGCTTGCCGAACTTGGGTTGCAGCCAGGGCGCGGCAAACATGCCGAGCACAGGCTCTTCGCGACCCTCGATCCGTGCGGTGTCGCCCAGCGTTTCGAACACCACCGCGTCAACCTCGGCGATCAGATCGCGAAAGCCCATGGTCAGAGTTCCAGCAGGATCTGGGCTCGCGGTCGAGTGCACAGGTGCAGCGGGTTGGACTGTGCTTCACCGGCCATACCTTTGTTGAAGGGCAGCGGCTCGATCATGCTGTAGTACGGGATGCCCTGGGTGTTGACCGTTTCCATGTAGTCGGCCGGTGCAAACACGGAGATGTACAGATCGGGCACGCCTTCCGGAACCAGCAGCGCCTTGTCGTCATGCACGAACGACACGCCAGCGACCTTGCCACGGTAGCGTTCCCAGATGATGCCGCCGAACTCGAAGCTTTCCCGGGCGTCGCCACGCAGCGCTGCCGCTTGCTGACTGTTGAGGTAGGTCTCTTTGACCGACTTGTGAACAATCAGCTTGTTCCAGAAGTTCTTGCCGCAGAAAGCGCGCGAACCGGTACTGGTCACGCTACCCAGCGCATCCTCCTGCATGTCCAGCGCCTCACCGCACATGACCCGCAGCTCGGTATCGGCCTTAGTCAGCCCCATGGACATCTTCTGACGCTGCACACCGAAGCGCTCATACAAGTCCAGCAGCACCGTCTGACCGTCAGCGTCGAGGATCTGGCCGTTGAGTGCGCCCATGCGCTGGAACTCATGCGTGGCGTCCAACTGACGACGCGCCTTTGCCAGACGTGCATTGACCACGTCCTGCACGGCCTGCAGCTCAGTGCGAGTGCCGAAGGCGCGGATGCCTTGAATCTCATCCGCCTTGATGGTGAAACGCTCCGGCAGGTGCACGGTGTTGAACGGGATCAGGTTGCGCTTGCTCGCAGCAACCACCAGGCCAGAACCACCGCGCTCACCGGCCGGCACCAGTGCGAGGGTGTCACCGTCCTTTTCAATCTGTACGGTCAGGGTGGTAATGCCTTCCTCGCGGAACAGACCCAGGGCGCTGATGCGGCCCGGCAGGTAGGGTTGATCATTGAGTGCAGCGGTCAGCGAGGTAACGGTAAACGCTTCGTCTTCAAAAATGGCGATATCGGCCATGGGTACTCTCCAGAAACGAAAAATCTCGCACGCGGCGGGATGCATACAAAAAAAGGATCGACTTAGCGGACGATCACGAAATGGGTGGCGAGTGCTTTCTCGGCGGCCAGATCCAGACCGGTCAGGTGCGCTTCGCTGACCTCGGCCAACCGCACCACGGCGCGACCGCGCCGCACCACATCGGATTCGCCAAGCGGGCCGTAGAGAATGGCGACAGCATTTTCGGTGCCGTCCTCAGCCGTTGGGTTGTACGGTGCGAATTCGCCGGAGGCGGTCACCAGTCCGAGGATTTGTCCGGGCCACAACTCTGGACCGGCCGCGACGTTGATCGCTTCACGCGAAATATTGCCGGCGCCTTCGGACAGCAGGAATTCACCCGCGTGCATCGGTTCCTGTTTGATGGTCATGCTCTTGCTCCTTTCGCGCTTTGCGCGGTTCCAGTTTGGGCCGCTTGGCGAGCAGCCCAAATCGAGTTGGGGTCAGGTTGTTTGGCCAGCACCTTGGGCGCCAGGTCGTCCGCCAGCGGCAGACTGTTGTCGATTTCAAAGCCCTTACCGCTGGTGACAATCTTGTCGAACAGACGCGCCCGCACCGCCGGCGCATCCAGACCTGCCGCGACATACTCGGCGCTGAATTCAGGCAGCCGCGCGGCCACGCAGAGGTCGTTAATCGCCTTGGCGCGTGCCAGACCCGCCAAAACGACCTCTTCGCTTTCAAGCTGGGTGGACTTGAGCAGCGGCTCGATCAGGTTGCTGATGCCCGCCGCCGTGCAGCGCTGAGTGACCAGCAATGCCAACTTGGTCGAGTCGACTACAGGCGGCACCAGCGGCGGATCGACAGGATCAAGATCCGGATCCGGTTCGGGCGCCTCGTCGAGCTGGGCCAGCAAATCAGCCGGTGCGTTCTGGAATCGTTGCAGCACCGCGCCTTGACCGAGACAGGCTTTGACCTTGACGCCGTCGCCCACTTCATCGGCCAGCCCCAACGCCACCGCTTCGTTGGCGGTCAGCCAAGTTTCAGCATCAACCATTCCCCGCAGTTCGGCGTCATCAATGTCGGGCGCCTTGGCCTTATAGGCCGCGATGATCGCCTCCAAGGTCTGATCCAATACATCAGCAACCCGGCGGAAGTCCTCAGCGCTACCGCCTGTATAGGTGTATGGGTTGTGAATCATCAACATGGCGTTCGCCGCGATGACTACGCGGTGTGCGCCGCACACGGCCACACTGGCCGCACTCGCGGCCAGTGCATCGATCCGGCCGGTGCAGCGCTCACCCAGCCGCGACAGCGCGTTGTGCATGGCCAGACCGTCGAACAGGTCACCGCCGATACTGTTGAACGCGGCGACCACCGGCGACACACCATCATCCATGGCGCGCAGATCCTGCACGAATTGATTGGCAGTGATACCCCAAGCACCGATCTCGCCATAGACGAAGACTTCGATCACTCGCTCGGTGGCCTCGCCGCTGGCATGAACGGCATACCAGGTCTTGTCCTTGACATCGACGCGTTTGCCGGCGCGGTTGTAAATACGCGGTTTCGCGCTCTTGCTCATGGTTGCTCCTTGTCGTCGGTGTCTTCGACGGCATCAAGGGTGTTGTAGTTGAGGCCCAATAAGGTGGCGCGCGCCAGATCGGCGGCGTTTTCCAGATCAACCGTTTCGGCGTCGTAGCCGGTACGCAGGACCATCTCGCTGCGCGACGAAAAACCGGCTCTCACCTCCATCGCTCGTGCTTGCACGTCCTGAACCGGCTGGATATAGGCCCAGCCTTGCGGTACCCAGCGAGTGCGAAGGTACTGGCGGCGCTTCTGTGCGTAATCCTCCAGCACCAGAACACCCGACAGCACCGCCATGTCCATCCACGCGGCCCGCACCGGGCGGCAAAGTTGATGGACGTACACGCTGAATTGCAGTTGTTCCAGGCGGCGCCGAAACTCGTTGAGCACCACCCGTAATGCTCGGTCGTTGATTCCGCGCATGTCGCCGGTGAGGATCTCGTAAGGCGTACCGCTACCCGCCGCTGCAGCCATCAACTGCTGACGCATGAAGTCCGGGTAGTTGTTGCCCGCGTCCGGCGGTTTGGAAAATTCCACCTCTTCGCCCGGACCGAGTTCCTGCATGGTGCCGGGTTCGAGCGCGACCATCGGCGTAAAACCATCGCGATCCGTAACCAGCGGCGCACCGGTAACCGGGTCGCGCGGCATGGGTCCCGATTCCGGCGGGGGGCGAGTGATGAAGCCGGCAAACAGGTTGGCCACCTCCTGACGGAACAGCACCGCGTCGTCGTAGTTGTCCAAACTGCGTAGCCGTTTCAGAACCGGCGACAAGCGCGGCACACCGCGCAACTGGCCAGGTTCGACCGGTTCGAAGATGTGCAGCACCTGCGTGGCCGGGACGCGCACTAGCTGGTTGTAGCCGGCGTTCAACGAGGCCGCATCACGCGGGTGCGACAGGTACATCCAATACGCTACCCGCTTGCCGCCGGGCGTGAACTCGATGCCGGCACGGATGACGTTGCCGTTCTTGGTGCTCTCGAATTTGTCGTGCGGCACGAACTCCGGCGCCAGGATCTGCAACTGCAGCGGAACCGCCAAACCTTCGTCCCGACTGCGAGGACGCAAGCGAACAAAGCATTCACCCGATGTTTCCACCGTGCGAGCCACCAGCGCCTGCTGGCCGTAAAAGTCGGTGCGGTCATCCGCATCCGACTCATCGACCCAATCGCTCCACAGCTCCTGCAGCAGCTTGCGCAGGGCATCATCATCGGTCGCTGGCCGAGGGGTGATGCCGGTGCCGATCAGGTTGCTGACGCGCTTGTCGATGACGTTGAAGGCATACGGGTCATTGCGAACCGCTGCCCGGGAGCGCGACCGCAAATTGCGCAGTGCCGGGGTGTTGATGCTGTTGATCCCGTTGTCGGGAGCGTCCCAGTTAGCGGATCGGCGGCCTTCACCAGCGCCTTCGTAACTGGCCTTGATGTTGGACGGCAGCACAAAGCCGTTACGGGTCAACGTCGGAAAATGTCGGGCCATTAAAGTCCCCTACCCCCGTGATAAAGGCGAACTACGCGCGAACGTAGCCCGGCGGCGCTGGCCAGCGACGAGCGTATTTCTTCGCGCGCCTTGAGCAGCTCATCGACCGTGCGGTATTCCACGGTACGGTCGGTGTAGCGCACAGTTTTCTCACCGCGAGCAATGGCCGCCTCAACCGCGTCGAGGTGCTTTTTCGTAAATGACATATCAGCGTCTCTTCAGGTAGCCACTGGTGGAGCTGCGGCGTTGTGGGGGGGCCGTTGTCGGACGTGATTTCACGGCTGGTTGCGGCGCCTGTGGTGCTGCCGGTGTTTCGACTGGCCGGCTGAGCCGCTCGCTCTGAACGGGTTGGCCACTATCGCCAGAAGCCGACTGGATGACCGCCTGCCGAATCCGCGCCCAATCGTGATCCTGGTAGCGATTGATGCCGAGGTAATGGGCCATGGCCAGGTTGTAAACCAACAGGTCGAGCGCTTCGTTGCGCTCGGCCTTGCCCTTGGTCCATTCGATGCGCTTATGCCCCCTGACGTAACGGGTGACTTTGCGCTCAGCCACACACTGGGCGAAAAAGTCATCCGGCAGGTCGTTGGCAAAGTGCAGCGCTCCCGGGCCGGTGTCGAATGCATAGCGGTTGTAGATCCAGTCCTTCGCCGTGTCGGTACCGACAATCCAAAGCTCGGCGCCATGCCGTTCAGTCAGGCCCTTCCATGTCACGTCGACCATCGAAGGTCGCTGCGCGATCACCGGCCGGCCCCGCTTGCTCGCCCCCTTGATGGCGAACACGCTGCGCCAGCGGCGCATACGACAGAACTGATAGACCTCATCCGTATGGTTACCACCGGAGTCGACCGCAGTAGCCATGATCATCAGCTCAGCACCACAAGGGTGTCGGTAGCGGGCCTTGAGTAACCCGTCCAGCGCCGCCCAGGTACGCTCATCGGCGGGGTCGCCGGAGATCACTTGAAAGTCGACCACCCAGCGCTCCATGCCAGCGCCCCAACCCATCACCATCAGTTCCAGGCGGTTGGCTTGGGTGTCAACAGAAGCGGTCAGCATCAACACGCCGTCGGGCATTGAGCCAAGCCCGTAGTTTTCCAGTCGCGCCCGATCCATCAGCACACCGGCTGAGGTTTGCTCCTGAGCGCTATCCCAGACCTTGGCCAGACGGGTGTTGTAAAACACCTGCATCGGCTCCAGATCGCCTTTGGCCTGAGCCTTTTTAGCCTTCTCGAATTGCTTGGCCAACGAGGCCCAACCGGTCCAGCCGGGCGGCGAGTACAACGCATTCAAGTTAAAACCAATGGTTTCGCCATCGCCCTGGGTGTGTGCTCGCCACTCCCCTTTCGCCAGCATCTCGCCCTTATAGCGTTCCTCGATCAGTACGTCGCAGTCGGGGCCGGCACACTGGTAATGCACAACCTGAAAATCCGCCGAGTAATGCAAACGCTCCCACTCCAGCACCTGCATGTGTTCACAGGTTGGGCACGGCACGTAGTAGTAACGCTGATCGCTGACCTCAAACAGATCAGCGATCCGGGACGCCCCCCTGACCGTCGGCGAACTGGAAAAGTAAAATTTTGCGTTACGGCCGAAAGTACTACCGCGAGTCTCGGCCAGTTCGACCGGGTCGCCCTCTTCGCCCACGTCCACACTCCAGCGATCAACCTCGTCGCCGTAGATGTAGCGTGCGGAAAGCTCCGCCAGGTTGGCCGCAGAACCGGCCGTGGTGATGTACAGCGAACCACCCTCGAACTCCTTCGTGTCCATGGTGTTGCGCGCATCTCGCGAGCGGTTGGACGCCACGCGCTCACGCAGAACCGGCGTAGCCTTGATGGTTTTACCAATCCGCGACGATACCCGCTTGGCCAATCCCAGACTGGGCAACAACGTCAGGATGTTGGACGGGGCCATATGGATCAGGCCGCCGATCCAGTTCAAGGCGATCTGCGTCTTCATCAACTGCGAAGCCACCATGGTCACCACCCGCTTGCACGGGTGGGCAGGTGACAGACAGCGCATCGGCTCACGCGCATAAGGGGTGCGCGAAGTGTGGTATTGACCAGGCTCGGCCGCACCCGTGTCGCGCGGGATGCGCATGTACTCGTCGGCCCACTGATCAATCCAGACATCTGGCTCTGGTCGCTGCCCACGGAAATACGCTTCGCGGTACACCGTCGCACCGTTCGACATTTCTAAGGACATAGGTTTAGCTCGGGGTAATGGCTTGTTGTAGATCTGCTGCTGACAGCCGCTCAGCATCTTCCAGTGTTTGTCGCAAAGCCGACGTCAGACGCTTTTCGATTTGCCATGGATCAGACAGCGAGGCCAGTTCCGGCGATAGCTGTGGCGCCATCCCAAGCAAAAGATCACGCAGTAAGCGACCGGCGTTATAGGCCGCATCTTCGACCGCTTTGCGCTCTACCAAGGTGCCTCGGGCTTTAAGGAAGTTGTCTTTTTCCTGAAGCGACAGGTAGTGCTCACGAAGCGCGCGTGACTTTTGAAAGTCGGGTACCTGACCAGAAGGGTCATCTACAAAGTCTGCGATGACTATTTCCAGCGGTGGCTGATCACTCCGCTTCGGGCGATTGCGCTCATGTCGAGCGGCGACGGCGGCCTTGCTCGGGTCGCTCGTCATGGCCAGAAGCTGCTCGCTGGCCTCCACATCAATCTGCCCGGCAGCGTTCAGAACCAGTCGTTCATTCTTGACCAGTTTGCCGACGTACTGCCTCGACCACCCCTTCAGCTCGCAGTACTCCTTGCGAGTTACAAAAGCCATGCGGCCTCCATCGTCGTGGCTTGTTAAGCCTGTCAACTAACCCGGCTTAGTTGACAGGCCTTCCGACCATTGCGCCGGGGCTGCTGTTTAAGAAAATGAACAGGCATGAAAAGGCTATACAGCCCAATAGAACCGGGGGTTACTTCACTACAAAACACTGTTTGGATCACGCGAACCCTGTCGCTGGAAACACAGAATTTCTTGTCAACCTGTCAACCACTGTCAACTAACTTTCCAGCCCTGTGGCTAACGCTTTCCCGCGGGTTTCCGACCCCGTACCACGCGAATAACCCTAGGGGCCCCCGCGTTTTTCAGAGCACCAAAGCGGTGCAGGACAATTGAGCATGGCCGTAGGCCAGCCTCGCAACTGGTGATAGCATCAAAAGAGTCCTTCACCAGTAGAGGGATTGTCGGGGAAGGACTACCCACAACTTCGAAAGGGAAAAAGATGGCTAACAAATTTCCATTTGCGCACATTCGGCATCAAGGGCAAGACATGATCATTGTCCCTGTGGATGCTGCGTTCGCCAATAAATCAAGCAACGCCCAACAGGAGTTCGTCGCAGGTTTTGAAACTGCCGTGAACCAAGCTGGTTTGGCCGGTCATGCAGTCGCCATCTGGAATACCGGGAGAAACATCGGCTTTGTCGCTCCGACAAAATGGCACGCTTTCTTCAAGTCACCGGGTATCTGGGAGCTTGTTCACGCCAACATCAACAAGGAAATTTCTCTGTAACAGCTCATCAATAGCTTGGGAGTTAACTACAGCTGGGCATAATTCCGAGTCAGGCTGAACTGATTCTTCCCTTGCCCATTGCAGCGCACGCTCAAGCGCAATGATGATCTTTTCAATCGTTCCATCCCGGCGGAAAGACAGGCTTGTTAGACCGCCGGTTTCTGTCTTGACCCAGAGTACTTCCAAGTCGTTGTCGAGTATTCGAACCTGCATTGGTCCCTCTCCTTTTGATTGACTACTGACCCGATTCACCGTTGTTTTGCTGCACCTCGGAAACGCCCAGCCGCTTGGCAGTCCAGCGCTCGTACAAGCCGATGGCAACATCTGCACCGGCCATCGCGGTCAGGCAACCCAAGGCACCCGCCGTCCAGATCGACATGCTCGCCGCAATCATCAGCATCATCGCCGAGACCCCGCAGACAATGCAGGCACCGGAGCGAAGCGCGAGCCGGCGTAGCAACGCCCAGCCCCGCGCCCCGTCCTTGTCGGCGCGCCACATCTCTCCCGACACGCCACCGACCAAGGCCAGGACGATCACTAACCAAATCGGCATCTCTGCCAGCGCTTGCTGTTCGTTTGTCATTGCTCAAAGCCCTGGTGGCGTCATTGATAGGTTCGGCTCCAGCAGCACTCCCAGCTCGGAGCGATGGGTGTGGTGGAGCCGAAAACGAAAAAGCCCCGGCGAATGCCGAGGCCATAAAAGCGAAAAACCCGACTTAATGACCGGGCTGTATTTTGGTGCCGCGCTGTATCAGCTGTGCACGGTGCTATGAAAACAGAGTTATTCCGCGCGGAAAAGTGCTTTCTGAAAACTCTGCCAATACGGATAATGCCGCCGCTCAACACCAAATCCGCATCCAATGGGATGCCAAGCTGAATTTACCTAGGAAGAAAATGAACACGAAAGGACCATCCCAGGACGACAATATCTCCGAATTTCCGGGTCGAGACAGAGACAGTGCCGAGGGTGGCATTGGAAACTCTGAAAACGCAGCTCCATCCATTGACGAACTTTCAAGACTGGCGCAATTGGAAGAGCTTCGAAACGATGCATATGAAACTCGTCTAGCACTTCAAAAGAAGAGCTTTATGAACAGAATGGTCATGATGAGTGCAGCTGGGATCGTGATCTTTATTTTCTTCTTTTTATCCGCTCGAAATCCAGAAATCTACGACATCGACACCGCCACCCTTAAAACCATCAACCAAGCAATCAACGCTCTGATTTTGTTGACCGTTCCTTTTGTGCTTGGTTCTCTAGGTGCGTTTGCAAGAACTTTGATATCGGACATAACGCCGGATCATAAAGGGGGACTTATTGTCTCATCCGGGCTTATGGGCGTGTTTTCTTGGGTTAGCATTAAGAGCGGCGTTTTAATTGCCCTAATAGCGCCGCACATCGATAAGGCCAACCTCCCAAAAGATACAGTCGTCTCAGGTCAGAGTGATTTTTACACTCTTGCTCTCGTGGCAATCTTGGTCGGCATGTTCTCCACAAATGTTTACTTAATGATCTCTCAAAAAGTCGAGCAGTTAACACGTCAGTCAAAGGCTGATAAGCCCTGAATCGGCTTAGAAACTGCCCGCCCCTTCAATGAACCAATTAGGCAGCTTCTAGAGAGCTAGTTAGAACGCAATCCACCCAAGCCGATGCGGCTCTGGCCAGCTCTCTTGCCTTCCCCTCGCTCAGCCCGAAATATCTTCCGACTCGAACCATGGGCCATTTGGCTCCGTAGTAAAGCCAGAGAATATCGCCCATTTGTTGATCCCGGCGGCACAAACGTGCGACCGCGCCATCCACGGCCATGGCCAGCTCGTCAGTGATTGAAAATGATTTCGATGCCGATGGAAGATGGTTGCGCATTATGGCGAACGCCGGAGATGTATATCCAGGAAGCCCCACCCCATCCAAACGCCACCAACCCCATTGTTCTAGCATGTACTCGGTATCGCCCAAAGGGCGGTGCAACGGTTTTCTTGTGTTCATAGTTAATCCCCTGTGTAGTTGGTGCCGCCGGCACCGCGGCCGTTGTTCTGTTGGTATTGCGCTTCAGCGCCCGCAGGCTTGAAGGAATTCAATGTAGCGATCCGCTGTTCTGCAGACTGGAGACGAATGCTCAGCTGCCTCACCAGCACTTCCAGCGGCAACGCCTCACCGGTTTCCGCGGTGACCCAGCCCGATGCATTGCACTGCAGGCAATCCAATTCATGGAATATGCCTCTGATCACTGCCCGACCACGGCATACCTGGCACTTGGCCAAGTCGAGTTGTTGAGCCTTAATCATTAACGCCTCCCCCTCGCTTTCAGCGTCTCATCCGCAGACCGGTATGCCGCATCGGAGTAATCGGCCATGGACTGGTAGTTATGACGCTTGCCCTCACCGTCGGTATATCCCCAGCCACCTGCGATCACCATGGAGTTCAGGGCGTGCATGGCGACATCATTGCGAAAGCAGACAAGGTCGATATCACCGCCGAAGGCTGGAGCAGCCAGTGGTTTTCCCATTTTTAAACCTCGCCTATGGTTGTTTCTTCAATGGCCTTGCAGGCCTTATGGTCTGTGGCTTGCAGCGAATTACCAGAATCTTCAAATCTAAAGTCGGTCAATCCATGAATCGCTGCAAAGCCTTTCTGATCTAGATGTGCGTGCCACTGTTCAAGGGCATCCCGCTTGCGGCTCATTACGTCCGACTGGATGTAAACCTTCACGTTGTGCCCCATTGCATGGTTGATTAGAAGCTCGCCAATGAGGTGGTCGATGCCGAGATCTGCCCAGCCCGTGCGCGCCACCTTGCGCAAGTCGTGACTGGTCCACTCGCCCTTTCCCAACCGACGGAACACGGCGCAGCCTTGTGCCTCGCCCAGCGCCTTGCCATTGCGCGCAGGGAACATGCATTGGCCGTCATAGCCTCGGGCGTACTGACTTTCTCGGTACCGGGTCAGTAGCGTGCAAACCTGCTCGGTCAGGGGCAGGTGATGCTCGACGCTGGTTTTCGTGTTCTCGGCCGGGATGAACCATTCGCGTTCAGCTAAGCTAATGTGAGACCAGCGCGCCATCCGGGTTTCACCGATCCGCGTGCCATGGCAGAGCATCATCAGTGCGAGCATCGAATCCAGCGGCGCGGTGCTCATGACTTCGGCCAGTTGCCCGAGCAGGCCTTCCAACTGAACGCCGCGCAGACGGGACGGCTTGATGCCGACTTTTGCCTTAGAGAAGTCGTTGAACCGGATCGCTGCCATCGGGTTGGACGTGATCATCCCCAGCTTGGCCGCTTGCCGGAATGACAAGGCCAACAGCTGAAACGCGGAACGCACGTAGTCGATGGAAACCGTCTCCTGCAGCGGCCACATCAGCAGGGTGTCGAGAGCGGCCTTGTCGATGCCGATCAGGGGCAGCTCGCCGAGGCGCGGTTTCAGGTGGCACTTGATGATCGAGGCGCCGGTGTTTTTACGTTTGGTCGACAGATTGCGATCGCGCGACATGCGATCAGCGAACCAGTCCAGCAGTTCGCCAACAGCGTTCCACTTCGACAGGCTCGCGCCCTCCCCGGCGACCAGACGCAGCCGAAGCGAAGGCAGCGCCGCTACAACCTGTTTGTGAGTCAGCTCGGGGAACGTCCCGATGGGATTCCACTTGCCCTTCAACACCAGGTACCACGAGCCACCGGTTCGAGCCTTGTTGAAGCGCAGGTACAGGCCCTTATTCTCAATGTCGCGTACGTCCTGTACGGTGCCGGCCACTTGGCGCTTGATCTCAGCTTCGGTGATCTTCACCGCGGCGGTACTCATGCGGCCCCCTTAACGGTGAGAATTCCAGCCCTGATCAGGGCTTCGTGGGTTTCGGCGATGGCGCGCGGCACGTCTTGCCAGTCGATCTCGCCGGCGGCGCGGCCGTCGATCACGTCGTGGCAAGCGTTGCACGCGTACACCGCCACGGTGTCAAAACCTTTCATGCCCATACCCTTCTGCCCGCAAGGCAGATGCGCGAGGACGGTGGTTTCTGGATTGTGATTGCAGATGCTTGGAATCCAGACGGTGCACTCTTGGCCATTTGCCGAGGCGCGAAGCTTCCTCGAGCTCACTCGCATGCAGGCTTCCCCGTCACTACGTCGACGACTTCGTAGGTCCCAGGCCACATCCACGAGCCATAACGCTTGGCCATGGCCTCGTCGGCAAACAGCGCCAGCGCGTGATCAGGCGGCGAACTCAGATCGACCTTGAACGAGCAGCAGAACACTGCGAAGCGATAGGTATCGATTTCAGGAACAGCCAGGCGGCGGTCAGGCATGACGGGCAGCCCCCGATCTCATGGCGCGCAGCTCGGAGAGCGCTCTGTTTCCGATCTCAGGTGTACGGCGGCCGTCAACTCGGGCGGGCAATGCCAGCGGCATCTTTTGGAGCGGCAACCCATCGATCAAACGGCGCACGGTGATCACGTAGTTGCGCTCGAACAGCTTGCGCGCCAGCGAGGTTTCGAGGCGGTTCAGACTCTCGAAACCCGACTCCTTGGCCGTGTGCCAAATCGCATCATGTGACCAGTTCGCTTGGCCGGCCATCGACGGATGGACATTGCGGCTCGCTTCGCGAAACGCCGTTTCGAGCGGTGGCAGCCCAAGCATTTCAGGCGTGGGCTGGCACAGGTTTATGAACTTGCCTACGCTCGGCACGAAGTCAGAGCCAAGCTTCCGGCACTGCTCGATGCCGAAGCGAATCTGCTCGACCTTCGTGATTTTCTCGGCCATGAACGCCTTGGTCCAGGTGGCTTTCGCGGCGTTGACGGCCTCTTGATCAGGCCAAGCCTGCTTCCACGCCGGGAAGATTGCCATCAGCTCGCGGAACAGTGCGTTGATGACCTGGACGGTACCCGCATCCGCCTTCACTGGCGCGACCTCAGCCGACGCCTCATTGGGTAACATTTGCAGCACACTCGAAACAGACTTCATCACAGACCTCCCAGGTCATCACCCCAACTGGTGTCGTTGAAATCAGGCTCTTGACCACGACCTGCTGCCTGCACTCGCTCACGCTTCACCCACTGGACCAGGCGGTAGCACCAGCCGGAGCCGGAATCGAGAGTGTTTGGCTTGGCGCAGTGGAAGCCCTTGAACTTGCGAACCGCTTCTTCAGGGACGCAGTCGGCCGGAAGCCCCGCGATGGCGATCTGATCCGACAACGCTTTCTCGTTCGGCAACCAAGTCGCGAACATGGAGAAGCGCTGGTGATTATCCTGCGGCTCGATTGCGGCGTTGTTCTGCTCGGCGATCGCGGCATCAATCTCGCGCTGTTGCTGCTCTTCGGTTAATTGATGGTTAAGTGACGGATTGGGTGCAGCCGCTGCACCCCGTTCTGTCTTAGCTTGCACCCCGTTTTGTTGTGGGTTGCACCCCGTGCCGTCATTTGCACCCCGCTCGGAACGGGGTGCAGCATTTGCACCCCGCAATAATTGGAGGTCGTAAACGACTGGGCGTCGGTCATGACGATCAATGTGAACAGCAGCAATCGCCTGATTGCCCTGCTTGATCAGTCCCGACGTCTCAAGGTCATCTAACTTGTAACGCACGGTGCGCTCGGATAGACCGGTGTCTTGAGCCAGGGTGGAAGCTGACGGAAACGCGCCAGTGCCGTTCGATCCGGCATAGTTGGCCAGGCACAGCAGAACGTGCCGTGCGCTGGCATCCTTGAGAACTTGCGTGGGCAAAGACAGCGCCCATGACATTGCTTGAACGCTCACAGCGAGGCTCCGATATTCAATTCGGCAAACCGAGATGACGTGTGTCGCGACACTTTTTGCGATTGACCAAAACGTGTCGCAGGAATGGAGGGATTACCGGGGGTGACGTTCGTATTCATAATGGCCCCTCAGTGTTTTGCGTTTTGAAGAAACCGGGTTGCAGCCCGGCTTTTTTGTGCCTGAAACTCAAGCTGCCTTCACCGAGCTTTCGAGCAAATGAAGGCTTTCGCGTACATGTCCGATCTCAGTGAGAATGTCGGTCTTCTCGCCGGCTGAAACGTGCTGGTCATCTAAAGCCTCGTGCACAGCGATGGTCAGATCAGCTACTTCCTTGCCGACATGTACCAGCGAGGCAGTCAGCTCTTTGGGTGCCGGCGCAACCTTCGGAACGAGCTCGAAACCGAACTGATCTGCCAACGCTTTCAACGGGCGCATGTCTTCGGTATGCAGCAAAATCCCAAAAAGATGTTCAATGGTCAGGTGATGCGCGGCGTTGTCCGGATTTGAGCGCTGCAGCAAACTCACGTGCGCCATGCACATTTTTCCCGCCAACTCCTCTGCCCCGCTTTCCTTTACGGTGGAGTGGCAGGCCCTCAAAAAATCTTCCATTCGTAAAACCTCAAATTTGTTTCCGTAGCACCCCTTGCCAGGCGCGGCGATCATTCGTTCAACAGATCCTGGGCAAGGACGTCTCATGCAGCAGTTTTCTTTTTGTCAGCCTTCAACTGGCCGTCGGTTACAAGTTCAAGCTGGTATTGACGTAGTTCAGGAATCTCCTCACCCCACTGCCGGACAGCCTCGTATGTAATGCCGAGCGCTTTAGCGAGGGGTGTGATCCCTTTGAAATGTTTAATTGCGTCGGCACGGTTCATGGCTGACTCCTTTGGGTACACGCCAATTCAAGCATGCTTGTGTTTACTAAGCAAGCATGCTTGCCAAGCTAACTTGTAGATTGCTTGCATGAAAATTACTGATCGGATTACTAAGCTCGTCCTTGCGCGAAAGCCTGAGATCGGGCCGCGAGGATTCAAAAGGGATATAGCGACCACTTGCGGGGTCAGCTACGAAGCTGTTCGTCAGTGGTTTGCCGGCGACACTGGCAACATAAAGAACGAAAACCTGATTGCGATCGCTGAAGGCTACGACACGACGGTCGACTGGTTACTTGCTGGGAAGGGTGAGCCGCCAAGCCGAAAGTCTGGGAATACTCCAAAATCCGGCAATCCGTCGTCTGCAGATTTGGTCAAACAGATGCTCGCAAAGCACGGTAGGGGATTGTCGGACGAGGCGCGAGCACGAATCGCTGAGGCGGTGGAAGAAACGGCCCTAGAGTCGAATTCTACAAATGTTGTGAAAGTAGATTTCACTCGCGCTGGCCAGGTCGGTGATGAAGTGTGGATAGCACACTACGACGTTCGCGCTGCGATGGGCGGCGGGCAGATTCCACATGAATACCCGGAAATGCTCCAGGACATCAGAGTCAGCCCCAAGCATCTTCGCGATCTCGGCCTCACGTTCAAAGAGCACTTTCATCTGAAGATGATTACCGGGTGGGGTCAGTCGATGGCGCCGACGATCAAAGACCGCGACCCGTTGCTCGTGGACATCACCATCCGGGAGTTCACAGGCGACGGCATCTACCTCTTCTCCCACGACGACATGCTTTACGTAAAGCGCCTACAAAAGAAAGGAAAGGATCGTTTCAAAATGATCTCGGACAACAAGCACCACGACCCCGAGGACATCCGAGTGGACGACACACACATCTTGGCTCGTGTGCTTTACGTGTGGAATGGACAGCCGGTGTAGTACATGATCTGCCCCCCCTGCGCTTACCCGAATTAGTCGATATCAACCCTCTGTGCTTATAAGGAATTTGCAGTGAAGCCGGAAAAGAGACGGAACTACTGTTTTGATTTTTACTCACTAAGATGCGAGCAAAATGATCTCTTTACCATGACTGCCGGTGAGGCCTTTGAAAGAATAGCCAGTGGAGAGTTTCTACCAAGTTACTCTAGCTACGGTTGCACAAGGGAAGTTTTCGGCCTAAAGCATAGGCCTGAAACTGACTCATTTGTTGGTCAGATCAGAAAAATACGAAAAGCAGATTTACCCGAGGTCGGCGTTCCTGGGCGAGACAGCAAGAAACTTGAGCTCGAGCTTGATGAGGGTGTGATAGAAAAGAATTTTTTTGTGTATTACCGTAAAAATTCACTTCTCATCCTCCACAGGAACGATGACGGGAACACCGGAGCCCACTTGGCACAATTACTATCGTCATCAGCCGGAGTATTGTTTTTTTCTTCTCCAATAATTCAGGCCGACCAAGTGGAAAGGCTTCTCAACAACAAATTAACTATAAAAAAGTTCTCGGTAAAAATACCCCGACCTACCAATCCAAGTTTATACCCTCAAGACAGCATCAGCGCCAAAACAATCGAACTCCTGAATCAGTCCGGCGCCGACAGCCTTGATATAACTTTCACAATCGACCAGAAGATCGAAACCAGTGCCGGAAAGCTTTCAAGCTCGCTGCAGAGCGCTATTGGTCAGTTGCTATCAATGGGTGCCACTAAGGCCAAGTTGGATACTGACGAGAATGGTAAGATTCTCCCTATCGATTTAATCGCCAATAGAATATACTCAATTCAACATACAAATACCAACTCATACTTCCCGCCTAGCGAAAGTATGTATAAGCTTGCAGACAAAGCCAAAAACGAGCAGAGAGAGCCACTTGATGACTATTTCGGCAAAACTGCAAGAATCGTTTAAAATAGCGATCGCACTAGCTATTACATTGCTATTCAATCGTTACAACTTTACATTCACGCCGGGTGACCTCACAACATTTGCCACCGCTGTTGCAGGTAGTGCCGGGACAATTCTCGGGTTTGTGATAACCGCTATAGCTCTTATGGCATCCGTTATGGATCGCGACCTATTAAGAAACCTTCGAGCTACAGGCGGATATAAAAAACTTATTAGTGGCAGCTTCGTTTGCGCGGGCCTGCATCTACTGCTGCTTTCCATCGCTCTGAGTTTATTACTTCCTTGGTCTGGCGATAAAGTGACAATAATCCTGGCGGTCGTTTTTGTCGGTAGCCTGTGCGCAGTAAATCTGGCGACAACCGGACTTGGATTCTACCGAGTGATCATGTCTATAAGTAAAAGCTAGCGATTTGCATAGCCCGGCCGAGAGTCGGGCTTTTTATTGCTTGTTAGAAAGGCGCAGGCTGTTCTTCCGGCTCAAACGCGACCTTTCCCTTCCCCGCCATCTCGATTTCCTGCTGCTCCCACCTCACCGTCACGCTGTCGTCGTCATTGAGCGTCAACTCAAGCTCGTCCGTATCAGCGATCACGCCCAGCACCTCTTCCCACTCACGATCCCCGTCCGTTTCCAAGCGATGAATCGTCACCCAGCGCTGCGTTTGGGCCACAGGGTGATTGATCATTGACGACACCCGAAGACTTAGACGTTCCATGCTCGTTATTTCTGCCCGGGGCGACTGCGCCCGGCATCCTTTCTGCTCATCCATATCTACCTCGCTCAAATGCTGTATATCCATACAGTAATAAAAATAAGCACAAGCGTGCTTGCAATCTAAAGGCAAGCATGCTTTTATGAGTGCAAGCAAGCTTGTGCTTCCGAATGAGTACAGGCGGCCGGAGCCGGAATGCTCTATCGCTCTTTAACAGTCAGAAATCTTCGCGGATCGATCCCCGGCAACGGGCACAGCGCGAAACACAAACGTCGATCCCCATGCCAGCTCTGGAACTGGCCGGGCTCCCTCATGAGAGCACGCAAAGTTGCACAGCCACCCGATGTGACGCCAGTTGCGGCAGCGGGCAGAGAGAGGACTCCGGCGTAGAAGTGCAGCGAGAAACGGAAAGCATCACTGAGCAGCCTTCTCGCGAGGGCTGCTTGGGATGACAACCGACAGGTAATCAACATGAAGCACGCAACACAAATTGCTCAAGTCGAAATGCACCCACTGATGCAACAGCGCCGGGAAGTTCTCAACGCCTTGTTTGTTCGCTCCCACGCAGCCCGTGGAGAGTTCGCCCGACTTGCAGGTCTGGCGGCGCCAGATAAGAAAGTTCGCTTTCAGGTGAAGACGGTCGGCAATGCCTATCACATCGTTGATCTGGTCACCGGAAAGACCAAGGCCTTCCGCTTCAATTACCAGGTAGCTGTGAACATGGCGATCGCATTCGAAAAGCAGGCGAATCGCGTGGCGGAAGGTGTGCATTGATCGGTGCACCAATGCCAAACCCACGAGACCAGTTGCTCGACAACCTGAACCAGCAACTTGATCATTTCTTCCGTTCCGGCGGTAAAGCTCAGCAAATCCCCAGTGGCGTCACTGGCGATCCAAAGCTGGCATCCACACCGCACGACGACCGCCTGCGCGTCGAGCGCAACAAGATTGCCCCGAAGGTGCGCGAACTGGCCGAAGCCGGCAAGACCATCAGCGAGACGGCCAAGACACTGCACATGCACGTCAAGCGGGTTGCGCTGATCGCCAGCGAGAACGGATTCAAGTTCAACTCATGAAACGCATCAGTAACCAGGCGACGACACGCCGCCGACAGACCTGGCTGGACTTACCGGCCAGCGGAATTGAAGAGGTAGGCCATGGCTGCAACTCAACAGCAGCGATCTGCAAAGAGCGCGGCGAAACGCAAGGAGCTTGGCGAGGAAGAGCTTCGGCATCGGGTGCGGGCTGGAGAGAGGCAGATGCTCGCCGACCTCATGGCGTGGACTGAAGACACCCAGCAGGCGTCCGTAATGGCCGGCGCTCTGCGCTACGTTCATTCGCTCGGTCGTGAAGGTGCGCGGGAAGCGTTGGAAGCGCGCCACGAAATCGTGATTAGCGAAAACGTGGCGCTGGAATTTTACAGACAAAGCTTAATTGAAATTCGTAAAAATCCGGGCGATGAGATCGCGCAGCCTGTCGCTGAAGGTATTTAGCTGAACTTGACAGTATTTTTTACTTAGTTTCAGCTTGACTTGCCACTTCATGAGATGCAGGAGTCTTAACGTAAGAAATTATCGCATGAGAGCCAATCGTTACTAACACAACGAACATTCCTACGCAGAACCAAACCGACCATTTTTTGGTACTTTTATATGCTGGTTCACCAAGTTTTACAGTCTCCCACTCTATCTTCAATATCCCCCTCGATATCGCCGTCATTTCATTAGCAGCGGAGTGTATCTTTTCTTTCAACTGCAGCTGTTTGGATTTTTCATCAGCGCTGTTTAGTTCGCCCAACAACGTCATACATGTATCAAATTTATTTTCAAACCGTGCAAACGTGGGTTCATCAGGCTTGAAGTGCAGCCGCACGTGCGCATATCCCTGATAAATTTGCTGATTGAGCTCACGGTAAGCCGCGATTCCCTCACTCCACTTGTCCTGCGAAATTCTTATCGTTTCTTTTCTGGTATCGGTCACCAGCTGACTTTCCTCCTTCTCAGGCTTCTCCTTTTTCCACTGAACAAAATGATCAAACATCGCCGAATTCATCACGCTAAGCGTTGCTTGAGCATTGATGTTTCCAATAAGCTGGGAAAAAGCGCTTCGCACAGAGTCTGTCCAAGACTGCCGATACTCCGAAGTTTTACTTTCCTTTTCATTCACAAGTTTCACGATGCTTAGAGCTGCTGTAATGAAACCAGCCAAAGCTGTCAGAAAAGCAGTTAATAATATTTTATCCACGACACCTCTCCCTTACCGAGCACATCCTGTGCGGCTCGTAAGAGCGCGATTAAACACAAAAAAAAACCAAATTGCCACCATGTCACCACCGATCACGGAGGCCGGCGCCTGACTGGAGATCATCCATGAGCCACAACTGCGCATACGTCCGGCAGCACTATCAGGTGCCCGCCGAAATCGGCCGCCGCGTCATCGCCTACGGGAAGCCCGGCGTCATCTTAGCTGACCGCGGCCACTACATCGGTGTGGTGCTGTACGAAGACCTGAAGAAGCGTATCCGCAACTATCATCCAACCCATGAAATGCAATACGGCGAAATGGCCCAGACGCTGCCGCTCAAGGAGTGGCTGGTCTTACCGTTCAAACATGACTGGGATGACCTCGACTGGAACCGGGAAGCCCGCGAAGACTTGGTCAGGGTATGGGCTGCTACTCGAGGCCAAGCCAAATACAAGGCCTACGAGCGGCTTCAGGATTATTGCCACAGCATCAAGGCGATGTTGCACTTCAAAGTCCGGCGCGCCTGACCAACCGCTCGGCTATGTCACTAAATATCAGCTGGCCCAGCAGGGGTTTAGAACCTGCTCGGGCACTTGAAGAGCTGAATGCTCGCGCTACTCAACTTTGGATAGCCGCCCAACACATACAGAGTCTGCACATTGTTTTTCTGAGCGATAAAACCCTCACAGCTGTATCCGCATGACGCGCTAGTCGTGAAGCACACATTTTCACCGGTCAGCTCAAAGAGGTCATGAGGCCACGAAAGGCAGTCATATTTTCCGCCAATTGGACAAGTGACCTGCTGAATATCGCCTGCGGCGAGTATTTGCGACCCGGGAAGACTTTGCATTTCACCGTAAGCAAATGCCTGGGCACTGGATGCAACGACACACGTTGCGAGTATCAGCTTTAAAAAATTCAACACCGCTCCTTGATCCGGCCCAATGCCGGGCCGAACACAAATACCGCAACGATAGGCAATACGCCAGCTCAGACAAAGCTCGGCGGCTCAACAAGCCGATGCGTCGACTCCATGTATCTGGCCAGGTCGATCACCTCCCGAAGAAACACGGCCACCTCCAGCTTCACCGCGTCGTCCGGCAGCCCTATCCGTTTCAGCATCGCTTTAGCGTCCTCTTCGATAGCCGCTAACGCATCTACATCGCTCTGCAACCTCATGTCGGCCTCCTGCCAGTATGAGTTGAGTCATAGATACACCACCTGGTGACGAGCCGGCCAGCGGAATTGAAGAGGTAGGCCTTGGCCGAGGATCAGGAGCCTACGGCGGAAGCGATCAGGCACCGCAAGAACCGCGAGAAAGCGACAGCAACGGACGCCGCACCAAATACAATATAGAGATCAAAGAACACTAAGATTCATGCATCTTGAAAACAGCTAAAGCAGCGGCATTGTTGCCCCATGCTGCTTTTGGCACTCGACATACATCTTCTTTCAACATCAAAATATCTATATCCAGATTGTCAAATAACTGAAACTCCTCAGCATACTTTTTGAAGTTCTCGCCTTTTTCGCTTAAGCAGTTGTAAAAAATGAGAGCCAATTCGAAATCCGACAACAGCGACCTTACAACCACGCCTAATTTTTTCTTATCGGGGTACTCACTCTCCGACACGAATTTAAAAACACTGTAAAGCGACCTCATATAGACACCTAAGTCACTATGAAAATGCCCCCATACGACTGCGTAAGATTTCGTAAGTGCGGCGTCGTGCTTGCGAGTCTTAGTAGCAGTAGAGTAAATCCTATTCATTTCACGAAAAATAGTTTTAAGACAGTCGCGGCCAGTAGCTATTACCGCTTTTGTTTTTCTATCGACCAGATCAAGTCTATCGACAACATTTTGCTGCAATGTTAGGCGACTGTAAAACTGCGTTTCAAATTGCTGCATATCCGTTTTTTCTTTCTGAGCGGATAAATCTCGCCGTTGGTACAGGAGAGTGGCAACAACGCCGCTGCATGCCAGCGCGGAAAAAAGAGCGTTTATTACACCAAATGCATCACCGAATGTCCCGGAACGAGTTCGATCCAGAACACCAAGTGGCGCGGAATCTAATCCAGCATAAAGATACATCCAATAAGCTATATATGTCCCTATGATAAATAAGATTATTAGCCCTATATAACAATCAAGTCGCGACTTCTTATTCACTACCGGCTCCACTTCATCTGACCCCATGCCAGTTACCCGTAATACCCCAACCCAAACCAAATTGCCACCACCGGTCAAGGAGGGCGGCGCCTGACTGGAGATAATCCATGGATCACAACTGCGAGTACGTGCAGCAGCACTACCAGGTGCCCGCCGAAATCGGCCGCCGCGTCATCGCCTACGGGAAGCCCGGCGTCATCCTGGCCGATCGCGGCCATTACATCGGCGTGGTGCTGGACGAAGACCCGAAGAAGCGGATCAGAAACTACCACCCCACCCACGAAGTGCAGTACGGCGAAATGGCCGAGACGCTGCCTCTGAAAGAATGGCTGGTCCTGCCGTTCAAGCATGATTGGGACGATCTAAGCTGGAGTCGAGAGGCCCGCGAAGATTTGGTCAGGGTCTGGGCGGCTACTCGAGGGCAGGCCAACTACAAGGCCTATGAGCGGCTTCAGGATTACTGCCACAGCATCAGGGCGATGCTGCATTTCAAAGTCCGGCGAGCATGACCTGATCTTTGAATCTGTCAGGCAGATTGATTGCGGCGGGCTAGAAACTCTTCCCTCGTTGACACGACCCTCTGCACAAGTCCAGATGAGCATGGATTACCAAACTCATCCACCAAAACCAGAGTGAACGAGCACTTGCAGCCGATGCTGTTATCGTCGCGGCTCATCCAATCTCTTATCTCGTCAGCAGTGAACAATTCACCGCTGCGTTGAGCATGCGAAGTCCGTGTTGAAGGCGAAAGCGCCGACATGTGCATGAAGCGGTGCAGGATATTGAGCCTATTGCAGTCGGCCTCATCCTTTTCGAGCCCCTTCAGCCTCATCTGGTGAAGATCTAAATCGTTCATCCGCTCACTCCATGTTCCGGCCCATGCCGGGCCGAATACAAATACCCCACTTCTACGAATCACGCCAGCCGGCGAGGCCTACTGGTGCACGGAGGATCAATGAATGAGCTGGCTCTTTTCGCAGGCTCTGGTGGCGGAATACTCGGAGGCCACCTCCTCGGCTGGCGCACCGTCTGCGCAGTTGAGCGTGATGCCTACTCAGCACAAGTTCTGGCGCAACGACAAAACGATCGAGCCCTCCCAACTTTCCCGATTTGGTCTGACGTGTGCAGTTTTGACGGTAGACCATGGCGCGGCCTTGTTGACCTGGTTTCTGGCGGATTCCCGTGTCAGGACATTTCAGCTGCCGGGACTGGCGCTGGCATCGACGGAGCTCGCTCCGGGCTCTGGCGTGAAATGGCGAGAATCATCGGCGAGGTACGACCTAAGCTCGTCTACCTGGAAAACTCACCTCTGCTTGTGGGAAGAGGACTTGCACTGGTCCTCAGTGACCTTGCCGAAATGGGGTATGACGCGCAGTGGTGCATTGTTTCAGCATCCGACTGCGGAGCGCCCCATCAGCGGGACCGGATATGGCTTGTTGCCAACGCCATGGGCGGGAGACAGCAGGCGCGGGGATTGCCTATCCGAGCGATTGAGGCGGTCGCCAAACCTTGTAACAGCAGCGAACCTTTGGTCGACGCCGACGGTACACGGCAACCACAACCACCCCGGCAGCAGCAAGAACGCCGGCTGGGGATTAAGCAGCGCAGTGAAGCAGTGGCCTACCCCGGTGGCGAGCATGGCAAAGGGGTCATCGCCGGCGGCGCTGACACGCAAGTCCGGAGCCGACAGATCGAACGACCGGCTGGATCACGCGGTGATGGCTTCCGACGGTGGCCAACTGAACCCGGAATGGGTCGAGTGGCTCATGGGGTGGCCCATCGGGTGGACCGAATTAAAGCCCTTGGCAATGGACAAGTTCCGCGAGTGGCAACAACAGCATTCACCATTCTCTCCTGAGCCAAGGTCTCCCTCGTAACCAACACCTTTCTACTTTCATTAGAAAGCCGATATATGAATATCAAAGCTGCCCGTGACTCTAACAGCTCTCTTTAACTCAATAGAGGCAGACATCTTAGAAACAATTTCGACGATCGCTTGCTCATGATCGCTGGAAATTTTTTCGCCAAAGACAACAGACTTAATTGCAGAAACCGGATAAGGAAGGGTAATTCCTAGTGAGTCTTCTCGCTGCGAGCAATCAATCAGCCGCAGTTCTTCCTCGTAACTCCAAGCTATGGGCTTGGTCGCAAGCATCTTTTGATAGAGCTGTTGTATCTGATCATGTGCATCCTTGATCCCGGATTCATAAAGAGAAAGTTCAAAGCCCTTATCACTCCCCGAACACTTAGACAAAGTTTCAGTTTCAAAAAATGCATCGTTATTGTAGTACCATTGATCGTGCAGGACGGCCATTACCGAAGCATCGACTACTGAAGGAGTCTCAGCATATAGGACCTCATATAGGTTCGCGCTTTCTTGGGAATCAAGGATTCGCCCCTCGTCAAATTCAATGCAAAAGCCTCGCAATCCATCACCGTAATGCGCCCACATAAGGAGGTTGTCCGGCCTCCTGCTAAAGCAAGTTATCCGAGCGCTATCAATGTAATATTCAATATCGGGCTCAGCCCCCTCCAAGCTAGTCATGTATTCGTCATAATTTTCTAAAGCCACCTCATCATCCGCTTTTTCAAAACCCCACGCCCGAAGAACATCCGCAAATCGACTTGAACCGTCACCCAGCTTAGGAAAGCCAGTACGAATCTCACAACGACACTCAAATGGGTCATTGAAAAAAGAATGATGGTTTAAATATAAAGTGTTCTCACGCAAGTTTCGGATGGACCATTCATCAAACCTGAAGTATTTAAACAACGCACGTCTTCCACGAAAAGTATTAAACAAACAGCGTAGCTCAGTAAGAAATAGAACACCTAACCCGAGCAAACCCATTCTTCACAGAGATATCAAATGAAAAACCTGCTTTGGCGGTTCACAGCGAAACTGCTGGCTCGCCAGGCCATCGCCGACTGGCTGATCACCCGCGCCCAGCGCCCCCCCTTACCAGCACATCATGCCCGACGACTGCACCTAGATGTAAATGGCGCGCCCTAACCTATCCTAACCCAACTCATCCTCGAGAACGATGCAAGCCGCCGTAGTAGAGAAAACTTATCGGTGACGACCAAGTTCTTTTTCCGGAGCCCATATTCTCCCATTCCAAGTGATGGGTGCAATTCTTGGACCTTTTTGCACACCATGAGGACTAATACGCATCTGATGACGGGCATTAATAACTCTTGAATATCTTCTAAGCGTTCGATTGAATTCATTTTTCAACCAAATATACTTCTTGAAAACATGCGCATCGCCACCATCAAAATTCAAAACCATTGAATACCTTTCCTTCCAACAGCAGAATTGATCAAGCCTCCGCAACTCCTCGCAAAACCCACACACGCGAACGTCAAACTTGTTCAAGAAATATAATATCGAAACTTTCACTCTCAGCAATGTATCAATCCAGCTTGAATCAAATCCAGACTCATATCCTAACGGGTAATTAAGCAGATATTTCTTACCGTCATCATCTGCTCTAATTGCGTGGCCATTGAGAGGAAAAACACCTACATGGTCAGAGAGGACCTCGCAAATTACATCATCAACCAATATTCTAGGGACATCGGCATCTTTCTCTAAATCCAATGCTTTTTGATAGGCGGTTCCAAATAATATTGGGCCATGATGATAGATTTTTCCGTAGGTTATGGCCCCCCTCATATAAATACCGGCGCAGGCGCCTTGAATGGAAAGCTTTGTTATCTTATTACAAATAGCTTTAAAGCCATTAAAGCTGCCTTCAGCTGATATAATGATGCAATCTGAAATATAGTTCAGCCTTGGATCACCTAGCTCCTTCTCTACTATACCGTCAGAACCCAACTCATAAACATTAAGATCATGATGACCATTTGACTCTTCCGATTCCGCATGTAAAAAATCCAGAGCCCAAGTCACTCGTTCATAATCTTGGCCATCTTCGCTTTCAGACTCAATCTTCTTTACCAGTTCCTTAAAGCCTAAAATATCCAAAAACGCCACAAATCGCGTTTCAATCCCTTTTTTCATCAAGTCCATAACCCTGCTTCACAATGAATATATTTTTATCACAACTCATTTGAAAGCTAGCGCTATAAAAAGCAAGCAGTTACCGCACACTAGCGTCTACCAACTGTAACTCCTCTCACCCCTACTGAATAGTCGCCATAGCGACAAGGACGAAGTCATGTCTGAAAAAATCAAATTGATCCAACCAGCCACGGTCGTACGCGACGAAATGGGTTCGTTCCAGCACCCTGACCTTCCGTACTTCGATGAGGGCGACGGTGAAAAGTGCAAGGCGTGGGTAGCGGAACAGGGCCTGACCGTTAAGCAAGACCGTCTCGAATACGCCGACGAGGCGGTTGCCGATCGCTACTTCGAATCCGACGACCCGGACTTCAGCTACTGGGAGCCTGAAAAGCCCGACGGCGAAGGCTGGTTCTGCCTGGCCATGCACGACACTGACGACGGCCCACTCTGCTGGTGGGCACGCCGCGAGGTGACGCCATGATCTTCGCCCCGCTCTACATGGCCTACCTCATCTACCAAGGGCCGTGGCGATGAGAGTTGTCCCACACACCGGCTGGCTTCGGCGTCGGCTTGAAGCCACGATACTCATCTTGGCTGCCTGGATCATCGACGGTCGCAACGTTGGGCGATCGGGCGTCGTCTCCCGCCGCGATAACAACGACATGCGGTACATGGCGGAAAAGCTTGAAGGCATCGCCGATCGCATTAAACGCCAGTACCTGTAATACATCACCCAACTCAACAACCTGCCCGTGTGCGGCCGTACTGCGGGGAATCACTCTCTCATAACCAGTTCAGCACTCGCAGCACTCTCTCGAATGCTCGCTCACTCGCCACCCACGCCAGCATGACAAGGCCGCCTCCCGCGACTACGAAAATAAACCCACCAACCGCATCGATGACGACCAGAAATATTCCCAGCGTCAGGAGTGCGGCACCGAGCGCCCCCAGTACCGTCCGGCTTTCCTTTTGCTCGGGATACTTGTTGAACATCCGAATACTCCGCATCAGTTGCGCATCGATCAACTGTAGCCCAAGCGCAACCACCCAATATCAACCATCTTCTGCCGCCACGCGCGGCAATGGAGCATCACAATGGAAACAGAAATCCTCTCCGACGAGGAGCTGGCCGAACTCACCGGCTACAAGGCCAGGGCCTACCAGCGCCGCTGGCTGATTGATCGCCAGTGGGTCTTCGTCGAGAGCCGCGGTAAACGTCCACTGGTGGGTCGGATGTATGCCCGCATGAAGCTGGGCATGATCAGCCCCTCGATTGCCGATCCGAACCCACCGCCGGCTCCGCCGGCATGGACACCTGACTATTCGCGAGTGAACTGATATGCGCCCCCGCAAGGCCGATACACGCAACTTGCCGCCTCGGATGTACCAGTGGACGCGAACACGAAAAAGCGGAAAGGTTTGGATCGCTTACTACTATCTGGACATGACAGGCAAGGCGATCCCGTTGGGCAAAGATCTGGACTTGGCCAGGGTCAAATGGGCGGAGCTGGAGGCGAAGGAAAAGCCGCTCGATCTGCGCACCATGAAAGGCATCTTCGACCGATATATCCGCGACATCGTATCGAAGAAAGCTGCGCGGACGCAGAAGGACAATTTGGCGGAGATCAAGCAGCTTCGGCCGATGTTCGACAGCGCTCCTATCGACTCAATCACCCCAGCAACTATCGCTGGGTACCGCGACGCGCGGACAGCGAAGGTTCGGGCGAATCGCGAGATTGCCACCCTCTCCCACGTTTTCAACATTGCTCGAGAATGGGGGCTGACGACCAAAGAAAATCCCTGCCAAGGCGTACGAAAAAACAAGGAAACACCGAGGGACTATTACGCAAATGATGTGGTTTGGGATGCTGTTTACGTGAAGGCAGCTCAGGAGCTGAAAGACGCGATGGATTTGGCCTATCTGACCGGGCAAAGACCGGCCGATGTCTTGGTCATGAGGAAGGACGATATCGAGGGAAATTACTTGGGTGTGCAGCAGAACAAGACACACAAAAAGCTGCGTATCCAGATGACTGACGGTGATAAGCCAAACAGCCTGGGCCTGTTGATCGGCAAAATGGCCGAGCGCAATGCTCTGCACATTTGCAGCTATTTGATCGTAAGCGCACGCGGCAAGCGGATGACAGCGAAGATGCTCCGCGATCGATGGGACGATGCCAGAGAAAGGGCAAAGAAAGAGGCTGTAGAAAAAGGCGATGTTCAGCTGGCGGAGAAAATAGGAGGCTTCCAGTTCAGAGACATCAGGCCGAAAGCGGCTTCGGAAATCCTCGACGTCGGTGATGCGAGCCTACTCTTGGGCCACACCAAAGGGGACATCACCGAGCGCGTGTATCGACGAATTGGCGCCATTGCAAAGCCATCGAAATAGCCCGAAAAACCGTTACAAAACTCAAACTTCGCCCCTTGTAGAATGCGGGCTGTAGAGTTGGCGAAAAATAAACGTATCGTAACGAAAATCGGCTACAGGCCCCGGTTTCATTGGCTTTGAATATCGGTCTTGAAAACCGTCGACTGTAACAGGTCCATGAGTTCGAATCCCATCGCCTCCGCCATATTCTGTACCGACAAAGCCCTGATTATTCAGGGCTTTGTCGTTTCTGGGGTTTGAGATTTCCAGATTTCTTCGCTGGTTGGCGGCCACCCACTAAAAAGGTCAGCCAAGGCTTGCCACCGGAATAGGCAGGAGCAAAGTGAAAAATGGAGTTTTCAGCTCTTTACGCGTACTTGCGAGAGGCACTCTCCTGATTGACCAACGGCTTTACCACGCCAGGTCGCTGATGGAATGCAGACGAAGCCATCAAACAGTAACCGAGCCGTGCGCATCAGTCCGCACCCGACCAATCGCTCGTCCTGCAAGCGCACCTCCACCGTGAACTCGCCCGTCGGATGTTCGATCGACAGGCGTTTCACCTCGCCCTCCTCCACCACCGCCATGACCGCTGCCACACTGCCTTTGATCAGGCAGGCGGCGGCCACGCTGACTGCGCCGAACACGCCAATGCTGGTGTGGCAGCGATGGGGAATGAAGCTGCGTGTGGTGATGGCCCCACCGACCTGCGGCGGTGCAATCAGGCACATTTTCGGCACGTTGCGCTGGCTCACATCATCCAGATTCATGCGCCGCCCCGCTTGCAGGCGGATGGACTCCAGACGCTGTTTCAGTGAAGCATTGACGTCGAGTTGCGCGGGACTCTCATAGCCACTGCAATCCAGCTCTTGCGCGTTGATCAGCACCACGGGCATGCCGTTATCGATGCAGGTCACTTCAACGCCGTCGATCACGTCCCGGGCGTTGCCGGTCGGCAGTAAGGCGCCGCAACTGGAGCCCGCGACATCCTCGAATTCGACAATCAACGGCGCGGCCTGCCCCGGCACGCCGTCAATACGGGCGTCGCCGTCATAGCGCACTTCACCATCAGACGTTGGGACATGGGCGATGGCGATCTGTCCGGTGTTTTCCATATAGATCCGCACAGGGGTGACATCGGCTGTCGCCGCCACCAACCCGCGCTCGATGGCGAACGGACCGACACCGGCGAGGATGTTCCCGCAGTTCTGACCGTAATCGACACGCGGCTCATCCACCAGCACCTGGGCGAAAAGGTAATCGACATCAGCACCCGCGCGGCTCGACGGTCTGATGATCGCCACTTTGCTGGTCAGTGAATCACCGCCGCCAATGCCGTCGATCTGCCGCGCATCCGGCGAGCCCATCACCGCCAGCAACACGCGATCTCGCAGCGCAGGCTCTTGCGGTAAATCGTCGGCCAGAAAGTAAGTGCCTTTCGACGTACCGCCGCGCATCAGCAGACAGGGAATGCGGGTCTGCGCCATGCTCAGTCTCCCAGTTCTTCAAGGCTGTCGACGTAACGCAAACCCTTTTCCGCCAGGCGCGCGCGCATGTTGTAGATGTCCAGACCCAGTTCGCCCTTGGCCAGGCGCAGGGCCTTCTGTTCCTCCAGGTCGGCGCGGGCACGACTGGCTTCGACGACTTGCAGCAGCTCGGTGCGTCGCACGACCACCACACCATCGTCATCAGCAACCACCACATCACCCGGATGCACCAGTTGCCCGCCGCACACCAGTGGCAGGTTGACCGAACCCAGGGTTTCCTTAATTGTGCCTTGCGCGCTGATGGCGCGGGACCAGACCGGGAAGCCCATTTCGCGCAGGGTATGGGTGTCGCGCACGCCGGCCTCAATCACCAGCGCCCCGACGCCGTGAGCCTTGAGCGAGGTGGCCAAGAGGTCACCGAAGTAGCCGTCGGTACACGGTGAACTCGGCGCAACCACCAGAATATCGCCGGGCCGGCATTGTTCGACGGCCACATGGAACATCCAGTTGTCACCCGGCGCAACCAGCACCGTGACGGCTGAACCACTGATCACCGTGCCTTGTTGAATCGGCCTGATCGAACTCGCGAACAGTCCTTTGCGGCCCTGTGCTTCATGTATGGTCGCGACCCCGAAGCGTTTCAACTCATCGACTAGCGCCGCTTCGGCCCGCTGAATATTGCGCACAACAACGCCTGTCTTGCCGATATGTTCGCTCATCCCAGATTCTCCGTGACACGCGGGAAAATACTCTGGTAACCCTCGCCATAAACGATGTTGCGGGTTGAGGTGATCCCGACATTACGTTTGGCTTGCACACCGCGTTGCAGGGCGACGCGCGTGTAGTACTCCCACAAATGCTCCTGTCCGGCCATGCACTGGATGGCCGCGTACTTCTTGTCCCAGACATCAGTGATGTCGAGCAATACATCGGGGCGCCATTCGCATTGCTCGGGCTGGTGTGGCTCGAAACTGTAGACCGGCGGTGCACCGACGATTTTCTCACCCGGTTTATAGCCTTCGGCCTGGGCGATGATGCGCGCCTCCTGGGTCAGGTTCATGGCCAGCGGGTGATCGTAGTTGTACGGGTCTTTGAGCGAGTGACTGAGGACGAACTCCGGTTGCACCCGGCGAAAAACATCGGCTAGACGGAACAAGGTTTCCTTGTCGGCGCGCATCGGGTAATCGCCGATATCGAAGAACTCGACACTGGCCCCGAGAATGTCGGCGGCGGCCTGAGCCTCTTCGCGACGTGCGGCTTTGACCTTGTCTTCGCTCATCTCGCCCTTGCGCCACAACTTGGCGGATTCGCCGCGCTCACCGAACGACAGGCAGACGATATGGACGTTGTAACCCTGCTGCGCATGCAGGGCAATGGCACCACCGGCACGCCAGACAAAATCGGCTGAGTGGGCGCTGACAACCAGCGCGTTTTTGGTTGATTCGATCATTGCGGATACTCCTTTGCGTTGCGAAAGAGCATCGCATCGCACGCCGCCGACGGAGTAATGCGTTCGAGTGTTCGAGGTATGCGTTTTTTTTATTGCCACTCGAAAATAGCGGCGGCATAGTCGTCGGATTCGCCGACCCACAGAGTCCTTACCCATGGAAGTCTTTGAACTGCCGAGCCTGATGCACGTGCGCGCCTTCGTCCGCGTGGCTGATCACGGCAGCGTCTCCAAGGCGTCAGTCGCGCTGTACCGGGCGCAATCGGTGGTCACCCGATCGATTTCCGAATTCGAAGAACGGCTAGGCGTAATGCTGTTCGAGCGGCACGCCAACGGTATGCGCCTGACCAATTTCGGAGAGCGTTTGCTGCCCCGAGCGCGACGGGTGCTGGCAGAGCTTGGGAGCGTGCCGACATTGCTCGGCCAAGGTGAAAAAGCTGCGATTGAACCGCTTTATCTGTTCCAGGCGCGACGCCTGCAAGTGTTCGTCAAACTCTGTGAAACCCAGCACATGCAGACAGTGGCCAACCTGTTGGGGCTGAGTCAGCCTGCGGTCAGTTCGACGCTGAAAGTCCTCGAAAACGGCTGCGGCCAATCGCTGTTCGAGCGCACGCCGCGCGGCTTGCAACCGACCCGCGCGAGTCATGACATCCTGTTTGCAATCCGCCGTGCGCTGAACGAACTGCGCCATATCGACAGCGACATCACCGCCCTTCGCGGTGCCTTGCACGGCGTCGTCCACGTCGGTGCCCTGCCCCTCGGCCGCACGCGCATCCTGCCCGAAGCCATCGTGCGCCTGATGGCCGAGCACCCGGGTATTCAAGTGATCACCAATGAGAGTCCCTTCGACCTGCTGGCGACTGAATTGCGCGCCGGTGATGTGGATTTCATTTTCGGAGCGCTGCGTTCGTCGACCTATGCCAGCGACCTGGTCGGTGAGTCACTGCTGACAGAGGAAATGGTCGTGCTTGCGCGGCGTGATCATCCGCTCTACGGCAAAACCGGCCTGCAAGATCATCTCGCTAACGCGAAGTGGGTATTGCCGCGCGCCGGTTCGCCGGCGCGCAAAATGCTCGACGACTGCTTCGCCGGTTTCGGCATTCCGGCGCCTTCCCCGGTGGTGGAAAGCGCCGACATGGCGATCATTCGCGGACTGTTGTTACGCTCGGACATGCTCGCAGCCGTTTCAGCGCATCAACTGGAACAGGAAATCGCTAGCGGCGAGTTGTGCATTTTGCCGCTGGAATTGAAACAGACCGCCAGGGCCATCGGCCTGACGTACCGCAGCAGCTGCCTGCACTCACCGGTCGCGCAGGCGTTGATGGAGGTGATCCGCCAGGTAATCCGAACTCAGGCCAATGAAGCGGTTAAAGCAGGTTCAACGGATAGCTGATGATCAAGCGATTCTCGTCGAACTCATTGCTGCTGTAATCGCGGCGAATGCTCGAGTTGCGCCAGCGCAGGTTGAGGTTCTTGAACGCGCCGTTTTGCAGCGTGTAACCCAACTCGGATTCGCGGCCCCATTCTTTACCGTCGGTGACGGCTCCGCTGTGCACATTGTCGCCGCTGATATAACGGTTCATCAGGGTCAGACCGGGCACGCCGAGGACGGCGAAGTTGTAGTCATGGCGCAGCTGCCAGGATTTCTCCCGCGCATTGTCGTAGCTGTTGTTGTAGCTGTCGTTGGCCAAGGTTCCGCCGCTGGTGCCGTTGACGCGCATCCAGGCATCGTCGCCGCTGAGCTTTTGCAAACCGAGGTAAAACGTGTTGCCGCCGTAGCGTGCCGACAGCAATGCCGAGAACGTACGGTTGTCCAGATTGCCTGCGCGGGCACTGCCATCCTCGCGACCCCAGAAGTAGCCAAGATTGGCGCCCAGCGTCCAGTCACCCAGTGGTTGGCTATGAACCAGTTGCAGATACTGTTGCTGATAGATGTCCTTTAGCTGAGCATTCCACACGCCGATCATCGTGCGCTTTTCGTTGAACGCGTATTCGCCGCCGACGAAGTTGAAACGGTCAGAGGTAAACGCGGTTTTGCCCTGCATGAACATGTCTTCCATGCTTGAATCGTTGCGCGGACTGTTCTGCCGGAACTGACCGCCATACAAGGTCAACCCGGCGATATCCTGTGAAGTGACCTGACCGCCACGAAAGGTTTGTGGCAACGAGCGACCGTCGTCGGAACGCAATATCGGCAACACTGGCATCCACTCGCCGAGCTTGATTTCGGTCTTGCCGATTTTCATTTTCCCGGCGACAGCCAGGCGCCCAAATTCATCGGCAGGTCGGCCATCACTGTCCAGCGGCAGCAATTGCGTGCCTCCCGTGCCTTGACCGCCGTCAAGCTTCAGCGAATACAGGCCCAGCACATCCACACCAAATCCGACTGCACCTTGGGTGAATCCAGAGCGGAAATCGAGAATGAAATTCTGCGTCCATTCCTCGGCTTTGCCCTGCGCATTGGCCGGGTTGGTGAAATTACGATTGATGTAGAAGTTGCGCAGATTGAGATTGGCGCTGGCGTCTTCCACAAAGCCTGCGGCGCTCGCCTCGACAGGCAGCACACAAACAGCGGACAGCGTGAAGACTACGCGAGTATTGGCGGTGATTTTCATTGTTATTGTTATCCATTTTTTTGGGATGAAGCAGTCCGCTACGCCCGCATGAGCCGGGCGCAGTGAAATCATTCAAGGATGTTGCGAAGCGGCCCGGAGCGAGCCGTCGATGACGCCGTGACGTTAGCGCGGGGCCTTGCCCGCTACCGAATAGAGCACCTGCTGATTACGGGTTTTCATGAACGCCTCCAGGCTTTGTCCGCGCATCGCTGCGTAGATCTGCAGATTCGGCACCCCAACCACGGCAGCGAGTTTTTCCAGCACGAAGAAAATCGCCCCGTAGTGAATCAATCCGCGCCAGTCGCGGCGGCGCAGCAGATCCCGCTCTTCGTCGCTCAGCCCTGCTTCATCGAACAGCGCTTCGGGTTGGTCGAGGAAACGCTGACGCCAGTGCGGCTCGATCATGCGATGCAAAAACTTGTTCAACCGATAGCCCTTGGCGCTGCGTTCCAGGGTGAACGGATAGGTGCCTTCAAGCTTCTCGATACCCGCCAACTGATGCTGCATGTGCTGCAAATGCCGCGCAATGACGTCAACGGGAACGGGCCGATCCTGATTTTCCAGCAACAGTGTGGCAATGCCGGTCATCGACGGCAGGTAGTAATCCTGGTGCAGGTTTTTCACCGTGGCCGACAGCGCGCCGCGCATGATCAGCCAGGTGATCACTTCCGAACCTTCCATGCCCCCCAGCGCGGCGTATTCGGCATGGGTCATTTCGGTCAGGCGCTCGGGATCATTGACCAACAGATCAATGAACTGCTGGTCCCACTCCGGGTTGTTGAACCCACAGCGTTCGCCGTGCACCTGGTGGGAAACGCCACCGGTCGCGACGATGGCTACTTTCAAGTCCTCGGGGTAGCTTTCGATCGCCCGGCGCAGCGCCTGGCCCAACTTGTAGCAGCGCCGCGCACTCGGCACCGGGAACTGCAACACGCCAACCTGCAGCGGCACGATCTCCACCGGCCAGTCCGGCTCGCACGGCAGCAGCGCCGACATCGGCGAGAAGAAGCCATGATCGAGCGGCTTGTCACGGAAGAAACTCATGTCGAATTCATCCGCTACCAGGCTCTCACCGATGTGCCGCGACAGCGCCGCATGGCCAGCGATCCCCGGTAACTCGCGTGGATTACCGCCCTCATCAGCGACTTCGTAACGCTCATCGACACCGAGGGAAAAGGCACCATAGTGATCAAAGAAAAACGAAGTCACGTGGTCGTTGAATATATAGAACAGCACATCCGGTTGCTGCTCCTTCAGCCACACCTTGATCGGCTCAAAACCACGGAAAATCGGCGCCCAGGCGGCCTCATGCTGCTTGTCGTGATCGACCGCAAAGCCGATGGTCGGGGTGTGAGATACAGCGAGGCCACCAATGATGCGTGCCATAACGAGTTCCTTTGTCGAAAAAGATTAATGCGTCAGCAAGGCCCGATTGACTCGGCGCCGTGCATGACCGTTGGCCATGATCGCCAGTGCAGCGATAAAGGCAGGCACGCTCAACAGGGCAAACAGCAGCGGCAACCCCAGCCCAAGGCTGAGCACCGCGCCACCGATGAGTGAACCAAAGATAGCCCCGAAGCGGCCGATACCCAGCATCCAGCTGACGCCCGTGGCGCGGCAATCTGTCGGGTAGTACCCCGGCGCGAAAGCATTGAGGCCGGTTTGCGCCCCACTCATGCAGAAACCTGCCGCCACCACGCCGAACGCCAGCAGACTGGATTCAAGGCTGAAGGCGCCCAGCAGCAGAATGAAAGCGCCACCCAGTGCGTAGGACGTGGCAATTACCGCGTTTGGATTACGCCGGTCCATCGCCCAGCCGACTACGATGGCGCCGACGGTACCGCCAATCTGAAACAGGCCGGTGATGGTCGCGGCGCGTTCGATGGACAGCCCACCTTCACGCAGCAGGGTCGGCATCCAGCCCATGGTCAGGTAGATCACCAGCAACCCCATGAAGTAAGTCGCCCACAAAGCGAGCGTGCCGAAGCGATAGGTTTCGGTGAACAACAAGCGCAGCGGTGCTTTTTGCTGAGCCTGCGGTTCGGCGATGACGAATTTCGTCGCTGCGCTGAACGTGCCCCCCAGCTTGCTCAGCACCTTGGCAATCTGGCTGGCGGGCGCGTTGCGCGCGGCGAGAAAACGCGCCGACTCAGGCAGCAACAGCCACATCAAGGGCAGCAACAACATCGGCAGAATCCCGCCGGCGAGCAACACCGACTGCCAGCCGTGATGGGGAATCAACCATGCGGCGAGAAATCCGCCCAACCCCGACCCCATATTGAATCCGGTGAACATGATCGTGATGAACAGTGACCGATTGCGTTCCGGCAAATACTCGGAAAGCAGTGTGGTGGTGTTTGGCAACGCTGCGCCCAGCGCCACACCGGTCAGCAGACGCAAGGCCGCCAGTTCGTAGGGATTACGCGCAAAGGCGCAGGCTAGGCTCAGCACGCTGAAGCCAGTCACTGCCGTCAGTAGCACCTTTTTGCGGCCGATTCGGTCGGCGTAAGGGCCAGCGGTCAGCGCGCCGATCGCCAGCCCAACCATGCCCGCGCTCATCACTGGGCCAAACGCTGCTTTTGACAATCCCCACTCTTGAATCAGCGAGGGAGCAATAAACCCCATCACCGCGACGTCGAAGCCATCGAAAAGCACAATGAAAAAACATAAGCCCATAATCAGCCACTGGTACGGCACCACTTTGCGGTTGTCGATCCACGCTTTGATATCGACCGTTTCACTCGTCATGCTCTCACCTTCTTATTTTTGTAGAAGTCCCGACGGACAAGGCCTGTAAGTAGACCGTCCACGCTGAACGATGAAGGTGACTGTAAAGCCGCAGGTATACCGCCCGCCTCTGGGAAATCCTTAAGCAGGTATCGGTTTTTCTTATCGGGGGATCAAAAGAGATAAACGGGGCGTGGTAGAGCGTGGGATTGATGGCCGTGGCGCGAGCGGCCAATAATCGAGTACCTCATCGAACAAACCTCCCTGCTTCGACCTACCGATTGCAGCTTTTCTAGCTACGCTTGCCGACAAGAGTCTGGCGTAAGTACGCCTACTGCTTATCAGTCAAGGGAGCCAACATCCATGGATAGCATGCAGGGCGTTTATCCATCAGCAACCGTTCTGGTGGTCGACGATACCCCAGACAACCTGATGCTGATCGCCGAGTTACTCAAGGACAAATACCGGGTCAAGGCCGCCAACAGCGGCGAGAAGGCCTTGCGCCTTCTGCAGGCCGACACGCTCCCCGACCTGATTCTGCTGGACATCATGATGCCGGGCATGTCCGGTTATGACGTTGCCGAGCGGCTCCAGCATGACGCCCGCCTCTGTCATATACCGATCATTTTCCTGACCTCCATGACCGCCACGGAGGACGAAATTCGCGGCTTGAGCCTCGGCGCTGCTGACTACATCACCAAGCCGATCATTCCTCCGGTGCTCATGGCCAGGGTCGAGACTCAGGTCAAGCTCAAGGCCGTCGCCGACTTTCTGCGCAATCAAAACGATTTTCTGGAACAGGAAGTGCAACGCCGTACCCGCGAAGTGATTGCCATCCAGGATGTCACCATCCACGCCATGGCCTCGCTGGCCGAAACCCGCGACAACGAAACCGGCAACCACATTCGCCGCACCCAGCACTACATAAAATTGTTGGCCGAACTGATGCGCGAGCATCCGCGCTTTCGTCACTTTCTCGACGAGGAAACCATCCAGCTGCTATTCAAATCGGCACCGCTGCACGATATCGGCAAGATCGGCATTCCTGATCGCATCCTGCTCAAGCCCGGACGTCTCACGCCGGAAGAGTTTGAGATCATGAAGACCCACACAACCTTGGGACGCGACGCCATCCAGCACGCCGAGGACCAGTTGGGAATAGGCGTCGACTTCCTTCGTCTGGCCAAGGAAATCGCCTACGGGCATCAAGAAAAATGGGATGGCAGCGGCTATCCGCAAGGGTTGGCCACCGACGATATTCCGATCAGCGCGCGTTTGATGGCTGTGGCGGATGTCTACGATGCGCTGATCAGCCGCCGCGTATACAAGCCCGGCATGCCCCATGAGCAAGCAGTGGAAATAATCCGCGAAGGCCGAGGCAAACATTTCGACCCGGACATCTGCGATGCATTTCTGGCCAATGCCGGGCAGTTCCAGAACATTGCCGTGCAGTTCGCCGACAGCGATCAGGACTTGGCCAGACAATTGGCCTTGCTTGAACAGATCGCTGACCAACCCTGAGCCGTGTGCCGCTCTTTGCCCCCCACTGCTGAACGAGGCCCGTTATGAACAGACTGTTCGAGACGCTCGAGCGCCTGTCCCTGCGCAGCAAATTGATCATCGGCTTCGCGGCGCTGCTGATGTTGGTTCTGATACTGGGCGTGCAAAGCCTGCGCACCCAGTATTCGCTCAGGAACGAAATGCAGCAGTTGTACCAGCAGGATCTGGTGGGTATCCAGCATGTGCAGGAAGTCCGGGTGCAGTTGCCGTATCTTTTGCTGGCCATGCAACGTGCGATCGCGACCAACAACGCGGACATTCGCATCAGCGCCAGAACGCAGATGAGTGTCGCCCAGGAACGACTCCACGAAGCCCTGGAACAGGTGCGCCCGACACTGCGGCGACAGAGCAGTCTGAGCAGTCTGCTGGAGTTCGAGAGGGTCTTGCAGCGTCTGCAAAAAGATGGCGATGCGGCGCTGGAATTCGCCGGCAAAGGCTCCCTCGGTCAAGCCTGGATGTTGCTTAACAGTCAGGATTTTCTCGCGCTGGAACAGGGCAGCGACGGGCTGCTCACGCAGATCGAGAACAACAAGCAAGCCGACATCCACGATACCGCGAAGAATCTGGCCGAATATGCGCAGCGCAGTACCACGATCACCTATGTGTTGCTGCTGGGCGGGTCGACACTGGCCTTGCTGTTGACCTGGCTGGTCAGTTATTCCATTCGCGTGCCGCTCAATCGTGTCCGTGTGGCGGTAGACGAATTGGCGTCCGGCAAACTCGACGGGCAGATCCCCCACACCGACCTTCGCAACGAAACCGGTGACCTCGCCCGAGCCATCGCCACGTTGCAGGTGGAGGCTTGTCAGCTTGAGCGCCAGCGCTGGGTTAAAAACCACACTTCGCTTCTGCAAGTGGATCTGCAACAGGCGGAAACGCCGCAGCAGTTGGCCCAGGCTTTTTTTAGCCACATCGCGCCGCAGTTAGGCATGTGCCAAGGGGCACTTTACGTTCTCTATGAAGGCGCCTCGCGCCTTCGATTGGTGGGCGGTTACGCGGTGGACAGTGAGCATCCGCTGCCCGTTGAACTTGCGCTCGGTGACGGGTTGCTTGGCCAGTGCGCACTGGATCACCAACCCCGCCACCTGCAGAATTTACCCGAACCGTTTTGGCATGTACGCACGCAGTTGGGCGCCGCTCCCGCCAGCGTCCTGATGGTTCAACCCGTGCTGCGTGGCGAACGCCTGCTCGGGGTGGTGGAAATGGCCGGTTTTCGCCATCTGGAAGAGAACGAAGCGCTGCTCTTGCAAGAAGTGTTGCCCAGGCTGGCCGGCGCCATGGCCATCATGGAGCGCAGTGAGGCGGCCCAGGCGCTGCTGCTGGAGACTCGTCGTCAGGCGGACGAAATGGGCGCGCAGACTTTGCAACTGGAACACCAGGCCAGCGAACTGGAGGCCCAGCAGGCAGCATTGCGAGCCACCGAGGCCTGGTATCGCGGCATCATCGAGGCAGCACCGGACGGTATGCTGGTGCTGGGGGCTGACGGTCGCATTCTGATGACCAACCCGCAAATGGACAGCCTGTTTGGCTATGCCCCCGGCGAGTTGATTGGCGCCAGCATCGAGCGTCTGGTGCCTCAGGCTGCCCGCGAGCGTCATGTCAAATTGCGCGACGGTTTCATTGCCAGCGGCGGCACCCGGCAGATGGGTGGCGATCTGGAGGACCTGAGCGGCGTGCGTAAAGACGGCAGCCTGTTCTCCGTGGAAATTGGCCTTTCCCACCTGCCCCGCCTGGAAGGTCGTGGCGTCTGCGTCTGTGCCTCGGTGCGCGACGTGAGTGAGCGCAGAGCGATGGAAGCCAGGCTGCGGACTGCCAGCGATCGCCTGAACCTGGCACAAGAGGCCGGCGACATCGGTCTGTTCGACGTTGATCTGGTCAGCGGCACAAACTATTGGACGCCGCAGCTTGAAACCCTGTTTGGTCTTGAACCGGGTGCCTTCGGTGGCACGCTGCAGCACTGGCAGGCGCTGGTGCATCCCGAGGATGTGGCGCGGGTCAGCAGCACCTTCGACAGCGCCGTGCAGAGTGGCGATGACCGCGTCGAATTCGACTTTCGCATCGTGCGCAAAAATGACGGGCAGATACGCACGTTCCGCTCGCTCAACCGTTTCTCACGCACGCCGGACGGCCAGCCATTGCGCGCAACCGGCATCAACATCGACGTGACGGCGCTGGCAGAAGCAAGAGCAGCAGCCGAAGAAGCAACTCAGGCAAAGAGCGAGTTTCTTGCCAACATGAGCCATGAGATCCGCACGCCGATGAACGCCATCATCGGCATGAGCCACCTGGCGCTGCGTACCCATCTGGATAATCGCCAGCGCAACTACATTGAAAAGGTGCATCGCTCGGCGGAGAACCTGCTGGGAATCATCAACGACATCCTCGATTTTTCCAAGATCGAGGCCGGCAGGATGAGCCTCGAACAGGCGCCTTTCCGCCTCGAGGACGTGCTCGACAGCTTTGCCGCCATGATTGGTCTGAAGACCGAGGACAAGGGTCTGGAGTTGTTGTTCCAGATCCCGCCCGATCTGCCCACGGCCCTGATCGGCGATCCCCTGCGCCTGGGGCAAGTGCTGATCAATCTGGGCAACAACGCGGCCAAGTTCACCGAGCACGGTGACATCGTGGTCGGCGTGGAAGAAGTGGGTACACACAACGAACACGTGCAACTGCACTTCTGGGTGCGCGACACGGGCATCGGCATGACCGTCGAGCAGTGTTCACGCCTGTTCCAGTCGTTCAGTCAGGCAGACAGTTCGATCACTCGCAAGTACGGCGGCACCGGGCTCGGCTTGTCCATTTCGAAGAAGCTGGTGGAGCTGATGGCCGGCCGAATCTGGGTGGAAAGCCAACCGGGGGTCGGCTCGACATTCCATTTCCAGGTGCAACTCGCTGTGCAGCAAGGCGTGCAGCCGCGCCGTATGTTCAAGGCCGGCGAGCTATTGGGCATGCGGGTACTGGTCGTGGATGACAATGCCAGTGCGCGTGAAATTCTCTCAGGCATGGCGCGCAGCTTTGGCCTGGAAGTGGATGTCGCGCAGAGCGGTGATCTGGCGCTGCGCATGTTGGCCGACGCCGAGCACAAGGCACTGCCTTACAATCTGGTCTTGATGGACTGGCGGATGCCCGGCATGGATGGCATGGAAGCCGTGAGCAAAATGCATTCCGCCAGCCTGATGCGCACGCCATCGGTGATCATGATCACCGCATTTGGACGCGAAGAAGCCCGCGAAGAAGCCGAGCGCCAAGGCATCCAGTTGCCGGTGGTACTGACCAAACCCGTCACGCCGTCCTCGCTGCTCGAAGCCATCGGCGTGGTGCTGGGCAGAGAACCACAGGGTGAAACGCGAACGGGCGAACGCTCCCTGCACAATGCCAACACCGTCGCCAGCCTCAATGGCGCGCGGCTGCTTCTGGTCGAAGACAACGATCTCAATCAGGAACTGGCCAGCGAGCTGCTGGAGAGCGTCGGAATACGCCTGCGACTCGCCACGCACGGTCAGGAGGCCCTGGACATCCTCGCCGAGGATGGCGACTTCGATGGCGTGTTGATGGATTGCCAGATGCCGGTGATGGATGGCTACACGGCAACCCGAAAAATTCGCCAGCAACCACGCTTCAACACTTTGCCGGTGATCGCCATGACCGCCAACGCGATGGACGGTGACCGCGAGCGCGCCCTCGAATGCGGCATGAACGACCATATCTCCAAGCCACTCAACGTCGAAACCATGTTCGCCACACTGGCAAAATGGATCAAGCCACGTGCCGCTCAAGCATCGCTGAACGCAGGATTCGCCGATGGCTTGCCCGAGCAGCTTGAGGGCATCGACCTCGCGGCAGGTCTCGCCACCTGCATGGGACGACGGGATCTCTACCTACGCCTGCTCTGCAAGTTTCGCGACACTCAGATAGGCTTTATCGAGCAGTTCCACACCGCACGGATCGATCCGGATGCTGGCGCCGCTGAACGACTGGCGCACAGCTTGCGCGGCACCGCCGGCAACATCGGCGCCAAGGCCGTGGCGCAAGCCTGCGCTTTGCTGGAACAGGCCTGCCATGATGGCGAGCCGGCTACGGTGCTGCAAGGGCTGGCGATGCAGGTCGAATATTGCCTGCAGCCGATTCTGGTCGCACTGGCCGACCTCAAGGCAGACACACCGGCCGGCGCAGGTGATGAGCTACAGAACGACTCCGCTATCAACGAGCAACTGAACAGGCTCATGGGTCTTTTGGACGAAGGTGACACGGCGGCTTTGGATGCGCTTGCGGGATTGCGCAACATGCGACTTGATCGGGCGTTAGAAGAACGCCTGGCTCTGGTCGCGGTACAGGTGGAAAGGTTCGATTTTGATCGGGCTTTGAAGCTTTTGCAGGATGGGTGATTTGAGTGAGGAGGTTGCCGTAGACGGTTTCTGTAGATGAGCGATTTTGGCCGATATCGGTCGCTCACGAACGACCGCTTTCGGCCAAAAAGCGGACGTTTTGAGTAGAGAAATTGAGAAATTAAATCCGTCCCCTTTATCCTTCGCCTAGAAGCAAGAAACCTGCGAAAAATCGGGGCTCCAGTGACTTGAACGACGTTTCAAGGGTTTTCATACAGAGCCTAGTAGGCTGATCCTGTTTTTGCATTTTTGATGAGCGACTTAATTATTGGAATGACTTTATTTTCATTGAACATCTCAAGTAGGTGTGATTTTAATGATGTAGCCTTTATCTGTCCGGATTTCAATCGCTCACTTACAGCCTCCCAGAATTTATGTTCTTCGTGCAGGATTTGAGAAAATGTTCTTCCATTGAGAGTATGGTTGTCTCGATAGCGGAAGGACACCATTTCACTGATAAATTGAAGGTCTTTGTTGGTGGATTTTTCAAGTCTGCCGATGAAGTCGTCAGGTGAAAGCTTTGCAAGAATAGGCGTATATTCATTATCTTTGTTGAGTAGTTTTGCTAAGGTTTTGACGTCTGAGTTTGTGAATTGTTCGTTCAACGCGTCGGCTGCTCTCTTTGCCCTTAGCTGCTCACCTGTTTCGAACGAGTCTTTACTCTGTGCTAGCAGTCTTTTTCTTAGATCGATAAAGGAAGGATCTTTGGCTGACAAATATATGTAGCCGATGCCGTCGCTAAAGGTGTTCCCACTCAATTGTGTTGTTAACCACGCCTCGCTACTTTTGTATTCATTAACGAAGCGCTTGGTGGCTTTTGTTATGAAAGGAATGCTGAGAGATGATAATTTTAGTTTGCTAAAATAGATGGCGATGGATATTTTGTGTAGGTATATACGGGGGTCGCATTCAGTGCATTGAACTATTTCTTGCTCTACGATCCTTATTAGCTCTGAAAATTCATTTTCTTCCAATTTTTCGTAATCTAGCAGTTGAACCCAAGCAGGATCTTCCTTCGTTTTTTTAGAGGTGTTTTCGATAAAATATACTAACTTTGATGTCGCCTCATTAATGTTGTTGAGTTTGCCTTTGCACAGTATTTCGGCCCATATTTTCCCCGAGTAAAGGTGTGGACTGTTAATGAAGTACTTATTGAAAACAATCGATTCCCCATCATCTTTTCCTCTACTGTTAGAAAACGGCTTATCGCCTTCGAGATCGCCCTCTTTAAGCTGGCCGGACTTCAGCTCAAGGCTCAGCGCAAAAAAAGTTCGCAGTAGATATTTGTAAAATACCGGATGTTGAGTGTAAGTTTTTTGGAGACACTGAAGAAAGTGCGAAAAATCAGATATCGTTTGTTTAAGTTTGCGTAAATTCCTGTAATCTGCCACTTCGTAGATGTTTTTTATTTCTTCTTTTATACAGATTTCTTTGGGGGCTTTTAACTTGACCGCAACACTTACCCTCAATAGCTCATCTAGAATTGATTCGACATCCTGCGAGATCTCAAATGTCTTGCCGATTACCTTCTCTTTGAATCTTGAATAAATCTCCCCTTCTTCTTCGTTGAACTGCTTTTCATTTGCGATCAAAACAACCCTAACTTTAAGGATTTCCGTTAGTTCGTTTATGTACCCAAGAGTATCCTTAAGGGGGATGCTGCTGCGCTCGATGTCGTCAAGAACTAGGACAAGATCCTTATTTGAGTCACCTGGATAAATTTTTTCGAAAAGCTCCAACTTATCAAGCTTTACATTGGTGGTGCCGTCAGGTTTTCCGTCGGAGTTCAGATCTACTTTAAATCCAAAACTCAAGGCACCCTTAAGTAGCTTTCCTGCTAGTTTAACTTTTTGATTAGCAAAAAATGGATATATAGCCTCAAATATCTTTTCATTAATTTCTTTGGTGCTTGCAAGGCTAAATAGACTGATTTTTATTATTCTGGTTTTTTCTTGTGGATTGCTTGCTATAAAATTATCAATATAATGAGTCTTTCCAGCCCCCCAATCACCACTTATGAGAAAAGCATATTCAGGTGCTTCGATGGTTAAGTAGTTTCTTAGGTTTTCGGATATGTGTTCATTCGGGTTCATGGTTTGCCGAGCTCTAGAGTTTATATAGCCACTCTGTGGCAGGTATACGGATAGTGAGGACTTGATTATGCAAATTATGACTTTTATTTTGACGAAATACCTGTAACCACAACGATTACGCTATTGAGTTTTTTGGGAGGGGGGGCTGATTTATTTTCTGCAAATAAATCACCCCCCTTTTAGTCCCCTTTTTTGATTGTATCACGCGCCTACACTAGAACTCAGACTTCAAACTCACGGGCGGCCTCAGGATCAACTTTGTATTGATCACAGAGAGCGACGTACTGAATTATGGTTTCGACCAGCCCTTGTAGTCTAAGCATATTCCCCTCAGTTGTTTGCCTAGAGTAACCCAGTGCTTCTGACTCACGAAGAACGTCCCTGGACAACTCTTGCCTTATGCTACTCAGGAGAAGCTCTCCGCAATTAAAAACTTCTCGAAAGTCGTATAGCGTATCTAGCCTGCCCTCCGTCAGCATTCGAACAAGATAACCGTACTCGCGCACAACCTGCCTATTTATATTCAACCCACCAAACCCATCAAATTTAATGTCATGTTTTACTATGAACTCTTTGATCTCTTTTGGAAGAGGGTTCGGCTTGGCGTTACGAAAAACACTTAGGACTCTGTTTAGCATGATTTCCTTGCCTGGCTTTGAGTAATTTTATATAAATCCCGGCAGGCAAAAGCCAACTCCTTTTGCTACCACGCATGACTTATTCAAACCATCTTTCGAAACTTTGCTCCGCAGACTGTAATTATTATTCAGGAGCATTACATTATTATCGGCCGCGCACCTGAAAACTTTAAATAGGTACGCGAAGAGCCGTGCGGGACTTTTGGTTCAAGCGTTAGAATCCACTTTCGAGCGGAAGTGGTGACGAATGAATGGCAGCCAATTCACCCAACACCCCTTATGTAACCCAAAAACACGCCGATATCGTCCAGCAGCACGGAAGCACCGCAGCAGCACTGACTCCCTAGAAGGAAGGAACCCAAACAATGTTGGAACACCTCTGGCGCAACATCCATTCCCCGGACTACTTGCCCAACGTACTGGAATGGATGCTCCATATTCTCCTCAGCCCGTTCATGGTGATCATGTGCCTGATGGTCGGGGCGCTGGCGGGAAAATGGTGGAGAGCCCTGCCCTACGGCAGCCTGACTTGTTATGTGGTCTTTCTGAGCCGGTCTTCTTTCTATCGCTGGGAAAGCATTTTCCCCCTAGCCGGCCTGCCTGCGCTGGCGATAGATGGCGCACTGCTTGCGCTGCTCGGCTTTTATTTGAAAGGCGTACTCAGAACCCGCGCAGACGCAAAACCCGAAGGCCATTGGCTGCGCAGGCTTTATCAAGGCCTTAAGGTTTTTCTGCTGACGATCATGGTGATGTTCTGGGGATTGGTCGTGCTGTTTGTCGTGGTCTTCACGGTCTCGGTCGCGACCCAACCGTCATTGGTGCATTGAGTAGCCTCCTGCTTGATCAGACAAGTCGGGACCCAGCTTCGCCGGAAACAGCGGCCGAATGAGCTGCCGGTTCGACAAGATGAACTTCAGTGGCATTGCGACCCGCCAGCCAGGCCAGCACAGACGCGGCGACCAACACCGCCGCACTTAGCTCAAATGTGGCTTTGTATCCGCTCAGGTCAAAAGCCAGACCGCCAATGATTGCGCCTCCGGCGATCGCCAGTTGCACAATGGCCACGAGCAAGCCGCCTCCGGCTTCCGCGTCATCCGGAAGCGTCTGCGCCAGCCATGTCCACCAGCCGACCGGCGCGGCTGTGGCAACCAGTCCCCAGAGGCCGAGCAACACGGCGGTGAGCACCGGTGATTTGCCGAAGCTGACCAACGCCAGCGCGATGGCCGCCATGATCAGCGGGATGACGGTCAACGTGCGGTAGAGGCTTCGGCCCATAAACCGTTCGATCAGAAAGGTGCCGATAAACCCTGCCAGTCCCAGCCCCAGCAGCATCAAGGACAAGGTTGAGACGCTTACGCCGGTCACGCCCTCAAGAAAGGGACGCAGGTAGGTGAACAGCATGAACTGGCCCATGAAAAATACGCTGACGGCGACCATGCCCAAGGCTACTGGCGGCTGCTTCATCAGGCGCAGAACGTTGCCGCTACCGGCTTGGCGCTCGGCCTTGAACGACGGCAGGCTTATCAGCAGCCAGACGGCGGCCAGCACTGCGACCGGAACCACACAGAAGAATGCCCCGCGCCAGCCGATCAGCGAGCCAAGAAAGCTCCCTGCCGGAGCGGCGATGACCGTGGCCAAGGCGTTACCGCCATTGACGATGGCCAGCGCTCGCGAAACCTGTTCAGGCTTGACCAGACGTATTGCAGTCGCCGCCGACAGTGACCAGAAACCACCAATCGCTATCCCGATCAGCGCACGTCCAAACATGAATGACGGGTAACCCGGCGCGACCGCGACGACCGTACCAGAGACGATCATCAGCAAGGTCAGGCCCAGCAGCAGCTTCTTGCGCTCGACGCGAGCGGCGACCGAGGCAATCAACAGACTGGTGATCAAGGCAAAGGCACCGGACACGGAAATGCCCTGCCCGGCCTGGCCTTCGGTGATGTGCAGGTCGGCCGCAATCGGCGTCAGCAGGCTGACCGGCATGAATTCTGAAGCGACCAAGGCGAATGCGGCCAACGACATGGCCAGCACAGCGCTCCAGCCGCCTGTTCTTTTAGATGGATCTGTAGATGGAAACGTCATGAGAACTACCTGTGGTGCGAAAAACCTGTGGATGTGATGCGCAGGGGCAAGCGGTTTGTCGTCCCTTCCGGACACTGCCCCCGTAACAGATAGACACATTCTCCCGGTCAATCCGGCCCTTCCCTAGCGCATTCCTCTTGAATGCTTGCCTGATCCTCTGGCGATGCAGGGTGATGGATAGGAAACGTCTCGCGCGCGCATTAGAGTTCAGTCAACAGGAGTGACCCGACATGATCCCTACCCCTCTGCCCCAGGAATCGCCTTTGGCGTTGCACATTGACCCGCGCGTGAGTGCGCCGGGTGACTTCGCCACGGCCATACCCGGGCTGTCGCTGTTTCGTCGCGACCAACCGGCGCCGCCCGTGGTGTGCATGATCGAACCGAGCCTGATTCTGGTGGGGCGCGGCGAAAAGCGTTTGTGGGTCGGTGGTGAGGGTTACAGCTATGACCCGTCACGGTTTCTGGTGACGTCGCTGGACTTGCCCGCCAACTCCGAAGTGATGCTCGCCAGCCCCGAACAGCCTTGTGTCGGCCTCGTGCTGAAGCTGGATGTCAGCATGCTCGCCGAGGTCATCACCAAGAGCGGCTTGCCGGCCAAGCGGCAGCCAGCAACGGGTACGGGCGCCGCGATTGGCAGCCTGTCCTCTGCGCTGGAGGGCGCACTTGATCGGCTGCTGGCATTGCTCGATGAACCCGAGGCGATCCCGGTGCTGGCGCCGCTGATTCTGCGCGAAATCCACTATCGGCTGCTGCACACCGACCAAGGCGCACGGCTGCGGCAGATCACGGCCGTCGATGGTCAGGGTTATCGCATTGCCAAGGCCATTGACTGGCTGAAGGTCAACTACACCGATGCTCTGCGCATCGACGATCTGGCCGCGCGGGTGCAGATGAGTGCGCCGACCTTTCACCACCATTTCCGACAGCTCACTGGCATGAGTCCGCTGCAGTACCAGAAATGGCTGCGGCTCAACGAAGCGCGGCGGCTGATGCTGGTCGAACGCCTCGACGTTTCGCGGGCGGCGTTTGCGGTCGGCTATGAAAGTCCGTCGCAGTTCAGCCGCGAATATGCCCGGCTGTTCGGCACCGCGCCGAGTCGTGACATTGCCCTTTTGCGTGGGCAGCCATTCGAAGCAGAAGCCCTCGGCACAGTAGCGAATTGAACGAAAAACGCTGATACGCCTCGCCGCGTGTCACCGCTCATAACAATGCAAGTCAACCGATGATCAGCGGGTGAACCATGGAACTACGAATCAACCAGAAGACCTATCAGGTCGATGCCGACGCCGATACGCCCTTGCTGTGGGTGATCCGCGATGATTTGGGCATGACCGGCACCAAATACGGCTGCGGATTGGCGCAATGCGGCGCCTGTTCGGTGCTGGTGGACGGCAACGTCGTGCGCTCGTGCGTCACGCCGGTGGCGGGTGTGGTCGGCCGCGAGGTCACCACCATTGAGGCGATCGAAAGCGATGAGGTGGGCAAACGGGTGGTCGCGACCTGGGTCGATCTGCAGGTTGCTCAGTGTGGCTACTGCCAGTCCGGGCAGGTGATGGCCGCCACCGCGCTGCTCAAACAAAACCCCAAACCGAGTGATGCGCAAATCGAAGCGGCGATGGTCAATCTGTGCCGCTGCGGTACCTACAACGCCATTCATGCCGCCGTGCATGAGCTGGCCGGCAAGGGAGACGCGTGATGAAAGTTCGAATCGACCCTTCACTGCAAGCCTCAGCACTGGATCTGCACGAACCGATCAATGTATCGCGCAGGCGTTTTCTGACCGGAACTGCCGTCGGCGCACTGGTGCTCGGTTTCGGTCTGCCGCTCGGTACAACGCGCGTGCAAGCTGCCGTTGCAGCGGCAACGGCCGAGCGCGGCACGCAAGTGCCGGCGTTTCTCGAAATCCGTCCAGACAATCGCGTGCGTCTGCTCTGCCCGTTCATGGAGGGCGGACAAGGTACGTTCACGGCGATGGCGCAAATCGTCGGTGAAGAACTGGATGCCGACCCGGCAACCTTCCTCGTCGAAGCCGCGCCGCCCGGCGAAGCCTATGTGGTGTTGGAAAACGGCATGCGCATCACCGGCGGCAGCATGTCGGTGCGCATGAGCTACCCGGTCATGCGCCGCCTCGGCGCCCTCGCCCGTGCCATGCTGCTGCAAGCGGGCGCGCAACAGCTTGGCGTGCCAGTCGGCGAGTTGACCACCGAGCCTGGCAAAGTCGTGCATGCCAAGTCGGGCCGCTCGTTGGCCTACGGTGATCTGGCCGAGCGCGCAATGGATCTGCCGGTTCCCGATCCGGCCTCCGTGCAACTGCGTGATCCGAGCCAGTTCCGCTGGATCGGCAAACCGGTGAAGCGCCTCGATGCCTATGACAAATCCACGGGCAAGGCGCTGTACAGCATCGATCTGAAAGTCGACGACATGCTCCATGCCGCCGTGCAACACGCCCCGCGCCTGGGCATGACGGTGGGCAATCTGCGCAACGAAGAGCAGGTCAAGGCAATGAAAGGCGTGCATTCCGTGCATCGTCTGCCGGGCGCCGTGGCGGTGCTCGCCGAGCGCTGGTGGCACGCCAAACGTGCGGTCGAGGCGATTCAGGTTGATTGGCAAGAACCAACGGCCGAGAGCAAAGTACGGCCGATGCCCGCTGACTTTTCCAGCGATGCCTGGTTCAAGCGCCTTGCTGAAGATAAAGGCCCGGCCAAAGATGATGAAAACCAAGGCGACGTGGCGTCGATTCTCAAGGAGACCAAGACCCGGATCGACGCCACTTACCACAACCAATACCTGAACCACGGCCAGTTGGAGCCGCCTTCGGCACTGGCCCGATTCAATCCGGACGGTTCGCTGGAAGTCTGGTTGCCGAATCAGGCGCCGGACATGTTCCGCGCCGACATCGCCAAACGCACCGGGCTGGATCCGTCGCGCATTACGTTGCATTCGCCACTGCTGGGTGGCTTCTTCGGTCGGCATTTCCTCTACGATTCGGCCAGTCCCTATCCGCAGGCGATTGCGCTGTCCAAGGCCGTTGGCCGACCGGTCAAACTGATCTGGAGTCGCGAAGAAGAGTTCCTGCGTGACGTGCTGCGCCCGGTTGCCGCAGTGAATTTCCGTGCCGCGCTGGACAGCGACGGCTGGCCGCTGGCAATCGAAGCGATCAGTGCCACCGAAGGGCCGACCGAAGCCCTCGCCGGCAAGCAGGGTGAAAAACTCGACCCCACAGCGCTTGAAGGCTTGTCAGGCAAGTCCTACGCGATCCCCAACAAGCGCATCGCGCAGATCTACGTCAAAGGCCCGGCGATGCTCGGTTACTGGCGTTCGGTGGGCAATTCCCTCAATGACTTCTTCTATGAATCGTTCCTCGATGAACTGGCCGACAAGGGCGGCAAGGATCCGTTTGACCTGCGCCTGCATTTGCTGCGCGACAACAAACGACTGACCACCCTGCTGCAAGCGGTGGGTGAGCTATCCGGTGGCTGGAAGCGCGGGCCGTTTACCGCCGAAGACGGCAGCAAACGTGCACGCGGCGTGGCCATGGCTTCGCCGTTCGGTACGGAGACGGCGGTGATCGCCGAGGTGTCCATCGACAACGGCCAGGTCAAGGTGCACGACATCTGGCAGGCAATTGATCCGGGCAGCATCGTCAACCCGGCGATTGTCGAGGCTCAGGTCAATGGCGCCGTGGCGCTGGGGCTGTCGCAAACCCTGGTGGAAGAAGCCGTGTGGATTGATGGCAAACCCCGAGCGCGCAATTACGACTTGTATCCGATCCTGCCGCCTGCGCGGATGGCCCGGGTCCATGTACGCGTGGTCGAGAGCGGGGAAAAAATGGGCGGCATCGGTGAACCGCCGTTGCCTGCAGTCGCGCCCGCCGTCGCTAACGCGGTGGCAAGGCTAACCGGTCAGCGGGTGCGCAGCCTGCCCATGAGCCGACACACCTTCACTTGATCAGCGCCGGAGCGTCCATGAATAACAGCCGATTCGCAAGAACCGCTGGCTGGCTGGCGGTGCCGTGCCTGGTCGCGGCAGGCCTGCTGGCCTGGTATGTAACCCGCGAGCCTGTCTCGCGCCTGGAAAATCCTCAGATCGCCGTGGCCGACATCGACCCGGCACTGGTCGCCCGTGGCGAATACGTCGCCCGGCTCAGCGATTGCGTGGCCTGTCACAGCGTGCCGGGGGGCGCGCCATTCGCTGGTGGCCTGGAAATGGCCACACCGCTGGGCTCAATCCATGCGACCAATATCACCCCGGACACGGACACCGGCATCGGCCACTACAGCTTGGCGGACTTCGACCGAGCGGTGCGTCACGGCGTGGCCCCCGACAGTCGCCGGTTGTATCCGGCGATGCCCTACCCGTCCTACGCCAAGCTCAGTGACGATGATGTGCGTGCGTTGTATGCGTTCTTCATGAAAGGCGTGGCGCCGGTGAAACAGGCGAATATCCCCAGCGCGATTCCGTTTCCGCTGAACCTGCGCTGGCCGATTGCACTGTGGAACGGTGTGTTTGTCGATGCCGAACCGTACGTGGCCAAACCTTCGCAGGATCAACAGTGGAACCGTGGCGCTTACCTCGTTCAGGGCGCCGGGCACTGCGGCAGTTGCCACACGCCGCGCGGCCTGGCGTTCAACGAGAAGGCACTCGATGACACCGGTAAACCGTACCTCGCCGGCGCCTTGCTCGATGGCTGGTACGCGCCGAGCCTGCGCGATGATCACAACACCGGATTGGGCCGCTGGAGTGAGGCGGAAATCGTGCAGTTCCTCAAGACCGGTCGCAACCAACATGCGGTGGTCTACGGCTCGATGACCGAAGCGTTCAACAACTCCACGCAGTTCATGAGCGATGACGATCTGAGCGCGATTGCCCACTACCTGAAGTCACTTCCCGGGGATCGCGAACGGGACGGCGCGCCGTGGCAGTATCAAGCGGTTTCGGCAGCGCAACGCCTGGACTCGCCCGGTGCGCATACCTACGTGGCGCGCTGTGCTTCCTGCCATGGCCTCGACGGCAAGGGGCAACCTGAATGGATGCCGCCGCTGGCCGGCGCCACCTCGGCACTGGCCAAGGAGAGCGCTTCGGCGATCAACATCACCCTGAATGGTTCGCAGCGTGTGGTCGCGGCTGGCGTGCCGGACGCTTATCGCATGCCGGCCTTCCGTGAACAGCTGTCGGATCAGCAGATCGCCGAAGTGCTGACATTCATGCGCAGCACCTGGGGCAATCAGGCCAGCGCTGTCGATGCGCAGAGCGTGGGCAAACTGCGTGAGCACACCGATCCGGCCAGCAGCAGCCCGATCATCCTGCAGATGCGCTAAGAGGAGACACTGATGGAAAGCATCGACTTGCTGGTCCTGCGCACGGCGCGGGACTGGCTTGCCGCTGGCGAGCGTGTATTGCTCGCCACGGTGGCGCGCACTTGGGGTTCTTCACCGCGTCCGACGGGGTCGATGATGGCGTTGCGTGACGATGGTCGCGTGGTGGGCAGCGTGTCCGGCGGCTGCATCGAAGACGATCTGATCCATCGCTACACCACGGCCCATGGCGGCAGCGCTTTTAGCGACAGCGCACCGCAAGGGGTGCGCTATGGCGTCAGTGCCGATGAGGCGCATCGCTTCGGCTTGCCCTGTGGCGGCACGCTGGAACTGATCCTTGAGTTCAATCCGTCGTGGCAGTCACTCGACGCGTTGCTGGTGCAACTGGACGCCGGGCAACTGGTTCGCCGTCGCCTGGCGTTGGAGTCCGGTCAGGTCATGCTCGAACCGACTGCGACGCCGGAACAGTTCAGCTTCGATGGCGTGCAGATGCTCAACACCTTGGGACCCGGCTATCGGATGCTGATGATCGGGGCCGGCGCACTGGCCGAGTATCTGGCGACCATGGCGTTGTTCAACGGTTTCAAAGTGGCGGTGTGCGATCCGCGTCCCGAGTACATCGAAACCTGGGCGGTCGATGGCGTGGAGCGCATCATTGGCATGCCGGATGATGTGGTGCGCGACTTCGCGGTCGATCTGCGCACCTGCATCGTTGCCTTGAGCCATGACCCCAAACTCGACGATCTGGCCCTGCTCGAAGCCCTCCACAGCCCGGCGTTCTATATCGGCGCCATCGGCTCGCGGCGCAATAGCCAACTGCGCCGCGAACGCCTGATCGAGCATTTTGGTGAAACCGAAGCGTCACTTGAGCGTCTGCACGGACCGATCGGCGTATACATCGGCAGCAAGACGCCTGCGGAGATCGCCGTCAGCGTGATGGCCGAGATTCTTGCAGCCAAGAACGGTGCAAACTTGCCGAGTGAACTCAGCATCGCCCAGGCCAAACACTCCATCGAATCTGTGGCGACTGCTTCTGCTCGGGATACTTGCCAAACATCGTCCTGATCTCGTCAGTCGTTGTATCGATCCACTCTAGACCAGACGCGAACAGCCACTGATCATTCGTGCGACACATGGACGGCGGACGTCGCAGCAAAACGCTTGCAGATGTGCTGCAATAGCCGTCGAAAAACCGCATCAAGCGTTTACCGGCCTGATTCGTCATACGTCACCAGAGGAGGCCTGAATGCCGAAAAAACTGTCAGTCCATAAAGAGGCCACCACCGCCGCAGACATCGAGCGTTCCATTCAGGCCATGAACAAAATGGCCGAACGTCTCTGGGGCGAAGGCCGAGAAGCCGAGGCCAAAGCCCTGCTCGATGCCCTCGATGCGTTGAACCGGGCGCTGGACAGAATCAGGATTGGCGAGAGTCGCAGAGTTGTGACACTGCACTGAATAGTGGCATCTGGAACTGACTGATGAATCAGCCGTGCGAACGTGGCATGGCCAAGGATGAACGCTGATGCGCGCGATAAAAACCTTCTTCGGCATTCTGTTGTTACTGTGCGGTTTCGACTTCAACTACGAAAAACCCCGCAGGGTCTTTACTGCGGGGTTCGTCAGGTTTTGCGTGGTCGTCGCTTTCGTAGAGTTGCTGATACTGCACACGATTTATTACGGCCCGACGCGTTAGCTCTGCGGTTTGAGAATCAGCACCGGCTCACCTTTCTTGACGATGTAAGTCGCCAGTTCGGAACCTTTGTCCTGACCGACATTGCGCGCGATATGCGCCACGCCTTCCGGAATGAACAGCGAATCACCGGCCTTCAACGTGACCGGCGCCCGGCCTTCCAGTTGATACTCGAATGTGCCGCTGATCACATAAGCGACTTCCACGCCCGGATGGGCATGTCGGGGCGAGGTCACGCCCGGTTCGAAATCAACCCGTGCCTGAATCACTTCGCGGTCGGCCGCGCCGAGATCCTGCTTTACCAGATCGGTGCGGCTCAGCCCTTGCTGCCAGCTCTTGGGTTGCGCGTCGGCCGCGTGTGCGAAGCCGATCATCGAAGCGAAAATTACTGCGGTGGTCAGAAACAGTGGACGGTGCATGGCGTGCCTCTCAAAGGTCGTGTTGGGGTGACCTCTACTGTGGGCGCGGCATGTAGAAAGGATGTGTCGCAAATCCTCGGTTTGTTGTTTACGTGTGTCCTTGCACGGGATTGATACACGCTTATACAAAGGCCTCGTCGCCGGGGCGTTGCGCCAACAGCCAAGTCCTGAACGCCGCGATCTTGCGGGTATCGGCGGTTTCATGGGGCGTCACCAAATAGAAACCCAAGTCATCCTTCAACCGTAGATTAAACGGGGCGACCAGCCGGCCCGCGCGCAGGTCGTCGTCGACATACGTCGAACGCCCGATGCACACACCCTGCCCGTCCACCGCCGCTTGCACGGCCATCATTGCCAGATCGAAGGTCAGGCGCGGGCGCTCGGCGAGTTGCGCACACTCACCGGCGGCGCTGAGCCAGTTGTTCCAGTCGCCGGCGGTCATGCCACTGACTTGCAACAACGTGTGCTCGAGCAAATCGGCCGGTGCGCTCAGGCTTTTCGACGCGTCGAGCAACGCCGGACTGCACACCGGAAAAATCTCATCGGACATCAGGAAATCGGCGCGCAAGCCTTTCCAGTCGCCACGCCCGTAACGAATCGCGGCATCGATGCCGCCCCGACGAAAATCGACCAGCTCGGTGGATGCGCTGATGCGCACATCGATGGCGGGAAACGCCTGCTGAAATGACGGCAATCGCGGCAACAACCATTTGGAAGCGACCGACACCAAGGTATTGATGGTCAACACGCTGTTGTGGCGCGACTCCAATAACGTCTGCGTCGAATAGCGCAACTCTTGGAAGGCTGTACGAATGCCAGGCAAGTACGCCTGGCCGTCTTCAGTCAGGGCCAGCCCATCCTTGAGCCGCAGAAACAGATTCACGCCCAACTCCTCTTCGAGACGGCGGATCTGATGGCTGATGGCGGTTTGCGTGACGTTCAGTTCTTCGGCAGCCTTGGTGAAACTCATATGCCGAGCGGCACACTCAAACGCTTTCAAGCCGTTGAGCGAGGGGAGTCTGGCGACCATGGCGAGTTCGGTACTCATGAGATTTTGTCATACGCTAACACCGCAAATGACCTTTGCGAAGACCTGTCCCTGCAAGGGATGCTGACACTTTCCCACCCACTGGAAGTGCCATGAAACTGTATTTCGCCCCGATGACCTGCTCGCTGGCGCCGCACATTGTCTTGCGCGAATCGGGCCTGCCCTTCGAGCTGATTCGCGTCAACAATCAGAGCAAGCGCACGGCCGACGGACAAGACTTTCGCGACATCAACCCCAAGGGCTACGTCGCTGCGTTGCTCCTGGATAACGGCGAAGTGCTGACAGAAGGCCCGGCGATCCTGCAGTTCCTCGCCGATCAGGTCGCCGAAAGCGCACTGGCGCCGACACTCGGCAGTTGGCAGCGGACGCGCTTGCAAGAGGACCTGAACTTCATCAGCACGGAAATTCACGGTGGCTGTGCACCGCTGTTCGATGCGCAAATGCCACAAGCGACCAAAACGATTTTTACGCAAAAACTGTTCAAACGCCTCGACTACCTGAACCGCAGGCTGGTGGATCAGGACTATTTGCTGGGCACATTCGGAGTCGCCGATGCCTACCTGTTTAGCGTGTTGACATGGTTGCCAAGCTTCAATATCGACCTGCAGCACTGGCCGGCGCTGGCCGCCCACTCCCGTCGCATCGCCGCCCGCCCCAGCGTCGCTGCAGCCCTAGCGGCAGAAGCGGCGACGCAGCCGGTTTGATCGCCCTCAACGCTTTCACTGCGGTGGCGGCTGATCATTTGTCCGTTAGCCCTGAATCTGTAAACTGGCGCGATTTACTCGCTCAAACAAGGGATCCGCATGGCTAACCAAGACATCACCTTTACCCCCGATCCGGACGCAGACTCGATTTCGTCGGACGTCACCACGTTCAACGGGATCATGATGTCCACGCAGATCCCGACCCGTGCCGACGGCAGTCTGGAACTGGGCGACATCACCCTGCAAAGTGAATGCACCCTGCAAGCGCTGAAAGTTGCGCTGGAACGCGCCGGCAGCTCGATGGACCGGGTGATGCACCTGACCATCTACCTGACCGACATGGCCGATCGCGCGGCATTCAACGAGGTTTACAAGCGCTACTTCGCCAAGCCATGGCCAGTGCGCGCGGCGGTGGGTGTGGCGTCGCTGGCGGTTGAAGGCATGCGTGTGGAAGTGACTGCGATGGCGGCCAAGGCCTGAGTTCCACGCCTTTCAAGTCATCAGCCGCCGATTCATAGACCCGAGCCAAGCCTCTAAAGGCTGGCTCGGGTCTTTTTCAGGATTGCTTCCGGGCTTCAAGTGGCCCTGTTGCGACAAGCGATAACTTTCCTTCCTTCACGCTGTATTTTTTTATTTGGCCGTCATCCTCAAGCTCAAAGTCGAAGTGGAAACTGGCGGTTATCGAACTGTTCGCGTCATTTCTCTGAAACTTAATTTTCCCCGCCTTGGCATAGATGATATGCGGGGTCATTGTGATGAGCCCTTGAACACTACTACCCTGCCCCCCTATGTCGTGTTCCCCATCGGGTAGCTCGTTATTGATAACGAATGACATTATTTCGAAAATGTCGTTTGCATGCTCTCTATGGTGCGCGATCAGGCTAAAGGTCTCGGCGGAACCGAAGTAGAAAGCTCTGCCTTCTTTGGTTGCCTGAAATACCGGCCCGTCAAGGTGCGGATGGACGGGGTCAATCACTGCTTTGTAGTAAATTTCCGGCGCGCGGGTCCTTCTGTTCAAATTATTTTTGTTGATGCCTAAATAACCAAAATAGTCTTTATCGTTCATAGCAACATGTCCTTTTCGTAATGAATGTTCGGCGAATGATTTCATTACTATTTCGAACTTCCTTCTGCACAACAACTGACAGGTCTGACAGTTGCGCGAACCCGCGAAACGTGCAGAGCGCGATTTACAGACCATCGGTACAGAGGTGCCGACATGTCGTTTCACGGGTAGAATGCGCGCCTAACCGTGACAGCCTGACTAAAAAAACTATGTCCTTGCCCAAGCATCACCTGGAATTGCTCAGCCCTGCCCGCGATGTGGCCATCGCCCGTGAGGCGATCCTGCACGGCGCTGACGCCGTGTACATCGGCGGCCCGAGCTTCGGCGCGCGCCATAACGCCTGCAACGAAGTCGGCGAAATCGCCGAACTGGTGGAGTTCGCCCGCAAGTATCACGCGCGCATCTTCACCACTATCAACACCATCCTCCACGACAACGAACTGGAGCCGGCGCGCAAGCTGATCCATCAGTTGTACGACGCCGGTGTCGACGCGCTGATCGTTCAGGATCTGGGCGTGATGGAGCTGGACATTCCACCGATCGAACTGCACGCCTCGACCCAGACCGACATCCGCACCCTTGAGCGGGCGAAGTTCCTCGATCAGGCCGGTTTCTCGCAACTGGTCTTGGCCCGCGAGCTGAACCTGCAAGAAATCCGCGCAATCGCCGACGAAACCGACGCCGCCATCGAATTCTTCATCCATGGCGCGTTGTGCGTGGCCTTCTCCGGCCAGTGCAACATCTCCCACGCGCAGACCGGGCGCAGTGCCAACCGTGGCGACTGCTCGCAGGCGTGCCGCTTGCCGTACACCCTCAAAGATGAAAAGGGTGGCGTGATCGCCTACGAAAAACACCTGCTGTCGATGAAAGACAACAACCAGAGCGCCAACATCCGCGCCCTGGTTGAAGCCGGTGTGCGTTCGTTCAAGATCGAAGGTCGCTACAAAGACATGGGCTATGTGAAGAACATCACCGCCTATTACCGTCAGCGCCTCGACGACGTGCTCGAAGATCGCCCGGACCTGGCCCGCGCCTCCAGCGGCCGCACCGCGCACTTCTTCCTGCCCGATCCGGAAAAGACTTTCCACCGTGGCAGCACCGATTACTTCGTCACCGATCGCAAGATCGACATCGGCGCCTTCGACTCGCCAACCTTCACCGGTTTGCCTGTCGGTATCGTCGAGAAAGTCGCCAAGCGTGACATGCAGGTCGTCACCCACGAACCGCTGTCCAACGGTGACGGCTTGAACGTGCTGGTCAAACGCGAAGTGGTCGGTTTCCGCGCCAACATCGCAGAAGCCAAAGGCGAGTTCGAAGAAGACGGCGAGAAGCGCTACCGCTACCGCGTCGAGCCGAACGAGATGCCGGAAGGCCTGTACAAGCTGCGCCCGAACCACCCGCTCAATCGCAACCTCGATCACAATTGGCAACAGGCGCTGCAAAAAACTTCGTCCGAGCGTCGCGTGGCTTTGAGTTGGGTCGCGCGTTTGCGTGAAGAACAGCTGGAAGTGACCGCCACCAGTGAAGAAGGCATCAGCGCCAGTGTCACCCTCGCCGGCCCGTTCGGCGTGGCCAACAAGCCTGAGCAAGCTCTGGAGCAATTGCGAGATCTGCTCGGCCAGCTCGGCACCACGCAGTACCACGCGACCGACATCAAACTGGATGCGCCACAGGCGTTCTTCATCCCGAACTCGCAGCTCAAGTCGCTGCGCCGTGAAGTGATCGAAGCCCTGACCGCCGCCCGTGTCGCCGCTCACCCGCGTGGCGGCCGTAAAGCCGAAACCAACCCGCCGCCGGTGTACCCGGATTCGCACCTGACCTTCCTCGCCAACGTCTACAACCAGAAGGCGCGCGACTTCTACCACCGTCACGGCGTCAAGTTGATCGACGCGGCGTACGAAGCGCATGAAGAGCCAGGCGAAGTGCCGGTGATGATCACCAAGCACTGCCTGCGTTTCTCCTTCAACCTGTGCCCGAAACAGGCGAAAGGCGTGACCGGCGTGCGCACCAAAGTCGCGCCGATGCAGTTGATCCATGGCGATGAAGTGCTGACGCTGAAGTTCGATTGCAAGCCTTGCGAGATGCACATCATCGGCAAGATGAAAGGCCACATCCTCAACCTGCCGCAACCGGGCAGTGTGGTCGGCCACATCAGCCCCGAAGACCTGATGAAAACCATCCCGCGCGCACCGCACTGAGTGGACGGCGTGCGCGGTGCTTCGGCGCCGCGCACGCCTGCCCTGCTCCGCCTGGCCAAATCGCAGGCATAAAAAAACGCCAACTTCTTGCGAAGTTGGCGTTTTTTTCGAATATGGCAGGGGCGGCTGGATTCGAACCAACGCATGGCAGGATCAAAACCTGCTGCCTTACCGCTTGGCGACGCCCCTACTGCTCTTTCCAGCTACTTCGTTAGGTTCGCTGTGAGAACGGGGCGCAATTTACCAAGGTTTTTTTGCTTTGGGAAGCGCGAAGTGAAATTTTTTTTGTTTTAAAACAGCGACTTATTATTTTGACCTGAATCAGGCCCATGCTGAGTCGGTTTAGGCGCCGTGTATCACACTGTGTACGAACCCCGCCGCGACACATCGACTTGCAACAAAGCCGTTCTTCGACACAGGCCAGATACGTCTCCGCGCTCAAATGCACTCAAGGTTTCAGGTGTTCATTCAGAACCCTTGGCCAAAGGCTCGCAAAGGAGACGTCACCATGAAGATGGCACTGCACACCCGCAAAACCGCGTTCGGCTTGTCGATTCTGGCTTTGTCGTTGTTCGGCGCTTTTGGCAGCGCTCAGGCGCAAACCGCAGAACCTTCCGCCGTCAGCTATTCCGCGCCCTCGCCTTTCGGCCCGCTCAAACATGTGAAGGCCGGCGTGCTCGACGTCGCCTACGCCGAAACCGGCCCTGCCGATGGCCCGGTGGTGATCCTGCTGCACGGCTGGCCCTACGACATTCACAGCTACGACGAAGTCGCGCCGTTGCTCGCGGCCAAGGGTTATCGGGTGTTGATGCCGTATGCGCGCGGTTATGGCGATACGCAGTTCCTCTCCAAAGACACCCTGCGCAACGGTCAACCGGCAGCGTTGGCCAGTGATGTCATCGACTTCATGGATGCGCTGAAGATCAAGCAAGCGGTGCTTGGCGGTTATGACTGGGGCGCGCGTTCGGCGGACATCGTTTCGGCGCTGTGGCCGGAACGGGTGAAAGCGTTGGTCTCGGTCAGCGGTTACCTGATCGGCAATCAGGCCGCCGGGCAAAACCCGCTGCCGCCCAAAGCTGAGTTGCAGTGGTGGTATCAGTTCTACTTTGCGACTGACCGTGGTCGCGCCGGGTATGAGAAGAACACTCATGATTTCGCCAAACTGATCTGGCAAACCGCTTCGCCGCAATGGAAATTCGACGACGCCACGTTCGATCGCAGCGCCAAGGCACTGGAGAACCCCGATCACGTCGACATCACCGTGTTCAACTACCGCTGGCGTCTGGGCCTGGTACAGGGCGAAGCGAAGTACGCCGCGCTGGAGCAGAAACTCGCCACCGCGCCGTCGATCAGCGTGCCGACCATCACCCTTGAAGGCGATGCCAACGGTGCGCCGCACCCGGCGCCGGAGGATTATGCCAAGCGCTTTACCGGCAAGTATCAGTTCCGTTTGATCAATGGCGGGATTGGCCACAATTTGCCGCAGGAAGATCCGCAGGCGTTTGCCAAGGCTGTGATTGATGCGGATCACCTGTAGAAACTAAAAAGCAGTCAGCCGCGAAGGCTGACTGCTTGATTATTTGAGGGTGGGATTGAGGCTTGAGGGATGCTCACGTTTTGCAGATTCCTTGCCTGAACGGGCGTCATCGCGAGCAGGCTCACTCCTACAAGGGGAACGCATTTCAAATGTAGGAGTGAGCCTGCTCGCGATCATGCCCGACCAAACACCCTCAATCCCGACTAACGTGCGCGATCACTCAGTTGGCACAACAAGATCCAGCGCCTTGTTCACCGCCAACTCCCCCAACATGACCACTTGCGCAATGCCCAGCAGCGTATGACGGTTCGATCCCTCCAGCACCCCGGCAAAATTACCGAGCATCACCGTGGCGGACGCCAGGGAACCGCTGGCATTGCTCAGCAAGGACTCGGCGTCGGATTGCGGGTTAACCATGAACATCGTGCTGGGCGTATAGGGTGTGGCCATGATCGCGGCAGGCAACAGGTAATGGTCAAGCGCCCGTTCTGCCGCTTCGTGCAGCTTTCTTGAATTGGGCGATGCGTACGGGGACACCAGGTCTGTGACCGGTGGTTCAGGTGGCTGAGACATCAGCTGAAACTCCAGACAAGAACCGCTTCAGGTTCTTTGATAGAAGGCGTGAAGCGCCGCGATCGCGGACGCTTCCGTGCAAATGAGGGGGCACGCCCCCTCACCCATCTGCATCGCGACTAGTGCGGCAAGCGCTGGTTATCCAGAACTCGACCGACCACCAGCTCACTGAGCATGATCACCTGTTGCAGGATCAGCATCTTTTTGCGCTGTGAAGGATCAATCGAATCGGCGAGTTCACGGGCCATGTCAGTGGCGGAGGACAAGGTTTCAGTGGCTTCGACGAGCAGGGTTTCGTTATCCACTGTGGGGTCGATGAGGTAGATCTTGCCGGTTTTGCGGGTGGGGATTGAAGTCTTCAGCGCGGAAGGATTGAGGTAGAAGTTGATCGCGCGGTCGGTGGCCTCTTTGATGTTTTGAGGTTCGAGCGCGGCGTCGTAGGGGATTGGATCGGTTTCTGGCGGGTTTGGCGTAATTTTGAACATGAAGGACTCTTTGTCTTGAAAGAATTGAAGAGCCGTCACTTTCGCTACCAAACGAAGGGTGGCGGCCACACGTGGGTTGGTAGACCGGTCAAGACAGAGTAAACCCCGGCGCCCCCGAAAGGGCCCCACGCATGACCACCATATCAAACCGAGTCCCGAAAAAGAGACCGCAATAAGGTGATGCAATACGGGCTGTCAAGAAACGGGCTACCAAACCCGATCACTGTTTTGCAGTGACTGGGAAACGATACAGCCCGCCTCAAGGCGCGTAAGCCGGCGGATTCTGGCGTACGCGTAGGCAACGGCGCAAGGTGTTGTAGCCGTTATGGCGTAACAGTGCGTGTAAGTTAAACGTGTGTGCGCGGCGGTGTTTAAAAGCCCCTCGCCCTAGCCCTCTCCCAGAGGGAGAGGGGACTGACCGGGGTGTTTGGTAGAGGTACGCCGACGTGGGATACCGTGGTGAACTCAGATGAGAAACGGCTTGGGTTATTTGACCAGCCGCTCTGCTTTGGAGGGTCTGTAGCCGAAATACGAGCTGTAACACTTGCTGAAATGGCTTGGCTGGCTCGATTTCCAGTCGCGCAGGAGTATTCAGTGCGCGCGATCTTTCAGAGAGGACTGTCAGCGTTCAGAGGACAAGCCGGCGTCTGGGCAACCGCTAGTGGCGAACTGCAAAGTCATCCTTGAGTACAAACTCCATTCCAATGCCCACGCCTTTGAGTACCTCGGTCACGCGGTCGATAAAGGTTTCACCTTGCTCGGGCAGCTCATAGAGACCATTGATGCGAATCTTCGGTTTTTTACCTTTCGCTGGCGGATAGCTTTCCAGCAGTTCGCCGCTCTCGATGAAGGCGATGTAGGTATTGATTTTCTCTTGAAGCAACAACAGGTGTTCACCCTGTTGCGCTTTGTCGCCCCATTCCAGGTGATCGGTGATGACGAGCACGACGTTATCTGGTTCCCACTCGGGTACTGCGATGATGTCGACGACTTTGGTTTCGGTGATGGACATGCCCGATCTCTCAGTGGAGATTGTCAGCTCCGTTTTCCCTAGATGTGTTTATTAGTCCGCTTTGAGCACGAATTCGAATCCTATGCCCACCTCCTTCAATGCCTCAGCAACGCGATCGATGAACAACTCGCCTTGCTCGGGTAACTCGTACTTGCCTTGGACACGAATGACAGGTGATTTTCCGAGTGCACCGGGTATCTCAATGTAGATTTCACCGCTTTCGATGAAAGCGATGTAGTTGTTGATTTTCTCTTGAAGCACCAACAGGTGCTCGCCTTGTTCAGCCTTATCGCCCCATTCCAAATGGTCAGCAATACCGAGGATGATCTTGTTGCTGTCCCATTTTGGGATACCCCACATGTCGATGGTTTTTGCGTCTGTTACTGACATTTCAGTTCCTTGATTCCGTTATTTTTGCGGCGGGCGCAGAATTTCTACTCGGGTTGGCGGGATTTGGGTGCCGCCGGGGAAGCCGGGTTTGCCCTTACCCATGATGCGTCCACCGCTCTGTTCGATTTCCGGGAATGCTCGCTTTTGATTGCGGGTCAGTGGTGCCGTTTCCGAGGCTTTGCATTCGACGCACGCGATATCGCCGTTTGCATCTCTGCCTATCATATCGAGGCGGGTCCGGGTGCCGCTCTCTGTTTTTATCGTTACTTGTTGGCCGGACTCTTCCATTTCTTCCGAAAAACCGCTGTACGACTCTTCTTCGAAGGCCGCCCCTGCTACCTTGTTCTTCTCTAGTTGCGTGCTGAGCACGATGTAGATGGGCTCAAGGCCTGCATCGTCGGGGAACCAGATGATCGCATCCTGAAACTCGGGAGGATGTGCTGGATTAGCCAAAAGCGTGTCCGACTTTTCTGTCGGCGGATATATCCATACGGGAGGTAATTGCGGCACGCCTTCAAGTGCTGGAATACCCAGCACACCATCTGGGTTTGCTGCTGGCGTCCAGGTAAGGCCAATGCCGTTACCTACGTCGGCTACGTATTTCTCGCCGTCCTTTTCCGCTTTGATGACAGGAACATTTTCCCAGTCCTTTTTGCCGCCCGTGTAGAAACCGTAAGCGCTGACGGAACCGTCCGGCAAGGTCTTCACGTTGACGCGGACGCGAGTGCGGCCCGTTTCGAGCGTGGCGTACTGGTCGGTTTTGTAGAAGGCACTGTCGGGTGCAAGGTTGGTATTAGGCATTAATAGCGCAACGGTGCCGACGGCGGCACCTGCTGCCAACGCACCTGCACTTTCGAGCAAGCCTAGCGCGAGGGAGCCACCCACTCGCTGAGCAATGGCGCTGCCGGTTGTGGAACCGCCGACCAGTTGAAGAGTTGTGCCTTCGGCGGTGATTGCCGCTCCTGTGGCCAGGACAGCCCACAAACCGTAGTCCGCCAGTTTCTCTACCGGGACGAATCCAGCTTGGTTTGTGTGGTTGATTTCGCCGTCGGGCAAGTTGCAGCTTTTGGCGAAGACGCATCCCAACGGTTCTGGTTTTACGTCTGGTGTCGCTGGAAGGTCTTTGTATTGCGCCCAGTGTTGGGCGTTGACGTCGACGGGTTCGACGCCGGTGTTGCGATAACCCTTTGGAGGGTTGGGGACGTAGCCACTCAATCCTTGATTCCTTGTCCTGATCCTTTGAACGAGGCGCAGGGTGACAGGTGGTGTTTGGGGTGGCAATCAGTGGCACTTTGACGCCATTTTCAATGGCTCGGCATGGCCCATCTGCAAACCGGCAGGACTCCCGCTTGCAACGACTGGGGCATATGGCGCGCTTCGGTGATGTATAAGGTCTTCAAGAGCCCCTCACCCTAGCCCTCTCCCAGAGGGAGAGGGAACTGACCAGGGTGTTTGGGGGAGGTACGCCGACGTGGGATTTCGAGGTGAATTCAGGTGGGTGACGGCTTGGGTTATTTGACCAGGCGTTTTTCTTTGGAAGGTCTGTAGCCGAAATATGAGCTGTAGCATTTGCTGAAATGGCTCGGCGAGACGAAGCCGCAAGCGACCAGCACTTCTACTTGTGACAGCTCGGTGTGCTGCAACAAACGCCGTGCTTCGGTGATGCGCAGTTCCAGGTAATAACGCTGCGGCGTGGTGCCCAGTTGTTCCTTGAACAAGCGCTCCAACTGGCGACGTGAGCGCCCCGCGTACACCGCCAGTTGCTCCAGCTCCAGCGGTTCCTCCAGATTGGCGTCCATCAGCTTCACCACTTCACGCAACGGCGCACTGACACAGATGTTCTCGTCTGGTTTGATGCGCCGGTAGCGCGATTCCTCGAAGGCGAGGATGTCCTCGATACCTTCGACCAACGCCTTGCCGTGCAGGCTTTTGATCCAGTCCAGCGCCATATGGAAAGCCCCGGACGGACTCGACGCCGTGAGCCGGTCGCGATCGATCACGTAGGGCTCACTGCTGACGTGGGTGGACTTGGCGATCTCGGTCAGTGCCGGACGGTGCTCCGGGTGGATTGCGCAGCGGTAGCCATCGAGCAGCCCGGCCCGGCCGAGAAACCACGAACCGTTCCACAACCCGGCGAGAGAGATGCCGCGCTCCGCTGCGGATCTGAGCAAGCCGATAAATTCATCACTCGCGCGCAGTTCGGTGCGATAACCGCCACACACCACTAGCAGATCCAGCTGCTGAAGCGCGGCCGAATCCAGACGTGCATCGGGGCGGATCACCAGCCCCAGATCACTAATGACTTCGCCGTCGCCCAAGCCAAACGTGCGCGACGAAAACAACCCCGGGCGCAGCAGATTAGTGGTGACAACCGTATCCAGCGCCTGGGTAAACGCCGGCAATGAAAAATGTTCCAGCAGCAAAAAACCGGTGCGGGTCATGCGCGCGTCATCCGCGCCTTGCTCATTCAGATAGCGGAGGTTTTTCCCCTTCATGCCTCCGCTGAATTGGCGTCGTTCGATCAAGTTCGGGTCCATCGGTCATGTTGTTGTGCGCCGATAGTTGGCTTGATCCGCCAAAGAGTCAATCACGCCTGTGGTTGATGGCTGGTGACGCAGTGAATTCCACCGCCACCGGCGGCGATTGCATCAATGTTGAGCTGGACGATTTCGCGATCCGGATACAGTTGCGACAACAGATCGAAAGCCTTTTTGTCTGCCGCTTTATCGCCGAACTCCGGGGCGATGATCGCGCCGTTGATGACGAAGTAATTGATTTAACCGGCAGCAAAGTCCGGGTTGTTCTGGTTGAACTTGCTTTTGCGCGGATTCAGCGGCGGCGACATCGTGTGGATCTGCAATTTGCGACCGTCGGCATCGGTGGCGTTCTTGAGGATTTCCAGGTGCGCCAGGGTGACCTTGTGATCGTAGGATTCAGGGTCGGTGTCGAGGTTGGCAATCACCACGCCGGGCTTGATGAAACGCGCGTAGAAATCGACGTGAGCGTCGGTGATGTCCTTGCCCTTGATGCCCGGCAGCCAAATGATTTTGCGCAGGCCCAGACGCTCCTTCAGTTCAGCTTCGACATCGGCCTTGCTCCAGTCCGGATTGCGGTTGCGGTTGATCCAGCTGCTCTCGGTCATGATCCCGGTGCCGTGACCGTCGACCTCGATGCCACCGCCCTCGCCCACCAGATCGGTGCGGATGTAGGTGGCTTGTGCGTCGTCGGCGACCAGTGCGGCGATCTTCGAGTCTTTACCGTGCTGCTGTTTGCCACCCCAACCGTTGAAGTTGAAGTCCACCGCGCCCAGGCCACCCTTGTCGTCGATGACGAAGTTGGCGCCGATGTCGCGCATCCAGATGTCATCCAGCCCGGCAGTGACGTAAGTGATATTGCGCGTACCGCAAAATTCTTCGGCGATGCTGCGCTCGTTCTTGCGGCAGAACACGGTGACCGGTTCAAACCGGGCGATGGCGCGGGCGATACGACCGAGCGCTTCCTGGACGTCTTCGGTGAAGTCTTCCCAGATCGCGTCCTGCGCGCCGAAAGCGATGTAGGCGCGCTCATGTTTATCGCCTTCGTCGGGCATGAACCAGCGGCCTTGCGCGGCGGCGAGGACTTTGCCCGGCGACAGGCCGAGGCCCATGAATGCCGCGCCGACACCGGCGGCGACCGTGACTTGTTTGATGAACTCGCGACGAGTCGACATGTTGCTTTTCCTGTAGAAAAAGGCCGGCGCAACACGCCGGCCATGGATCATTTGCCAGTGGCAGTCTTGAATTTGGTCCAGGTGCGCATACGCGCGCGCATGTCCGGTTGGGGAATGTCCTTGCCCGGAATCAAACGAGCATAGGTCGCTTCGTCGAGGTAGATATCCGGGTTGTCACGCATACTTGCATCGACGCTCGCCCGCGCCTTGGCGTTGGAAGTCGGGTAGCCGGTGAAATTGCTGATCGCTGCCATGTTCTCGGGGCGCATGACAAAGTTGATGAACGCGTAGGCGTATTCCGGGTGTTTGGCGTCGACCGGAATGGCCATGGTGTCCATCCACACCGTCGTGCCTTCGCGCGGCACGCGATACTGGAAGCGCGTGTGTTTGCCGGCACTGTCCGAGGTGCGTTGCGCCTGGGTCATGTCACCGCTGTAACCCAGCGACAGGCACAGATTGCCGTTGACCAGATCGGTCACCGGTTGCGACTGGAATTTGCGGATGTACGGGCGCAACTTCATCAGCAACTCGCTGGCCGCTGCCAGATCTTCGGCTTTGCCGCTGCGCGGATCGCGACCGAGGTAGTTGAGCACTACCGCCAATGCCTCATCCGGCGAATCGATCATCGAAATCCCGCAATCGGCAAACTTCGCCGCCAGCTCAGGCTTGAACAGCATGTCGAGGCTGTTGACCGGTGCGTCCGCCATGCGCTGTTTGATCTGCTCTTCGTTGTAGGTCAGGCCAATGGTGCCCCAGGTGTAGGGCACCGTGGCCTTGCTGGAATGCTCGTAATGGCCGCGCAGTTTCTGCAAACCGGGTTCGATATCAGCCAATTCCGTCAGCTTCGTTTGATCCAGCGGCATCAGGCTGCCGGCAAGCATCAAGCGCTCGGCGACGGTGTCGCCGGGGAAGATCAGGTCGTAACCGCTGCCGCCGGAGAGCATCTTGGCTTCGAGGGTCTCGCTGCCGTCCATGACGTCATAAATCACCTTGATCCCGGTTTCGGCGGTGAAGCGGCTCAGCGTGTCTTCAGCAAAATAATCGGCCCAGTTGTACAGCCGCAGGGTTTTGTCTTCGGCGTGCAGCGACGGTATCAAGCAGATCAGCGCCAGGCCGATCGCGCCGCGCAAGCGTTTGTGGTGGATAGCCATGTCAAACCCCTTGAGTGTTCCAGCGTGCATGGAGGTGGCGACCGTCCTGACTGAGCAGCGGCCCATACATGTCCGGACGACGATCGCGATAGATGCCCCAGCTCAAACGCTCTTCGCGCATGGCGGCCAGATCGACGCTGTGCAGCAGCACACCGGTACTGTCGCGGTCAGCGCTGGCGAGCAATTGGCCCTTGTGATCGCTGATGAACGACGAGCCGTAGAAGCTCATTTGCAGGTTCGAATCGGTGGTCGCGGTTTCTCGACCAACGCGGTTCGACGCCACCACCGGCAGCAAATTGGCCGCCGCATGGCCGCGCATGGTCATCTGCCAATGGTCGCGGGAATCCAGCGCCGCGCAGCCCGGTTCCGAGCCGATCGCCGTTGGATACAGCAACACCTCAGCACCCATCAACGCCAGGCAACGCGCGGTTTCCGGGAACCACTGATCCCAGCAGATGCCGACGCCGAGGCGGCCGAACGCGGTGTCCCAGACTTTGAAACCGGTGTCGCCGGGGCTGAAATATTCCTTCTCCTGATAGCCGATGGCATTGGGGATATGGGTCTTGCGATACACACCCAACAGGCGCCCGTCAGCATCGGCCACGCTCAGCGAATTGAAGTAAGCGTTGCCGGCCTTTTCGAACCAGCTCAGCGGCAACACCACGCCCAACTCGCGGGCCAGTGCGGCGAAGCGAACGAGCACGCGGCTGTCACGGTATTCCTCGGCCAGGGCCATGTGTTTATGGCTTTGTTCGATGCAGAAGTACGGTGTGGCGAACAGCTCCTGCAACAGGATCACTTGCGCGCCCTGCTTCGCGGCGTCGCGGACGAGCTGCTCGGCGCGATCAAGGTTTCCCGGTAAATCCCAAGTGCACGGCATCTGGGTGGTGGCGATGGTCAGAATGCTCATGCGTTCAACCTCTCAACGGCCAGGCCGGCTGCTGTTGCGTGATGCAATGCACCCCGCCGCCACCATGGGCCAGATGATTGATCCTTACCGGCACCACTTCGCGGCCGGGGAAGGCTTGCTCCAGCACTTTGGAGGCGACGTTGTCAGCCTCGATGCCATACGCCGGCATGATGATCGCGCCGTTGGCGATGTAGAAATTGGTGTAGGACGCACAGAACACTTCGGCTTCGGTGTCGACCGCATCGGTGGCTTCGAACAGTTCGATCAGCTCGAATTTGCGCCCCTGCGCATCGGTGGCGAGTTCCAACGCACGACGGTTTTCCCGCGCCACTTCGGCGTACACCGAAGACTGGTCGTGAGTGGCGTCAACCAGCAGCACACCCGGACGGGCAAAGGCGCAGACGCCATCGACGTGGCCGTCAGTCATGTCGCCGGTGACGTAATCCGGATCGCCCGGCAGCCAAATGGTTTTCTTCACGCCGAGCAAACGGCTGAAGATCGCTTCCATCTCGGCTTTGCCAATGCCGGGGTTGCGATTGGGGTTGAGCAGCACCGATTCGGTGGTGATCAGCGTGCCTTCACCGTCGACATGAATCGCCCCGCCTTCGTTGCTCAGTGGCGTGCCGAAGCATTCCAGGCCAAGGTGATTGAGTGCGCGGCGCGCCAGGCTTTCGTCCAGATCATGCGCCGACTTGCCGCCCCAGGCGTTGAAACGCCAGCTGACACCGGCCAGCCCTTGCTGCGGATGGCAGACAAACGTCGGGCCGGAATCGCGGCACCAACTGTCATTCACGTCCAGCGGGATCAATTCAATGTTCGGGCCGCACAAGGCTTTGGCGCTGGCGATGGCCGACGGGTCGATCACCAGTTTCACCGGTTCGAAACGGGCGATGGCGTTGGCGACGCGCGCAAAATCTTCCTGCACCTGCGCCAGGGTCACGCGCCAACCGGATTCCCACAACGTCTGGTTGTGCGGCCAGACCATCCACGTCGCGGCATGGGTCACCCACTCTGCCGGCATCATCCAGGCGCTGTTTTTATTGTCGTTGTGCTGCATGATAAGCCTCGCTAGTTAAGCCAATGTGTTCACGCCGCCAATGCTACGGACGCGCAAACAGGCAAACAAACGATGGATTTAGCGCACAACTGATTAGAGGAGCTTATCGATATGCTCAAGCACTGGCCGCCGCTCAGTTCCCTGCGTGGCTTCGAAGCCGCCGCCCGGCTCGGTAGTTTTCACAAGGCCGCCGAAGAGCTGAGCCTCACCCAATCGGCGATCAGTCAGCAGATTCGCAGCCTTGAGGCGTACCTGGAACAGCCGCTGTTTTTCCGCAGCGGTCGCAGCGTGGCATTGACCGATGCCGGCCACGACTTGCTCAGCACCACGCAAGCGATGCTGCAGCAATTGGCGGTGGGGATTCGGCGCTTGGGCCAGTATCAGAAACCCAATCAACTGGTGCTCAACACCACACCGGCATTCGCTCGGCATTGGCTGTTGCCGCGTTTGGCGGATTTTCGCGCGCAGCATCCCGAGGTAGACCTGTGGATTTACAGCACCGATGAAGTGCCGGACATGGCCACGCAGACCATCGACATCGCTGTGCGCGACGACATCAGCTCGCAGGCCGAATGCAGTTTCAAAGTGCTGCACGCCGACCGGCTATTTCCAGCCTGTCACCCGAGGGTTTTAGCGTTGCCGGCAGCACAACGCACCACGTTGCATGGCGAGCGGGAAATGGACTGGAGTCATTGGGCGGTCGAGGCCGGGATCGACGTCGGCCAGCAGGATCAGGGGCTGAATTTTTCCGATCCGGGATTGCTGCTCGACGCCGCATGTTCGGGGCTGGGCATCGCGCTGGTCAGCCAATTGCTAAGCCGTCAGGCGCGCGCTGACGGCTTATTGCAACCCTTGGTCGAGAACACCATTCGCGGGCCGAACTGGGCTCTGCTGACCCACCGCGACAGTGAGCATGATCCGCTGGCGAAAAGCTTTATCGCCTGGTTATCAGCCCACCTGAGCCCAGTTCAGACCACCGAGAACACACCAGCTCCCATTCTTCCTTCCAGACGGCCATGAAGCACATAGTGCTGATAGCCACTTTTCAATTGTCCGGTGGAAACGGCGTGCCTGACATCGTCGTTTAGCTGGAGATACTGGGCTTCATCGAAACGTTCAGCACTGACTTCACCCGCACGCCCCAGCAGTTCGCTGTCCACAGCAAGCCCTAGGCTACTGAGATTCTCGAAATCAAGAATGCGATTAACCGCGTGGCGCTCCAGCACGCCTTGGTTGGGGTACATCGAGTAGATATGCAGGCCTTTTTTCGCGCAGCGATTGCACATGTCGACGCAGTTTTGCTGCGTCGATTTGCGACGTGTCAGTTCAGCAAGCGGCATGTCGAGGTACTTGCCGACCTGATATTCGGTCTGATTGAAGATCGTGCAGCACAGCACCGTATTACCATCGCAGTCGATCACCAGCCAGTCATCCTTGAGCGAGCAAGCTTGCTCGGGGTAATGCTGGATAACGTTGACCAGATCGTCGTACGGCGGCAGTGCCAGGCGTTTCAGGGTTTCCAGATCGGTAGGCGTGACAGACGGGTCTCGCTCGACAATGGCCAGAGTTTTCTCCAGCGGCATCATCACCGAATAGCCGGTGGTGAAGATGAAGCCCAGGCGCTCACTGAACTCGCGCATCAGTGCTTCTTCTTCGATGTTATCCAGATAGCGGTGATAGTAAACGTCGACCCGGGTACTCAAACGCAATCGCTGTTTGATCTCATGCAGGGCAAGCATGTTCTGCTTTACGACTTCGATATCGCCGCCGACATGACCCTTTTTGTAGGTCTCCTGATTAAAACCCGACAGCGATATGCGGAAGTAACTCGGTTCGGCCAACAAGGCCTTTTCCATGTTCTTGGCCAGATTCAGGTTGGTGCTGATGCCGCTTTCCATGCCGGCAGCATTGATGATCTCGATGAATTCGCCAATTTTGGGATGAACCAGTGGCTCGGTCCAGTTGTAGAGGAAGATGGTATCAACGCCCTCGGTCCCGGCCTTTTCGACAATCTGCCTGAACATGTCGAGTTGCATGGCTTTTTTGAAGTTGAGATTTTCCGAGTTGCCCATCGGGCAAGAGGGACAGCTCAGATTGCATGCACCGACGATATCGATGTACATATTCATGCGGGTGAAGCTCCTTGAGTTGAAAGCCATGCATCTCATCGCTACAGGCTTTCAGGTCGCCGAATGTGTTGGTTTTTTGACGGCATTGGCACAGCGGCTAGCAATAAGCGCACCAAAATGCCGTCACGCCATCAACGCCACCACCCAATCGATGAACACTCGCAGTTTCAGGCTGACATGCCGGTTCGGCGGATAAGCCACATAGAGCGGCATCGGTTCGAGTTGCCAGTCCTCGAACAGCGGCACCAGTTCGCCGCGCGCCTCGTGGGCGGCAGACATGTATTTGGGCAGCCACAGCACGCCCAAGCCCGCCAGACCTGCCGCGAGGTAGGCATTACCATCATCGACCGCGAGCACGTGCTGGCCTTTGATTTGCAGGTTTTCGCTGGCGTTGTGCAAGGCATACGGCACCGGTTTGCCGGTGCGTGCCCAGAGGAAACCGACTACGCGATGATGGCTGTCCTCCAGCTCCCGTGGATGCGCAGGTGTGCCCGCCCGCGCCAGGTATTGCGGCGCGGCAAACACGCCCAACTGCAGGTCGGCGACCTTGCGCGCCATCAGCGACAAGTCCATAAGCTCGCCACCGCGCACCACACAATCAACATTCTCATCAATGATGTCGACGATGCGGTCGCTGACGCCCATGTCGATCTGGATATCCGGATAACGCGCGTGAAACTCAGGCAGGGCCGGCACCAGAATCAACCGCGCCAGCGGGCTCGGCACGTCCACGCGCAGTCGGCCCTTGGGCAACGCGGCCGCGCCGGGCAGGCTGGTTTCGGCGTCGTCCATATCCGCCAGTAACTTGATCACCCGCTCGTAATAAACCGCGCCATCGGCGGTGACGTTGACCTTGCGCGTGGTGCGGTTGAGCAGTTTGACCCGCAGCCGTGCCTCCAACTGTTGAACCAGTTGCGTCACGGTGGTTTTGCTCATGTGCAGGGTTTCTGCCGCTTTGGTGAAACTCCCCGCCTCGACCACCCGGGCAAAGGCTTGCATTGCGTCAAAACGGTCCAAGGTGCGCCCTCGATTGTTTGGATTTCACAAACAGTGAACGCCAAGCTTGCGCGTTTATCGCCCGCCTGCAAATACCTACAGTGGCTCCATCAACTCAAATGAAGGAGACACTCCCATGACTCAGCGCGATGTTGTTTTCCCACCCGCACGCCGCACCCTCTATGAGCGGCATCGATACTCGCCAGCCATTCGCTCCAACGGTTTTCTGTTTGTCTCGGGACAGGTCGGCAGCACCGAGGACGGCACGCCCGAGCCGGACCTGAAAAACCAGGTGCGTCAGGCTTTCACTAACCTCAATGCAATCCTTGAGGAGGCCGGTGGCAGCTTCGATGACGTGGTCGATGTCACCGTGTTTATCGTTGACCCCCAGTCGAAATTCGAGACGATCTGGGATGTGGTGCTGACCGAGTTCTGGGGCGAGGCGCCGCATCCGACGGTAACGGCTGTTGGTGTGACGTGGCTGTATGGGTTTGATTTCGAGATCAAGGTCATTGCCAGACTGCCCGAAGCAGTCTGATCGTCAGATCGATTTGCAGCAGAGGTCGGCAGTCTTCAGACTGGCGGCCCTTTAGATTTTTCCGACATCCATCATGTCAGTTTCATTGCTCAAACCTGCCCTCCCCGGCATCGCCCTGCGTCGTTGGCGCTTGTTGCATCGCGTCAAGCAAAGCCATGCCGCGCAGATGTTCAACGTCACCCAATCGACTATTTCCCGTTGGGAAAGTGGCGTGCTGGCGCTGGATCCGGCTGCGCATCTACAGCTTGAGCAATTGCTGGCCGCGCGTCTCGACACGGCAGCCGATCAGGCTCTCGCCCGTCTGGTGCGCGAAAGCACGCGACCGGTGCATCTGGTCTGTGACCTCACCCACCGCTTGCTGGCCTGCTCCCCAGCCCGTGCCGCGCAGTTCGCCAGCCCGTTGAGCCAATTGCTCGGGCAATCGTTGTGGCGTTTCGTGACGCCGGAAATCGCCAGCAACGAACTCGCACTCGACGCCCTCGGCTGGCGCGAACTGCAGGCGCCACCAGCGCTGGAATTCGTCACCGGCAACAACGACTCCAACATTGTGCCGATCCGCCAAAGCCTGTGCCGCTGGACCCGGCTTCCGCTGTCGGACGGCACGGCGGCGCGGCTGGTCGAGACGCTCTGAACGCATATTTTATGCGTGGACGCTCACCCACATCAGTTCTAGGCTTGCCTCTCGGTTCCACCATCGGGCAAGTTCATGGACCTCGAAAAAATCAGCGGACGCCTCGAATTTCTGCGTGAAGCGGAAAAACTCAAGGACGTTCTCCGAAGCGCACACACCTCAAGCGGCCGCACCGAAAGCACCGCCGAACACAGTTGGCGCCTGTGCCTGATGGCGATGGTTTTCGCCGATGAACTGGTCGGACTCGACCTGCTGAAAGTGCTGAAGATGTGCGTGATTCACGACTTGGGCGAAGCGATCAACGGCGACATCCCGGCAGTCGATCAGGCCGCGTTCCCCGACAAGGCTGAGCAGGAGCGTAATGACCTTCTGCTGCTCACCCGCTCGCTTGATGAGGCGCTGAGAAACGAGATTCTTGCGTTGTGGGACGACTACGAACATGCCCGGTCTGCCGAAGCCAAAGCGGTCAAGGCATTGGATAAGCTGGAAACCCTGTTGCAACACACTCAGGGCCAGAACCCGGCGGACTTCGACTACCGCTTCAATCTGACCTACGGCAAAAAGCACACCAGTGCCGCACCGGTTTTCGCTGCACTGCGCGCCCTCATCGATCAGGACACTCAGGCAAGAATCCAGCAAGCGAAGTGAACTCGTCGCGTCCGGCATCGCCCGCGCCCCGGCGAACAATACGATCAACGCTCGCCTTCAAGGGTTGGCCGGCTTACAAATCCACATCTGTTGATGCTGGTCTTTGATGCCTTGAGTGCGTATAACCTCGCCGTTTCGTCTACCCTGAGTTTGCGCCTCACGTCGCCACTTCAGCCCTTTTGACGCTCACGAAACGGAGATTCCCATGCTCAAACGAACCCTGGCACTGACCGCCGGCCTGGCGCTGTCCTTTTCTGCCCTTGTGACCCACGCCGCCGACGTTTTGCGGGTCAGCGCGATTCCCGATGAAGCGCCGACCGAACTGCTGCGCAAATTCGAGCCGCTGGGTGCCTATCTGGAGCAGCAACTGGGCATGAAGGTGCAGTTCGTGCCGGTGGCCGATTACCCGGCAGTGGTTGAAGCCCTCGCGACTGATCGCCTCGACATGGCCTGGCTCGGCGGTTTTACCTTTGTGCAGGCGCGTTTGAAGACTGATGCAACGACGCCGGTGATTCCGCTGGTACAACGCGAACAGGATGCGCAGTTCACCAGCAAATTCATCACTGCTGACCCGAACGTGAAGAGCCTCGCCGACTTGAAGGGCAAGACCTTCGCCTTCGGTTCGGTATCGTCGACTTCCGGCAGTCTGATGCCGCGTTACTTCATGCTGAAAAACGACAACATCAAGCCTGAAGCGTATTTCAGCCGTGTCGCCTACTCCGGCGCGCACGATGCCACCGTAGCCTGGGTGCAGGCCGGCAAGGTCGACGCCGGTGTACTGAACGCCAGCGTCTGGCAGAAACTGGTGGATGCCGGCAAGGTCGACACCAACAAGGTCAAAGTCTTCGCCACCACCCCGACCTACTTCGATTACAACTGGACCGTGCGCGGCACCCTCGACCCGGCACTGGCGGCGAAAATCAAGAAAGCCTTCCTCGATCTGGACCCGGCCAACCCGGAGCAGAAAAAGATTCTTGATCTGCAGGCCGCCAGCCGTTTCATCGACACCAAGCCCGAGAACTACAAGGGTATCGAGGAAGCCGCCCGCGCCGCCGAATTGCTGAAATGACCCTGAGCCTCAACCAGGGCCGCCTGCGCCACGCCAATGGAATCGACGCCCTGCGCGGTGTCGATTTGCAGATTGGCGTTGGCGAACAGGTCGCCATCATTGGCCCGTCCGGGGCCGGAAAATCGAGTTTGCTCAACCTGCTGGCCACCGCGTTGCGGCCCAGCAGCGGCGAGATCGAAGTGCTCGGCGAGCGTGCCTGGCACTTGTCGGCCCGCCAGCGTCAGCGCCTGCGCGCGCGGATTGGTCTGGTGCATCAGGCGCCACCGCTACCACCGCGGCAGCGCGTCGTTACGGCAGTGCTGGCCGGCAAACTCGGCCAATGGAGTCTGGGTAAAAGCCTATTGAATCTGCTGCATCCCGTGGATGTGGCCGGGGCGCGGGCGGCTCTGGCGCGACTGGATCTGGGCGAAAAACTGTTCGCCCATTGCCAGCAATTGTCCGGCGGCCAGTTACAACGTGTCGGCATCGCCCGCGTGTTGTATCAGGCACCGGAAATTCTCTTGGCCGACGAACCGGTGTCGGCAATGGATCCGGTCATGGCCGGGCATACGCTGTCGATCCTCTCCCGGCATGCCCGCGAGCACAACGTCACGCTGGTGGCCAGCCTGCATGCGGTGGATCTGGCGCTGTCGCACTTCCCACGGATCATAGGTCTGCGCGACGGGCAGATTCTGTTCGACTGCTCCTCCGATCAAGTCAGCCCCGAGATGCTCGATACGCTTTACGCCAACGAAAAACTGCAATCGCCGACCGCTGCGGTGGCGCCTCTGACTGTGCAGATTCCACGATGCTGAAAGCCGATTCACGCGATCCCGCGGCGTGGCCACGGCTGCTGCTGACGTTGCTGGCGATTGCCTTGCTGTGGCCGGGCGTCCAGCTCAGCGAACTGAATCTGGGTGTACTGCTGCCCGACAGCCAGAATGAGATGGGCCGTTTTGTTGCGCAGTTCTGGCCACCGGCGCACGACCAAGCATTTCTGCAGTTACTGCTCAAAGCCACCCTGCAGACCCTGGCCATCGCCACTGCTGGCATGGCATTGGCGTTGGTGTTGGCGATACCGGCAGGCCTGATCGCCAGCCGCGCGCTGTCGCTGTCCGCCGCTTCACGCGGTGGAGTGCCAAGCCGACTGGGGCGTCTGTTGCGCTGGCCGGTGCGCGGACTGTTGATTTTCCTGCGCAGCGTGCCGGAAATCGTCTGGGCGCTGCTTTTTGTGCGCGCCGTAGGGTTGGGGCCGGCAGCCGGTGTGCTGGCCATCGCCATCACCTACAGCGGCATGCTCGGCAAGGTCTACGCGGAGATTTTCGAATCCACCGACCAGCGCCCGGCGCACGCGTTGTTGCAGGCCGGCAGCGGCCGACTGGCGGCGTTTGCTTACGGCACATTACCCAATGTCGCGTCGGAACTGCTTTCCTACACGGTCTATCGCTGGGAATGCGCGATCCGTGCGTCGGTGGTGATGGGCTTTGTCGGCGCCGGAGGTTTGGGTCAGCAGATCGACCTGTCGATCCGCATGTTCGCCGGCGGTGAAGTCGCCAGTATTCTGCTGTGCTTTCTGATTCTGGTGCTGGCCGCCGATCAACTCAGCCGCTTGTTGCGCTGGAGGCTGACATGAATCGCCTGATCAACCTGCTGCTGATCGCCGGCATCGCGCTGGCAGTGATTGCCTCGTTCGCTTATCTGGGGCTGGATCTCGGTGAACTGGGCAGCGCCACCAGTCTCAAGCAGATGGGCGCGTATGTGCAGCGTTTTCTCAGCCCGGATTTGAGTGCGGATTACCTCAAGGCAATCTTCCATGGTTCGCTGGAAACATTGGCCATGTCGGCCCTCGGCACGCTACTCGCGGCGGTGTTCGGCATCGTTCTCGCCCTGCCCGCCGCCGGGCGCTTTGGCTGGCCGCTGCAAAGTGCCTCGCGCCTGTTGCTCAATGCCTTGCGGGCGATTCCGGAACTGGTCTGGGCCGCACTGATGGTGCTTGCCGCCGGCCTCGGCCCGAACGCCGGCACCCTCGCCCTCGCCCTGCACACCACCGGCGTGCTCGGCCGCTTGTTCGCCGAGGCACTGGAAAATACGCCGCCGCAACCGGCCGAAGCCATTCGTTTGCAGGGTGGCAATCCGATTCTTGCGTTCTGCTACGGCACACTGCCGAACCTGGCGCCGCAGTTGCTCGCCTACATTCTGTATCGCTGGGAAAACAACATCCGCATGGCCAGCGTACTGGGTTTTGTCGGCGCCGGCGGGCTTGGGCAGATGCTCTATGTGAGCCTCAGCCTGTTTCAGGAAGCGCAAGCGAGCACGGTGATTCTGGCGATGCTGGTGCTGGTGTTTGTGGTCGACTGGCTGAGTGCGTGGAGTCGTCAGCGCTGGGTCAAGGCCTGATGCGCGGGCCGGCGGGTGGATATCTGGCAAAAGCTGATTATGCTTCAGGAAACCTTGCAGCCATGCGAGGCGGTCAGACTGTGCAAGTTTCACGCGAAAGCAATGGCGGTATTTGCCACAAGGCCAGAGTGCGATAAGCAGTAACGGGGGACTCCGGCCTTCAACAATAAGCACGACGGAGAACACCCATGGCCACAATCGACACAGCATCCACCGGCAGTCCACCGCGCAGCGGCGGCATCACCAAAGAGGAGCGCAAGGTTATCTTCGCCTCGTCCCTCGGTACGGTTTTCGAGTGGTACGACTTTTATCTCTACGGCTCACTGGCGGCGATCATCGCCAAGCACTTCTTCGCTGGCGTCAACGAAACCACCGCGTTCATTTTTGCCCTGCTCGCCTTTGCCGCGGGCTTCGCGGTGCGGCCGTTCGGGGCGATTGTGTTCGGCCGGCTCGGCGACATGATCGGGCGCAAACACACCTTCCTCATCACCATTGTCATCATGGGTGTGTCGACAGCGATCGTCGGTATTTTGCCCGGCTACGCGACCATCGGTGTCGCTGCCCCGGTCATCCTGATTACCCTGCGCCTGCTGCAAGGTCTGGCGCTGGGTGGCGAGTATGGCGGCGCCGCGACTTACGTGGCCGAGCACGCGCCGCGCAACAAACGCGGGTTCTTCACCTCGTGGATTCAAACCACTGCGACGCTTGGGCTGTTTCTGTCGTTGCTGGTGATCCTCGCCTGCCGCACCGCGCTGGGCACTGAAGCCTTCGAGGCGTGGGGCTGGCGGATTCCGTTCCTGCTGTCGATCCTGCTGTTGATCGTCTCGGTGTACATCCGCCTGCAACTGAGCGAGTCGCCGGTGTTCCAGAAAATGAAGGCTGAAGGCAAGGCGTCGAAGGCGCCGCTGACCGAGTCCTTCGCGCGCTGGGACAATCTCAAAGTAGTGATCATGTCGCTGCTCGGCGGTACTGCCGGGCAAGCAGTGGTCTGGTACACCGGACAGTTTTACGCGTTGTTCTTTCTGTTGCAGACACTGAAGATCGACCCGCAAACTGCCAACCTGTTGATCGCCGGCTCACTGCTGATTGGCACGCCGTTCTTCGTGATTTTCGGCAGCCTCTCCGACCGCATCGGGCGCAAGCCGATCATCATGGTCGGCTGCATGCTGGCGGCGCTGACCTACTTCCCGATCTTCCACGCGCTGACCCAGTACGGTAACCCCGACGTGTTCATCGCTCAGGAGAAGAACCCGGTCAAAGTGATCGCCAACCCCGATCAATGCTCGTTCCAGTTCGACCCGGTGGGCAAGGCCAAATTCACCAGCTCCTGCGACCTGGCCAAGACCCTGCTGGCAAAACGCGCGATACCGTATGAGAACGTGATCGCCGAACCCGGCACCGTCGCGCAAGTGCGCATCGGCGACAAAGTGGTCGAAAGTTTTGAAGGCAGCGCCCTGCCGGCCGCCGACTTCAAGGCTCGCAACGATGCGTTCACCGCGACCCTCGGCAGCGCACTCAAGGAGGCCGGTTATCCGGAGAAAGCCGATCCGGCGAAAACCAATTACCCGATGGTGCTGCTCCTGCTCACCGTTCTGGTGATCTACGTGACCATGGTCTACGGCCCGATTGCGGCGTGGCTGGTCGAGCTGTTCCCGACCCGCATTCGCTACACCTCGATGTCGCTGCCGTATCACATCGGTAACGGCTGGTTTGGCGGCTTCCTGCCGACGGTGGCGTTTGCCATGGTCGCCGCGACCGGGGACATCTATTACGGCTTGTGGTACCCGATCGTGATTGCGGTGATGACGGCGATACTCGGTACGTTCTTCCTGCCGGAAACCAAGGATCGCGACATTCTCAAGGACTGAACACCGTCAGCGCGCCCTCTCCAACGCGGGAGGGCGCCATTCGGCACTACCCGGCAAAAATATCGAACGCCTGCCGCACTGCCTGCCTCCAATGTTTACACCCTTGGAGGTCAGCAAAATGAACAGTGACGAGAAAACCCCCAAAGCCCCGCCAACCGACACGTCTGGCAAACCGGTGAATGTGGTCGAGCGCGATCTTGAAGACCGGGACGATGACACCGAAGCCGTGGATAAGGTCATCACGCCCTCGTCCACGAGAGTGAAGGAGCAGGACGCCGAGACGCTGCAGCGCAAGATCGATGAGATAGAGCGCAAAGTGGCCGATGGTAATTAGTGGTTTTGCAGGCGATCGCGACAGTCTGTTCGATCTACCCCCTCACCCCAGCCCTCTCCCCCAAGGGGCGAGGGGGAAAGGGAGCCGATTTGTGCGCTTTTCAAATCTTGCGTTCAACTCGGTATTTCAAGTCGGCGTCA
>NZ_CATKQE010000034.1:0-602 GCF_949767845.1 Pseudomonas sp. IT-232MI5
GGTGGGGTCAGGTCCAGTGGGCGGCGAATTTCTGTCGCCTTGTCGTCGAGCAGGTTGCCGGCCGGGTCGAAGACGAAGGTTTCCACGCCTTGGCGTGTGGTGGCGCTGAGCAGTCGGCCAACGGGATCGTAGCGATAGGCGAGCGGGCCGCGGCGGCTGTCGTTGATGTCGGTCAGTTGGCCGGCAGCGTCGTAGCTGTACTCGCGTTTGAGCAGCGTAGATTTGTCGTCGCTGCGTCCCAGCAGTTGTTCTTGCAAACGGCCGGCCGGGTCCCAGCTTTGGGTTTGCAGCAGGTGGTTGCCTTGATGGCGGGCGACTTCGCGGTGCAGGTCGTCGCGTTCGTAGCCGATCAGTTCGTGTTCATCAAGACGCAGGCCGAGCAGGTGGCCGCTGCCGTACGTCAGCCAACTGACGCGGTGGCCGTCGGGGCGAACGCTGGCGACTCGTTGGTTGAGCACGTCGTACTCGTGCTGCCAGATTGCGACGGTGGGTTTTTCCAGGCCGAGATAATGTTGGTGTTCGCGCAGCAGATTGCCGGCCGGGTCGTGGAACCATTGCAGGCGGCTGTCGGCGTTGTCGGCCAGCACCAGGTTGCCGTTGCC
>NZ_CATKQE010000035.1:0-546 GCF_949767845.1 Pseudomonas sp. IT-232MI5
GATGATGAATGTTGATTTCTAGTCTTTGACTAGTTCGTTCTTTAAAAATTTGGGTATGTGATAGAAAGATAGACTGAACGTTACTTTCACTGGTAACGGATCAGGCTAAGGTAAAATTTGTGAGTTCTCTTAATTGAGAAATTCGAATTTTCGGCGAATGTCGTCTTCACAGTATAACCAGATTGCTTGGGGTTATATGGTCAAGTGAAGAAGCGCATACGGTGGATGCCTTGGCAGTCAGAGGCGATGAAAGACGTGGTAGCCTGCGAAAAGCTTCGGGGAGTCGGCAAACAGACTTTGATCCGGAGATGTCTGAATGGGGGAACCCAGCCATCATAAGATGGTTATCTTGTACTGAATACATAGGTGCAAGAGGCGAACCAGGGGAACTGAAACATCTAAGTACCCTGAGGAAAAGAAATCAACCGAGATTCCCTTAGTAGTGGCGAGCGAACGGGGACTAGCCCTTAAGTGGCTTTGAGATTAGCGGAACGCTCTGGAAAGTGCGGCCATAGTGGGTGATAGCCCTGTACGCGAAAATCTCTT
>NZ_CATKQE010000036.1:0-510 GCF_949767845.1 Pseudomonas sp. IT-232MI5
ATTCCGACGGTGATACCAGCACTGCCAACCTCGTCCTGCAGATCCACAACAACGACGATCCAGTGGTCATCAGCGGCCTTGACGTGAATGGCGGCGAACTCACCGTCTACGAGAAAAACCTCACTGACGGCAGCACGCCGGATGCCACCGCGCTGACCCAGAGCGGCACGTTCACCATCACTGCGCTGGACGGCGTGACCACGCTGACTGTCGGCGGCATCGCTGTCGTCACCAACGGTGTGGCCGCAGGGTTCCCGCAATCGGTCACCACGCCGTTGGGCAGCACGCTGACCATCACCGGTTTCAACGCCACCACCGGCGTGGTCAGCTACAGCTACACCCTGGCCGATAACGAAGCGCATTCAAACGCCAACGGCGCGAATAACCTGCCTGAGCAGTTCGCCGTTACCGTGGTCGACGATAACGGCACCACCGCCAATGGCACCCTCGACGTGAACATCGTCGACGATTTGCCAAAAGCCGTGGATGACAGCAACACCGGCACCGCAT
>NZ_CATKQE010000037.1:0-500 GCF_949767845.1 Pseudomonas sp. IT-232MI5
AGGCGTGGTGCTTGGCACCAAGTTCTCGAAGTTGCCGCCGGTGGCGTCCTTGATGGTCACTTCGACTTTGCCGGCGTCTTTGTAAACGTCATCGGCTGGCGCAGGAACGGTCACGGTGCCAGTGGTTTTGCCGGCCTCGATGGTGATCACCGAGCCATTGCTCAGGGTCACGGTGACAGGCGAACCGGCGGCGTTGGTCAGGGTCGCGGTGTAAGTGATCTGGCCGCCTTCCGCCACGGTGCCCGTCGCGCTCAGCGTCAGGTTGGTGGTGTCAGTGGTGTCGGTGACCGTGGTGCTGACCGGGGTATTGTCAGCAACGAGGTCTTCGTAATTGCCGCCGCTCACGCCCGTGATCGCGTTGGTGATTGGTGCATGGCCGGTCAACGCATCGTTCGGTGCAGTGGTGGTCACGGTGCCGGTGGTTTTGCCGACTTCGATGGTGATGTTCTGACCGTTGGCCAGCGTCACGACCACAGGCGAGCCGGTCACCGGCGCGCCGA
>NZ_CATKQE010000038.1:0-433 GCF_949767845.1 Pseudomonas sp. IT-232MI5
GCCTTGTTTGGCGCTACTGGATCAAATTTTCTGTTCAGTACATTCTCTGCAATCGGCAGGTCATGATTACTATCGGTTGTGTGTACAAACTTGCGCTTCCAGGCTGAACGCAGTCCGTTAGCCCGCATCAATCGACGGATTTTATACAGCCCGACAAGCATGCCTTTACCGCGCAAAGCGTCGCGCAAAGGGCGGCTGCCGTAGCAGCCTCCACTCTCGGCGAAAGACGCCTTGAGTTGCACAAGAACAGGACAACTCTGCCGAACAGGCGCATCAGCACGCTTCTGAGACTCATAGAAGCCTGAACGACTGATGCTCAGCAACCGACAGACATGTGCCACTGAGTAAGCCTTCTGTTGCAGCTGCCGAACCAGTCGATACCTTACTTCAGCTCGCGGGCAAAGAAGGCGGTAGCCTTTTTTAAGATGTCGTT
>NZ_CATKQE010000039.1:0-367 GCF_949767845.1 Pseudomonas sp. IT-232MI5
TAGGCAAAGGTTTCGCTTTGCGACTGGTCGCCCAGAGTGGCGCGACGCTCGGTCAAGCGGCCCATCGGGTCGAAGCTCAAAGAGATGACGCGTTGGCCATTGATCGATTGCGCGAGGCGGCCGGTGAGTGGGTCGTACTGATAGCGCGTGCTGCGGCCGTCGAAACCGCGTTCCTCGAGCAGACGACCGACCGGGTCGTAGTGGAAGTGCGCGCGTTGTTCGTTTTCGTTTTCCAAAGCCGTTAACCGTCCGAGACGGTCCCAGCGATAGCGCAGGGTTTGTTCGGCTGCGTCGATGCGTTCGGCGATCAAACCGGCGGCGCTGTAGCTCCACGTGGTGCAACGATCAAGTCCATCAACGTGCGCCA
>NZ_CATKQE010000040.1:0-362 GCF_949767845.1 Pseudomonas sp. IT-232MI5
TGCCGAAGGCGGTCAGTGGCAGCGCGCCTATGACGATCAAGGCAACCTGGTCGAAGCGCTCGATCCGCTGGGCAACAAAACCGAATACGCCTACAACAAATCCGGCCAGCCCACCGCGATCAAGGACGCCAACGGCAACGAAAAGACGTTGGACTACAACGACGCCGGGCAACTGGTCGAGTACGTCGATTGCTCGGGCAAAACCAGCGCCTGGGAGTACAACGAACTGGGGCAAATGGTCTGCTTCACCGACGCTGCCGGCAACGCCACCGAATACGAATACAAGGCCGGCCAATTGGTGCTGATCAAGCACCCGGACAAGACCGAAGAGCGCTTTGATCGTGATGCCGAAGGTCGACTGC
>NZ_CATKQE010000041.1:0-362 GCF_949767845.1 Pseudomonas sp. IT-232MI5
ACAACCGACCTTCGGCGTCTCGCTCGAAACGCTCTTCGGTCTTGTCCGGGTGCTTGATCAGCACCGGTTGGCCGGCCTTGTATTGGTATTCGGTGGCGTTGCCGGCAGCGTCGGTGAAGCAGATCATCTGCCCCAGTTCGTTGTACTCCCACGCGCTGGTTTTGCCCGAGCAATCGACGTACTCGACCAGTTGTCCGGCGTCGTTGTAGTCGAGGGTTTTTTCGTTGCCGTTGGCGTCCTTGATCGCGGTGGGCTGGCCGGATTTGTTGTAGGCGTATTCGGTTTTGTTGCCCAGCGGATCGAGCGCTTCGACCAAGTTGCCTTGGTCGTCATAGGCGCGCTGCCACTGACCGCCCTCGGCG
>NZ_CATKQE010000042.1:0-338 GCF_949767845.1 Pseudomonas sp. IT-232MI5
TCGATGGTGATCACAGCGCCGTTCGACAGGGTTACGGTCACTGGTGAGCCAGCGGCGTTGGTCAGGGTCGCGGTGTAAACGATCGAGCCGCCTTCAGCGACCGAACCGGTCGCGCTGAGCGACAGATTGGTGGTGTCGACGGTGTCGGTCACGTTGGTGCTGACCGGGGTTTTGTCGGCCACCAGATTTTCGTAGTTGCCGCCCGTGACGTTGGTGATCGCGTTGGTCAGCGGAGCGTGGCCGGTCAGCGCATCGTTCGGTGCGGTGGTAGTGGCGGTGCCAGTGGTCTGGCCGACGCCGATGGTGATGGTTTGACCATTGGCCAAAGTCACGACAAC
>NZ_CATKQE010000043.1:0-333 GCF_949767845.1 Pseudomonas sp. IT-232MI5
ATCGTTGCCGGTGAGGCTGTTGTTGAGTTCGTTGCCGGTGCCGTTGATGGCATTGCCGGTGAGGATGAGGTTTTCCAGGTTGGCGCTCAGTGTCCAGTCCACCGAGGCGCGCACAGTGTCGATCTCGCTGGCCAAGGTGCTGGTTTCGCTGATGCTGTCGCCCAGATTGTCGACGATGTAGGTGTCGTTGCCTGCTCCGCCGACCAGGCTGTCGGCACCGGCGCCACCGTCAAGGATGTTGTTGCCGCTGTTGCCCGTGATCAGGTTGTTCAGGCTGTTGCCGGTGCCGTTGAGATTGTCGTTGCCGGCCAGGAACAGGTATTCCAGGTTCGT